>VXOE01000180.1 GCA_009840225.1 Caldilineaceae bacterium SB0662_bin_25 | reverse complement strand
GGGTCGTACGGGGGGTGGGGGCCGGGAAAGCCAACCTGCATGAAGAGGGGTCCGTCCGGTTTGGGCTTGTTGCGAAGCCACCAGGCTGCGAAATCGCCGACGAACATGTCGGAATGCAGATCTTCGGGCAGCTCCCAGTCGAAGGCGCCGAGCGATTCGTTGTAGTCGTCGCGCTGGCGGTAGAGAACACGCTGCTGTTTGACATGGCCGCGGGCGCGGAGGGCCTTGTCCCATTCATCGTAGTAGTAGCGGCCTTCGAGGTAACGATCCTTGTTTTCGACGACGTAGCGCTCGTGAAAGCCGAGGGGCGTCTCGAAGGGGGAGGTGTGCATTTTGCCCACGTTGACGCAGTGGTAGCCACCGGCGTTGAGGTCCTCGACCCAGGAGCTGGTCCAGCGGTCGCCGTTTTTGAGGATGCCGGTGGTGTGGGGATAGTAGCCGGTGAAGAGGCTGGCGCGGGCGGGTGCGCACGAAGGCGCGGTGATGTGGCAGTTGGTGAAGCTCACCCCCTCGTGTACGAGTCGATCGAGGTTGGGGGTCTCCATGTAGTCGAATCCGAGCGCGGCGATGGTGTCGAAGCGTTGCTGGTCGGTGATGATCAGGATAATGTTGGGACGACTGTCGGCCATGCGGTTCGGCTCCTCAGCGCTGGTCACTGTGCCGCGGCGGCGCGGATCGTTTCCTTCTTTTCATCAACGCGGAAACATTCATACTGGTTGTCGCGCATGTAGCGCCGGGCCAGGTCGATGGCCTGAGACTCGGTGAGGAGGCCGTCGGAGATTTCGGCCTGCATGACCCTGGTGAACCAGGTACGCGCCTGTTTGGCGTAGGCGAGGGCGGCGCCGGGGTAGCCGGTATCTCCGCCGAAGAGGAAGAGCTTGTTGGCCGGGGCGGCGTGAATGAAGCGGCGGACAAACTCCATTGAGCTATAGGGGTTGATGCTCCAGGCCCAGCAGAGGTCGGCGTAGACATTGGGGTAGTGTTTCGCCAGGGCGACCAGCTCCTCGGTGTACGGGTAGGCGATGTGCATGAGGACGAAGCGGGCGTCGGGATATTTGGCGAGCAGGGGGCAGAGGTTGCCGCTGCGGATGTAGTCGACCGGCATACGGCTGTGGCCGGCATAGTAGCCGGTGTGCAGTTTCATGGGCAGGTCGTGTTCGATGCACAGCTCGACGCCGCGGGCCCAGCACCAGTCACCGAGGCAGAGCCTTTGGGCCTCTTCGATCTCCTCACCGTTGCGCAGATAGAGGTCAAGAGCCCTGGCAGCTTCTTCATCGGTGCGCTCCTGCCAGCGCAGGGTGCGGTTGTAGGCGTGCTGGGCCTTGACGGCGATGGCGGGGGTTGAGAAGTTCTGAAAGATGGTCTCCATCACGAGCCGCAGGGAGTAGAGGTCGGTCAGTTCCTGACCGGTGTGTTCGGCGATCTCTTCGTGGTTGGGCTGGCCGGAACACATGGCGGCCCAGGAGATGTCATTGAAGAAGAAGTCGGGGCCGGAAAGATCGGGTGTGACCTGGATGGTGAAGGCATCGGTCTGGATGTGGTCCAGGTTTGCCTCGTCGCGGAGAAGGCGCAGGCGCTCGCCGGGCCGGTTGAAGGCGGCGTTCTTCTCCTGGGCGGCAGCGATTGTGTCGGGGGTCAGTTCATCGATGTCGTAGAGGTCTTTGGCGATGATGCTGACGGCTTCGCCGTAGCCGGTGTACTGCGCTCTCGCCCAGGCTTCTTGAATGGGGGCAAAGCGGCCAGCCACGTCGGGGTCGGACTGGTCGAACAGTTTGTCGAGCGCTTCCTGGGAGGCTCCGGCGACGAACAGGTCGGCGCCCACGTAGTTTTGGAAGAGCTGGCAGAGGATGTCCGGATTCTCGTCGAGGTAGGATTCCTCGCGCCGCATATGTTCGTGCGTGTCGACGAGCGGGGTCTGTTGGATGAAGGCGGCGATATCGGATTGTGTTGACATGGACGCTAGCTCGCTTTCAGTTTGGCCTGCCATTGTTTGCGGAATTTGCTGACTTTGGGGCGGATGACGAATAGGCAGTAGGGCTGGAGTCCGTTGTCGCGGTAGTAGTTCTGGTGATAGGACTCGGCGACATAGAAGGTGTCGAGCGGGACCAGTTCGGTAACGATGGGAGCGTCCCAGATCTGGGGGGCGTAGTCGCGGATCATCTCCTCGGAAATTCCTTTTTGCTCCTCGTCATGGTAGAGAATGATGGAGCGGTATTGTGGCCCCACGTCGTTGCCCTGGCGATTGGTGGTGGTGGGATCGTGGGAGGTGAAAAAGACTTCGAGGATCTCACGAAAGGCGACCACGGAGGGGTCAAAGGTGACCTGTATCACTTCGGCGTGGCCGGTGGTCTTTGCGCAGACCTGCTCGTAGGTGGGGTTGGGGACGTGGCCGCCGGCATAACCGGATACGACCTGGCTGACACCTTGCAGCTCTTCATAGAGGGGTTCGAGGCACCAGAAGCAACCTCCTCCCAGCGTGGCAGTTTCCTGAGCACTTGCCTTGTTCGTCATTGCATCTTCTCCCAAGCTCGATTGTTCTGCAGCGGGTACATTCGAGGAGGCACGACTGTTGCCTGCGCGCAGAAGCGACTCAGTCGGTTTTCATTCAGAGAATGTCACAGGTTAAGCAACTTGGCCGCCTGGGGATGGCCGACCCGAGTTCACGATCCTGGCGACTGGCGTGGCAAATGAGATTATCTTACCGCAGAAGGAGACCGAGTCCAACCGGGCAGGGCCAGATTTGCCAGACCATTTTACCAAACTGACTTGCGAAGTGGGCAGATTGTGTTATGTTTCTGTCGCAATTGATCCCAAACCGACTTGGGACGCGGGTCGCCCTACTCCAACCAATCCAACCGAATACCTGAACTGAGGAACGAGATAATGATTCGAATCGCTGAGATGCTACCGGCGCAGCCGTCGCCTCTGTGGACATTGGTCAAACAGTGCGGTGTCAATTACGCCGTGGGCTCGATGGATATGTCCACACTCGACCATCCTGATCCGGACATGAAGCCGTGGGGTTTTATGAGCCTAGCGCGGGTGAAGAGCGCATACGAGAATGCCGGTTTTCGGCTGGAGGTGCTGGAGAGCCGTCCGCCGTTGAATAAGGCGAAGCTGGGATTGCCCGGGCGCGATGAGGAGATTGAGACGGTCTGCGAACTGCTGCGAAACATGGGTCGACTGGGCATTCCGGTCTGGTGCAGCGAGTGGATGCCGGTGTTCAACTGGATGCGGACGGCGACTACGATTCCGGAGCGGGGCGGGGCGCTGGTGACAGGATTTGACTACGAGGTGGTGCGTAATGCTCCGCTGACTGAATACGGCGAAGTGGGCGAAGAGCAGCTGTGGGACAATCTGAAGTATTTTCTGGAGGCGGTGGTGCCGGTGGCGGAGGAGGCCGGGGTAAAGATGGCGATGCACCCCGACGACCCCCCGCTGTCACCGATCCGAGGACTGGGCCGAATCATGCGCAGTGTCGAGAATTTCCAGCGATTGATTGACCTGGTGCCGAGCCCGGCCAATGGCATCTGCCTGTGCCAGGGCAACTTCACGCTGATGACCGAGGACCTGCCGGAAGTTATCCGACATTTCGGCGCCCAGGACAGAATTTATTTCGTACATTTCCGCGACGTGAAGGGTGTGCCGGAGAAGTTCAACGAGACCTTTCACGACAACGGGAAGACGGATATGCTCGCGTGCATGGAAGCCTATCGCGAGATTGGCTTCAAGGGCGTGCTGCGGCCCGACCATGTGCCGACGATGGAGGGCGACAGCAACGAGGACGCAGGCTATTCTTCGATCGGCAGGTTGTACGCTATCGGCTACATACGCGGCCTGCGGCAGGCGGTCTACGCGGCATAGCCTTCTGCCCCTACATTTCGAGCATCCACTGGAAGATCATGTCGTCGAAGTCGGGCAGTTTTTCGTGGCCGAAGTCAGGGTAGATGACGGTCCGTTTGGGAGAGCTGATCTTGTTGAAGGCGGCATACTGGGTTGACGGCGGGCAGACCTGGTCCATGAGACCGACGCCCATCAGCACTTCGGCCTGGATGCGGGAGGCGAGGTGCTGGACATCGATGTAGCCCAAGCGCGTGAACACCTCTTCTTCGCGTTCGTGGCGGGGGTCGAAGTTGCGGAACCACTCACGCAGCTCGGCGTATGCGTTCTGGTCCATATCGAGGTCCCAGACGCGTTTATAGTCGCAGAGGAAGGGGAAGATGGGAGCGGCGCGTTTTACGCGCGGTTCCAGTGAGACGCAGGCGAGGGTAAGGCCGCCGCCCTGGCTGCCGCCGGTTGCGCCGACACGTTCGGCGTCTACGTCATCCATTTCCATGACGATCTGCGCCAGTCGCGCGGTATCGAGGAAGGTGTGACGGTAGAGGAGATCTTCGGGCTCGCCGGCGAGGCCGCGTACGATGTGCCCGCGCAGGGTCCAGCCCGGGACGCCGCCGACATCGATCGACTTTCCGCCACCCTGGCCGCGGCAGTCCATGGCGGCGACGGTGAATCCGGCGGCGACAAAGCCAAGCTTGCTCTGCCAGTCGCCGGCGTTGCCGCTATAGCCATGGAACATGAGCACAGCCGGGTGGGGCTCCTGGGCGTCGCGAGGACGCAGCAGCTTGGCATGGACGCGAGCGCCGCGTGTACCCGCGAAATAGAGGTGAGAGCATTCGGCGTAGGGGGCCTGAAAGTCGGCTGGAACCAGCTCCACATCGGGATCGGTAGCGGCGAGTTCGGCGAGACCGGTGTCCCAATATTCGTCGAAGTCAGCGGGGCGCGGGTTGGTGCCCTGATAGGAAGAGAGCTTGTCCAGGGACATATCAAAGAGTAGAGGCATGGTATTTTCCTTCGACTAATGTGTGAGTTGTGGTGTTCACGGCGGTTGCCGTCTTTTTGGGAACGTGCCGCACCTATTGTCGCGTTAGTCGGACTTCGATTGCAAGTAGCGCGACTTGGCGTGTGCATCCTGGATTTGGGGTGGAGGAAGTCTGGCGTGGGAATCGCGCTGGCGGTGGCTGAAAATGTCTGCCGGCTTGTGGAGAGATGGAGGGCGGCCGCCAAGCCCGGCCGTACAGGGGGAGGGCCGTTGAATGTGGGGGCAGAGGGCAGGCATTAGGCCGGCACCTACGGGAAACAGTTGGGACGGGGGATGGTGGGTTTGCGAAACCCGGTCGAACAGGCACCTGTTGCCAATGTCGACACCAGGTCGATGAGGCACGTGGT
>VXOE01000172.1 GCA_009840225.1 Caldilineaceae bacterium SB0662_bin_25 | reverse complement strand
ATCGCCGTGTATCAGAAGAGATGGCAGACCTTGTCTATCACCTGCTGGTCTTGGCCGCAGATCGAGAGATCCGGCCGTCGGAGATTATCGCCGTGTTGGAGAAACGTTTCTCCTCCTGAGGTCCCACCTCTGTCAGGCGGGCCCTAACCAAAACGGCCCCCTGAGGTTCCCTGAGTTTGCCGGAAGGCTGCAAGGAGTTCCCGGTTGGGCCGAGCCGCCTCGGGTTTGTCGCCTGCAAACCGTTAGCGGGGGTTGAATCCCATTGAGCAGATGATCTGCGGTGGTCCGATGTGTTCTGCGGGGTTGACGCACAGTTCGTCGTCGTTGCGCATTCTGATGAGTTTGGTTGCGAAGTCGGAGACGGTCAGTTCTTTCAGGCCGGGAAGCACGATGTCGACAGCGGTTCGTTTCAGTGGCCAGCGGTGAAGGTCGTTCAACACCCGACGGGTGTCTGCCTCCCCGGCTCCAAGCACGGTTTGGAAACCCGGCTGGACAGCGGCGGCTAGGTGTTCCCGAAGCCTGGCGACTGCTCTGGTGCGGAGAGGATCGGTTTGTCCTTCCACTGCGGCGGCTGGCTGACGCAGTGGCCCCGTTTTGGCTGTTTCGACGAGTTGGTGATGGTCGGCCAAGGGTGGGCTTTTCGGCGTGTCCGGGTGGCAGGCGACCAGGTCCAGCACTTCGCTGGGGGTGATGACCGAAGCTATTCCACTGTTCGACTCGGTGTAGGCGAAGGCGTTGATGCCTTCCCGGTCCTGCACATGGGTCACGGCGCCGGTTCCCCGGTTTTGGCCGGGTTTGGTCTGGGTCGCGTACACGACGTTGGGCAGCGCAAGAGCTGCGGCGGTGTGTTCGGGATGCTCGGCCTCGGCGTCCGTCCAAATGTCGTAGGCTCGGGACGTGACGTCCACTTCCCCTTCTTCTTCCAGGGTTGGGTCTTCTCCTTCGTAGACGACTTCGGTGAGGATGGCGGCCTCCGCCGCGTCTCCGAAGAACCTTTCGCCACCACCGAACACCCTGGCGTTTTCTGCTAGGCGGTCGCGGATGCGTTTGCGAAGGTCGAGGACCTCTTCTACGCCTCCGGGAGGCAGCATGGTCACGACTCGAACGTGTGGAGATTCCTGGCCAATCCGGTCGACTCTTCCGGCTCTTTGAACGAGTTTGACCACCGCCCAGGGCAGGTCGTAGTTGACGACAATGTGAGCGTCTTGAAGGTTCTGGCCTTCGGACAGAACATCCGTGGCGACCAGAACTCGGGTCTGTTCAGAGGGAGGAACTTCCGCGTTGTTGGACTTGGGAGAAAACGCGGTAGCTTCGGCACCAGGGTCGCGGTGGGTGCCTGACACCGACCGGACGGCGGCAACGCCCCGTTCCCGGAGGGACCGGGCAACGTATTCGGTGGTGTCAGCGAATTCGGAGAACACCAGCACTTTCTCATCGGGATGGATTTCTGTGACCAACCGGCATAGAGCGTCGAGTTTGGTATCAGCAGCCTGGTTCCATTCGCCGATGCGGTCAAGTATCCCGACAATGCGTTGGTTGTCGGATTGGAGGTGTTCCTCCAGCTCCCGTTGGAACAGTTGGGGTGATAGCCATTTGATGGCGGGGTTTTTGATGTTACGGATGTGTTGGTAGGCGTCGACGGGATTGGGGAGGTCAAGCATTTCCGTTCCTGAACCGCTGATTTCTGTGTCGTCCCAGGCGTCGTGGAGACTGTCGGTGTCTTCGGGGGGGATATCCAATGACGTGGACGAGTCTCCGTGGGGAATGGGGAGGCCTTCTCGGAGGGCGTGGAGGCGTATGCGGTTGCGGAGCAGGTGCCGTTCGAGGGAGATTATGAAGGCGGGTCCTGACGAACTGAGCCTCTTGTACAGGAGTGTCCGGCTGAAACCGGCCAGGTTGCGGCCGCCGCGGTTGGTGGGATCGTTCGCCCATGTTTCGGTTTGTTCACGGTCGTCGTCGGTGTATCCGCCGGGCGGTTCGGGTCTGGTTTCGCTCCAGTAACGGGCCAGGTTGTAGCGCGGCAAGTGCAGGGTGTCGACATCGTTCAGGGTTTCTTTCGAGGCGACTTCGGCATCGGGACCGGGTGTGTATTCGATTCCTTTGCAGCGGCGGGTGGGGATGAGCCGCAGTTCCCCACCGACCAGAAGTCCCTTTCGGTTCTCGACAGTGTCCCCCGGTTCGAGTTCCACTGGGGGTTCTCCCTCCGGCCCGGGGCCTATCACGACCCGACGGCCAGGGGAGGCTTCGATTGTTTCGAAGGAGCGTCTCAACCGTTCAGGTTCCTTCGGCAGTGCCTGTACGGAGTTGGCGGCTGTTGGGGCGTCGAAGCGTTTTTCCCGGCGGGCTCGCCGGACTTTCCATTCGGCGGGCCGGCCGTTGACGGTCACGACACGACCGGTGGAAGGCAAAACGACAACACGGCTTTTGTTGGCGGGGGTGACGGCGATGACATCCCGGGCGTGGGCTTGTTCTATATAGCGGCGGGTGCGACGGATCAGGTATCTGTCCATCAGCCGTCGCCAGTCGGAGGGATGTTCGCTGAGACGAAACGCGGCGAGGGTGTCATGAGAACAGTCGAACAGTTTCCTGCGTTGTAGCCGTTTGGTCAGCTCTTCGGTTCCTACATTTTCGATCAGCAACGCGGGTCGGATACCCAACGGGGCGGTTTCCTCGACGAACAGGGCGAGCTGGTTGGCAACGTCGGAGAACTCCCGGTTGTAGGGCGTGGCTGTCAGCAGCATGACTTTGGATTGATGGTCTCCGATGAACGATTTGATCGCTTTGTAGTCCTGGCGGGTGCGGTGGCGAAGGTTGTGCGACTCGTCGACTATTACGGTGCCGTACCAGCCGTACAGGTCGGACAGCCGGTTCACTGTGCCGCGGAAGGTGAGCACCTTGCCTGAGACGCCGTACTGTTCGCAGTGGTGTTCCCACATGTTGACCAGGTTCCTCGGGCACACAACCAGGGTCTTACCACCACGACTGTTCTGCCGCAACCGAGCCGCGGCGATGGCGATCAGGGTCTTTCCCAGGCCGGTCACATCTCCGACAATCGCCCCACCGCGGTGCGCCATACGAGCGGCGGCGAACTGGGAGGCGGTCTTCTGATGGGGAAGCAGCAGCCGTTCCAGATCGGGAGGGATCCCATGCGTTTCGACCCCTTCCCTAATAGGGGTGGACAGGTGGTAGACCATTTTGAGGTAAACGTGATATGGGTGTTTGGGATGCGCCCACGATGCGTCAATCAATTCCAGGAGCTCATCGGTGATGTCTAGGTTGCGGTCGTCATCCCAACGTTCTTCGAACCATCCGACCAGTTTGCCCGTGGCATCCTCGTCGGACACGTCCACGTTCAGTTCCCCCTGCCCCTCCAGTCCTGCGAGGGTGAGATTGGAAGAACCCACGAACCCCAGATGTGGGTATCGGGTTTTGCGGCGGTGGGTGATGTACAGCTTGGCGTGCATCGGATAGGCGAGATGGGCTCTGATCACCACCTGTCCGTCTCGGATGCGCTGTTGCAGGTCGAGGAGGGTGGTCTCGTCGGCGCGGGTGGGAGTGCCGTAGGTGAGCTGACGGGACAGTTGCTCTCGGAGGTTCCGGTACAGGACGTTCCGTTCGGAGTTGTCCAACATGTCCTGGCCGTTGAGATGTCGTTGCAGTTCCCGGTCGGGACTGTCAAGCATTCCGATCAGCAGCCGCAGCCGGGGCTGCCCGTCTTTGGGTGTGACCTGGTCGAGAGGCTTGGTAAATTTGGACCAACCGCGCAGGTTGAAATAGCCCACACAGGCGTCTATGCGGTGCACGTCCTCTTCGGCGGTTTCGTCTCGCAGCTCGTGGAGCAAGTAAGAGCGGGCGTTGTCGATGATTTTCGGCATCAGCCGGCGGGGTCCGAGGGTGGAACTGTCCACTCGACGGGAACGACCCGCCGGGCCAGATGGTCGATGCGGGCTGCGATCCCCGACTGTCGCAACGTCTCGCGGATGATTTTGCACGCTTTTTGTTGGCCGACCAGCTTCACGTCGGGGGGTTGGATGGGCAACCCGGTCCGTTTTGCGTATCGTTTGGCCCTTGCCCAGGCTTCTTCTTCCTGTTGTTGTTCGTGGGCGTTCACGGCGGCGGTGGCCTGTTTTTCTGCTTCGGTGCACAGGTCAGCCAACTCCATATGGTCCGGGTCTGCGGGGTTGTATCGGGGGATGGGCACTTTTGTCCACTGGTGGGTATCGAAATGCCGATCAGAGATCCGCGAGGCGGCGTATGCGGGTTGGAGAACATCGGCGTTTAATAAGGCGGTCAGGTATCCAGCTTCGCCTTCACTGTCGAGTTCCATCCAATAGCAGCCATTTTCGATGATCACTGGATTTGCGGTGCGAGTCGCTCGCAGTATTCCTCCAGATTTGTTGTGTATCACCAGCCAGGAGATCGAGGAGAATCCCTCCAGTTGGGCGGTCAGGTTCCCCTGGAAGTCCAGTAACCCCAGCAGCGTCTTGGGGGTGGCCCTACCGAGACCGCAATGTTGAGAGTAAATGTCGTTGAGAGTTTGCCATATACGGTTGCTATCTGTCCCCTGATGGTCGATGTCACCCGTGTCAGAGTGGGTAGGTATCAGACAGTCAACGAGGGACCCGGTCACGAAGTTGAACAGGTTTTTCGAATAGACCACGGGTCGGACCCATTGTTCGGGCACAACCCCATTACGAGGTGCGATTTTCGCCCATGTCGCTTTGCCCTTGCGTTCCCCTGGCGCGGGCGGGCCAGCGGCGTGGTTGTTACCGCCTATGGTCCTGACCGCCATTTCCCCAGCACCAGTCGGCACAGTCTCAGCTATCACCACCAGGCTCTGAGGGAAAATGGTGGCCCCGTTCCGGGCCAGCGCAGACGGTTTGCCTCTGACGGTTCGCGTATAGGCCGATGGCTTCTCGGCAAGGATCGGTATGTTCTCGAAACGCAGCCGGGGTTTCACCTCCGCCCACGGTTCCTCACCGGCGATCTTCAAACCTTGTCGGCACACCAGTCTCTTGATGCCGGTCAGATCCGACCCAGGACCGGGATTGTGAGTGATCACACAACTATCCGCACCTTCAAAAGGCTTTTTCTTGGTGTCGAGCGGGGTAAACGACCATCTTCCCTCCAACTCCGCTGTCCGTTGCCGGAAACCGGCCCAGTTTCGCGACCTAGACGCGGCGGCGTTCCCCAGCCACAGCGACCTCTCTCCGGTTCCGGAGTCTGCTAAG
>VXOE01000287.1 GCA_009840225.1 Caldilineaceae bacterium SB0662_bin_25 | reverse complement strand
CCCCCGCACAAGGGAGGGCCGAATAGGCCCGACCGCCCAAATGCGAGGAGAGAGGAGTGAGAAACACCACTTCATTTGCAGACAATTGGAAAGTGAACTGACCGTGGCTTGGTTGCCTCCAGAGGTATGCGACTGTTCACCCCCATTTGGGGATGCACCGCAGAAGGCGAAGGCGCCCAGGACGTCCCCGAAAACGGGAACAGACGCGAGAATTTTAGCGAGATGCAGGGGCTTGTGCCTGATCGCCCATAGCAACAACAAAAGCGATGGCCCGTTCGTCGTCGTGGCTAAGGCTGATGGACCAATTGCTCAGACCGAGAGACTCGGCGCGGCGTGCGGCCTCGCCATGGAGTTGGACGGAGGGCGCGCCGCGTGCGTCGGAAACGACTTCCAGATCGAGCCAGCGGATGCCGTCTCGCCAGGCACCGGTTCCGAGGGCCTTGGCGATCGCTTCTTTGGCAGCGAAACGGGCGGCGAGGGATTCAACGCGACCACGGCAGTGGCGCAGCTCAGTACCGGTGTAGAGGCGGCCCAGGAACCGTTTGCGCGCGGGTGCGGTGCTGTCATAACGCGAGATAGCCCGGCGAATACGTTCGATCTGTACGATATCGACACCTGTGCGCAGGATCATATTTTAACCGGTGTGATTGCTTCTGAATTCGGGTTGCATCACGTTGTAATTCTTGCAGGCCTTCGCGGTGCGGCGTGCGCTCGGACCGGTTGGCGGCTGTTACGGATGGGAGGGATCATCGGGATCGCCAAATCCATACACTTTGGAGACGACATAGAGCGGGCGGGCCTTGACGTCGTCGTAGATGCGGGCGAGGTACTCGCCGATGATTCCGAGGAAGATTAGCTGGATTCCCCCCAGGAACAGGACGGCAACCAGGGTGGAGGCCTGACCGAAGAAGGCGTTGTTGCCGGAGAGACGCAGGACGGTTGTGATGATAATTCCGAGCAGGCTTGCAAAGGCGAGGAAGAAGCCGAAGTAGGTGCTGAGCCGGAGAGGAATGTAACTGAAGCTCGTGATTGCATCAATTGTCAGGCGGAGCATTTTGCTGAGGGGATACTTGGTGTCGCCGGCGAAGCGCTCGGCGCGCTGGTATTCGATGCCGGTCTGGCGAAAGCCGACCCAGCTGCTGAGGCCGCGCATGAAGCGATGCTTTTCGCGCAGACGGCGCATTGTCAGGAGGACCTGGCGGTCGATCAGGCGGAAGTCGCCGGTGTTTACGGGGATCTCGACATCGGTAATGCGGCGAAGGAGCCGGTAGAAGGCGCTTGCCGTCCAGAGTTTGAAGCGAGACTCGCCGCGCCTGTGGGCGCGCACGGCGTAGACGACTTCATAGCCTTGGCGCCATTTTTCGAACATGTCACCGATCAGCTCGGGTGGATCCTGCAGGTCGGCGTCGATGATGGCGATGGCGCGGCCCAATGCGTAGTCCATGCCGGCGGTAATGGCGATCTGGTGGCCGAAGTTGCGAGAGAAGTTGATGATTTTGACGCGAGCGTCCTGTTCACGGAGTGAGAGAAGCAAAGAAAGAGAGTCGTCGCGGCTGCCGTCATTGACGCAAACCAGTTCCCACGGTTGACCGATGACGTCCAGGACGGCGACCATGCGCCGGTACAGCTCGGGAATCACCTCCTCCTCGTTGAAGATGGGCACGATGACGGAGATGACCGGGTGCTGGCCGGGATCCTGGGAAGCCGCACAGTCTTGGTTCGATGCCTGATCTGGTGTCGGGTCGTTCGAGGGGCTGGGCGCGTTGGGGGACCGTTGAGCTGTTTCGGGCGGCACGGTCTCAGTTTGATGGTTCATGTAGAAGCCTTCTGCACTCAACTTCTCACCGTTGCGTTGCGCTATTCGAAGGTGTCCTGCGGACCAGCCGCTGAAGTGGCATTTTCGCCCCAAGCCGGCCCAGTTTTGCATCGGGATTCGGGTGAAGTTGCTTGCCTCAATCGTACTGAATTCCAAGAGGTTGGTCAAACGAAGGGCCGAGGCGGGGGCAGTCAAGAACGGGGACAGGGTCAAGTAAATTCGGGGACCAGTAGACCAGGTTGCACAGTCGGTCGGGCCGGATGTTCTCGGAACCGGACTTCGCTCACGGGGAGCAGACAGGGTCCGAGGCAGGGGGTGTTAAATGGAACGGGTAGTTCCGAGATTTGGATGGGCCAGGAATTGCGTGTGCTGTCATGTGCGTGAAGTGCGGAACCGGTTATGGTTGCGTGTTCGGTCAAGATCGGATACGCTTTCTTTGGCAGGCCAGTTCGAGATCTGAGGTCAAACAATCTGTGAGAGAGATGAAGGTCCTGCGGGGCCCTTTCCTCTTGCCTCTACATCCTTTCTCCTAAACGAAACGGAGTGCGTTTCATGCCAGTATTGCAGCCATTACCCCTGGCGGATTACGCCAGTCGCATCTTTCAGGCCGCGGATACGCCCAAGTCGACAGCGGACCTTGTAGGGCAGTCGCTGGTCTCGGCCAATTTGGCAGGTCACGATTCGCACGGGGTCATTCGTATCCCGCAGTATCTGCGACAGATTGACGAGGACGAACTGCGTCCCCGGTCCAGACCGGAGATTGAGCGGGAGACACCGGTCATGGTGCTTTACAACGGCCATCGCTGCTTCGGGCAGTTGGGGGCCAAAGTGGCGATCGAGGACGGAATCGGCAAGGCGAGAGGGAATGCGGTGTCGGTGGTGGGGTTGAAGCACTCGGGGCACGTGGGGCGCCTGGGCGAGTGGGTGGGTCTTGCGGCCGAGGAGGGGTTGATTGCGCTGGCGTATGCGAACGGTGGACGTTCGGGCGGTCTTGTGGCGCCTTTTGGCGGCGCGGAGCGGCGGATGGGCACGAACCCGATAGCGGTGGCGATACCCCTGAAGGA
This sequence comes from Caldilineaceae bacterium SB0662_bin_25, assembly GCA_009840225.1. GTDB lineage: Bacteria > Chloroflexota > Anaerolineae > Caldilineales > Caldilineaceae > Bin5. The sequence goes on along the minus strand of VXOE01000287.1, from coordinate 2,393 downwards.
CCGGCCGGCGATGCTGCTGGATTTCGCCACGAGCGCGGTGGCGGAGGGCAAAGTGCGGGTGGCGTTCAACAGCGGCAAAGAGATTCCGGAAGGATGGGCCCTGGACAAGAACGGCGCGCCCACCAAGAATCCGGGCGACGTGTACGAAGGCGGGATGCTGCTTCCGGCGGCAGGCCATAAGGGATTCGGTCTGGCCCTATTGACCGATTACTTGGGGGGGATTTTGACGGGGGCCGGCGGGCCGGGGATACCGGGCTCGATCCTGGGCAACGGCGTCCTGTTCATCCTTTTGAACATCGACTTTTTCCGTCCGTTGGACGAATTCTTTGCCGATGGGGAACAGATCGCCGGTCGGATTAAGGCCACGAAACCGGCTCCCGGATTCGAAGAGGTCCTGATGCCGGGCGAACCGGAGGCGCGTTCGGCTGCGAGCCGTCAAAGGGATGGGATTCCCCTGGACGATACGACCTGGTCACAGATCGTCGAAGTCGCCGAGAAGCTGGGTGTTGACCCGATCGTCTGATAGTTAACCGGAGGATGCGCATGACACGGATTTCCACTTCATCCTGGAGCCTGCACAGGGCTTTGGGGTCTCCGCCGCTTTTTGGGCCAGGCGATGCCGGGCCGCAGCAGACGTCGAACGGTGTAATCAGCCTGTTGGAGCTGCCATCGGCGCTGGCACAGGCCAACATCAACACGCTGGAGATTGTGCACTTTCACTTTCCCACGATGGACAGTGCCTACGTGGACGAACTGAAGGCGGCAGTCGAAGAAGCCGGCGTTGAGCTGTTCAGCGTCTTGATCGACTCCGGCGACATCACGCACCCCGACGGGACAGTGCGGGCGGGTGAGATGGAATGGATCCGGTCGTGGCTGGATTTGACCGCCGGCTGCGGCGCAAGCCATGCCCGCGTTGTGGGAGGATGTCAGCCAGTGGAGCGTAACGGCGCGCCGCTGCTGGACCACCCGGTCTTGCGGCGGAGCGCAAAGGGCCTGCGTGAACTGGCCGACTACGGCTCTTCGATGGGTGTGCAGGTGATCACCGAGAATTTCCGTGAGACGACGGACCGGGCGGACCAGGTGCTGGCGATACTTGAACTGTGCGAGGGACGGGTCGGGCTGTGCGCGGATTTTGGAAATTACAGAGGCGATGACCGGTACGAGGAGCTGGCAGCGATCTTCCCCAAGGCCGATTCAGCACACGTGAAGGCGAAATACGACGACAAGGGTCAGCCGGATGAGGAAGAGTTTCGCCATTCGCTGGGATTGTTGTCGGAGGCGGGGTTTGACGGCCCGATGTCGCTGATCTTCGATACGCCGCTGCACGGGAACAGCACTGAATGGGACAATCTGGCGCAGCTGCAGACGGTTGCGGCGTCATTTTGCGGCTGACAGGAGCGCAGAGGCCGGGGCTCGCGATGGGATGTTGGTTCAGAGCGATGGTTACGAAGAGGTGACCAGTCACGCATCGAGGGATGTGTCCGGGGTCATCTGCCAATTGAGAGCGTTGCGAAGGCAAAACAGTCCATCGATATCGATGGACTGTTCGTTTCCTGCTATTCTGAAGCGATAGAATGCCGAGGCGTTGCCCGGCCGCTTGACGGCTTACCCTACCAGTTCGGCATCAAGGACGATTTCGTCAACCGAGGCGAGGGCTTTGGAGACGGGGCAGCCATCCTTGGCCTGGGCGGCGTATTCGGCGAACTTTTCGGCAGACAGGCCGGGGACTTCGGCCCGGCAGGTCAGCTCAATCTTGCTGATGGCGGGACCGTCGGTCAGGTGGACGGCGGCCGTGGTGTTGACACTCGTGGGCGTGAAGCCATCGCCGCTCATCAAAGCGGAGATAAACATTGAGTAGCAGCCGGCATGGGCTGCGCCAATCAGTTCTTCCGGGTTGGTGCCGGATCCGGATTCGAAGCGGGAGGCGAAGGAGAAAGGGCCTTCGTAGAGGCCGCTGCCCAGTTTCATTGTGCCGGAGCCTTCATTGAGTGTGCCGTTCCAGGTGGCAGAGGCGTTGCGCACGGACATGGAGATTCCTCCTGATTGTGAAGTACTGATGGGCGAACGGGAAGCAACCGAAATAGATGTGAGCCGGTTGGCAATTTGAAAATATTGGGTAACAACGGGCAGAATTTTAGCATAGTGTAACTGGCAGATCAAACTTTCGGGCGGTTCAGGGCGCCGTCCAATTCGGGGGCGTGAAAGGGCAGGCACAAGGCCTGCCCCTACCGGAGGGTTGCAGGGGGTGATGGAGAGGGTGGCGCGTTTGGGAGGTGGGCAGGCGCGAGGGCGGCCCCGACCGGAGGGGTGGGGGGTTTTGGGGGGGGCGGGGGCGAGCACGAGGCCCGGCCGGACGGGGACGTTGTCGATTAAAAGGTACTTGAAGCCAGGTG
>VXOE01000298.1 GCA_009840225.1 Caldilineaceae bacterium SB0662_bin_25 | reverse complement strand
TGTATAAGCCCGCCCCGAATGCCCGGAAAAGCCCAGCCCCAGCCCAGCCACCGCGGCCGCGGCGCGGATGCGCCGCGAGATCGAAGCCGCCGACAACCCGAACACCGAGGCCGCCCCGTGCGCGTCCGCCGGCCGTATCGCCCCCAGGGCCTCCATTGACGCCGGCGTCAAATAGACCGTGCGCGCCTCCGCATCCGTCTTCGAGCGCCCCACCGTCAGCCGGCCCGAGCCGTCGTCCCAGCGCACAACGTCATCCCACGTCAGCGCAGCCGCCTCAGAGCGGCGCAGGCCTGCGTCCGACAGCACACGGCACAGCGCAATGTCGACCAGCCCCCGGCGCCGCGCCTGTTCGGGCCGCTCCATCTTGCCGCCGCGGCCCACGCGCGGCCGGCACGCGGTCGCGGTGACAACCGCCAGCGCCTCCGCGGTCAGCGCGTACGCCTGCCGCGGGGTCGAGGCCTGCCGCGCCAGCCCGGAGATCGTGTCGGTCACGACCTGGTCGTTGGCGGTCGGCTCGACGCCGACGAGCGCCTGCACCTTGCGCAGCGCGGCCACGGTCAGCCGCAGCGACGAGATGCCGGCGCCGTTTTGCGCCCGTTCGCGCAGATAGGCGCGCAGCATAAACGGCGACGGCGTCAGCGCATGCACGCCCAGCAGCGCGGCCCATCTTCCCCAGGTTGCCAGCGCGCTGCCGTAGGCGCGGCGCGTGTTGGGCGCCAGCGCCTCGAGCGCGGCCTCGAAGCGCGCCGCCTGCTCGGAATCGTACGGTCTGGCGAGCCCGAGCGCGGCGTCCTGGATGGCGGCGAGGACGCCCTCGCCTGCGCTCGCTGGTGCGGCCGGCGCTTCGCTCATCGTGTTGTCCTCGGTCTGCAGATCCCCGCGGGAAGGTTCATTGAAAAGTCCATGGAAAAGCCTGTCCTCACAAAAGCGCGATAAAATCAGTTAACGTCGTTTTATATCACACAGTATACACCACCAAAGCAAGGGGCGCGAACAGGCCAAACCGCGGCAAATGAAGGGGGCTGCGCCAGCGAGAGCGCATCAGTTTAGGCCTGCGCTTCACCAGCTGACAAGCGCCGCAACGGTCGGCTCCCACAGCAGTCCGTATCCGGGTCGCCGCCGCCAAAGCAGGGCGAATGCTGCCAATCACGAGGTATCCCAGGTACCCCCATACGATTCCAAGCGCCCTACGGGTCTCCTGTGGCGTTTCGGGTTGGAATTTTGGGGTGAAGATAGGCCAAAATGTTGAATTGGGTGGTTGGATGGCTCTTAGAATGACTACACGAAAAACTCTCCAGAACCTCGAACCAGTCTTGGAACCAGGACGGATTCCAACGAGAAGTTGAAGGACGGACTGCTGGACAGAGAGGTCGTCTATACGTTGCTGGAGGTGCGTGTGCTGACGGAGCGCTACAGGCGGACTTACAACCACCCCAGACCGCATAGCTCTCCGGGCTACCGGCCGCCGGCGCCTGAGGCCCTCTTGTCGGCCGGCCCTGTTCCCGTTCTTGATCCTGATCTATGCTGTGCCGGGCAGCCGCTGGCGCAGCCATTCAATGACGGTGCGCGTGATATATTCCCGTTCTGATTTCGGGGCATTGACTGCCAGGCAGCTTTCCATGCGCTGGTTCAAATCATCCCCGTCTACACTCCCCTCTGCACCGATGACGACGAGCTGCGAGTGCGGCGCAGAATTTTCCCAACCATCCTGAGTCAAGGTCAGGCTGGCGCGTCTGCCTACCACCTGCAAAACGCCTTTTTGACCGGTGGCATCCGCCAGAAAGAAGATCCCTTTGGCGCGATAGATCGTTTCGGGCAGGCGGTTGACCATCCTTTGCAAGGCGCGAAATGAGACAGGCAGCGAACTGCGCCAGCTCCAGGTGCTGAAAACCAGCGTGTGGTCTGTATGTTGATGGTGATGCTCGTTGTCTTCATGCTCCTGTTCTTCATCTTCGGCATGGACATGAACATCGTGCGGCCGGCGGCTTGCCAAGCGCTCGATTTCAAATTGACCCACATTCAACAGCAGTTCAAGCGGCACATCTGCCTGGATTGTTTCGATGATGCGTGCCTGGGGGACGATTTGCCGGATGAAGTCCCGCACCGATTGAAGCTGCACCCCGTTCACCAGATCGACTTTGTTCAGGATGACGATATCCGCCATGCCGACCTGATGGATGGACAGCGCCTCCTGGCGCTTGTCGAGGCTCAGGACCTGCTCGGCATCCATCACGGTCAGGATGCTGTCAATCCGCACGCGCTGGATCGCTCGAAACGTAAGCGCGACTTCGAGTGGATCTGAGACGCCACTGGTTTCAACCACGATATATTCGGGTGGCTGTGGACGCTGGATCAGGTCGCGTGTGGCTTTGAGAAAGTCGCCCCGGATGGTGCAGCAGATGCAGCCGTTGGCAAGGCTGATCGTGTCTTCCTCCATACCCACGACGAGCTGCGTATCGATATTGATGGCTCCAAAGTCATTCACCAGCACAGCCACGCGCAGGCCATGCTCTGCATGAAGAATGCGGTTGAGCAGCGTGGTTTTCCCAGAGCCCAAAAATCCGGTAATGATGGTCACGGGAATCGGTTGGAGATCAGATTTCGGGTTCAACACACACTCGCTTTCACTTTCATCTTGTCAATCGAACTGATACTTGGCATCAAATCATGTTGCGCACAAGGTCTCCGATGGCGTGGTCGGCCCAGGGCGCATCTGTCGGGTTGGACATCATGTCGGTATCCGACCAGTCAACCTGGCCGCCGCGCGCGGTGGCCTCCTGGGCGATGCTGAAGTTAGGCATCACGCGGTCGAAACCCACTACTTCATCGGTGCTGGGCGGCATGATGGCATCGAGGTCGACCCGATCGCCGCCGATGAAGTAGACGGTGTCTGCAAGCGGCGAACTTAAACGACAACGCGTGGGCGCTCATCCTCGGTGGGGGCGGCAGTCGTTCCAGGCGCGGCCGGGGTGCAGGCGGCGAGGAGGAACAGAATTGCCAGGAGCGATGACAGAGTTCGGAGGGAGCAGTGCATCTGCGGGCGCCCTTTCGCCGGATAGGCGCTGTGTGCGCCCACCACAGGCGTCAGGCCTCGGCAGAGTCGCGGCAGTCGGTGCAATGCCCAAAGAATGAGACGTGACTTACGTCGACCTCAAAGTCGTACTGGGCCTCCATCGCCCGGCAAAACGCCAGCAAGACGCTGTGCGGCAGCTCGAGCAGGCCGTCGCAGGAGCGGCAGACAAGGTGGTGGTGCGGCTCGGGGCCGGCCATCTCGTAGGCAAGCCGGCCGCCGGCCATATACACCATCGCCAGGATGCGCTGTTCCGTCAGAAAGTGCAGAGCCCGGTAGACAGTGGCCCGGCTCAGCGTGGGCGCAATGCGGTGTACATGGTCGTACACGGCTTCGGGCGTGACATGGTCGCCGAGATGACAGACGGCGTCGAGAATGAGCTGGCGTTGGGGTGTTACCCGGTAGCCGGAATTGCGTAACTGCCGGCTGATCTCCGTCGTATCGTGGGACATAATAACTCTATCTGTTGCAATATCATCATCGAGACAAAACATCTGGCCAACAGAGGGGAACATCTCATAAGAAACACGTTTCTCATAACTGCTGCACCGCCGCTATCGACAGGGTACCACTCTCGTCCGACACCGCGATACGGCGATCATCCGGTGACCAAGCCAAGCCGGCAATCGGAGCCTTGAACACAGAATCCGCCAGCATAACGGTTTTCTTCTTCTCGACTTTCCAGATTGCCAGCAGACCATCTTTCCCGCCGGAAGCCAGCAGCATACCCCGTCGTTGAAACTTCAGGTGCTTTATGAGGTCTCGATGCCCTTCCAGCATGATAGGTTTCGTGTTTTCCGGGCCCTTGCCGGAACAGTCCCAGATCACCGCCTGAGTCCCGCCTCCGGTCGCCAGATAGCGACTGTTGAAGCTCCATGCCAGTTCCAGCACCTTTGTTTCGTAGCCCCACATCTGCAGATCCTGCCCGGACTCGACGAGCCAGAAGTGCACCGTCGAGTCCTGGTCGCCAGTGGCAATGTGCTTGCCATCGGGACTCCACTCCAGAGTGAGAGACGAACCCTGCCATTCGAAACGGCGGAGTGGCTCCGCTCTTGTGGGGCCATACAGCACGACGCCGTTGTAGGCAGTGACGGCGAACCGTTTGCCATCATGGCGCCACTTGATGTCGGTAATGGTGCTGTTCGCATCGGGAAATTCACAGCTCAACTCCCCGGTGGCGTTCCACAGCCGCAGTTTGCGCCCGGCGGCTGACACCAGCCAGTCGCCCGCGGGGCTGAAAGCGACACGCTCCACCCAGCTTGCGCCGCCTGCCATTTCAGAGATCTGCGATCCTGTCCTGGTATCCCACAGCCGTACCTTGCCGTCCTGCCCGACGCTGGCGAGGAGACGACTGCTTTTGTGCCACGAAATCGCCATCGTTCCGAAGGTGTGTCCGGGCAGCATGTGCTGTACCGCGCCGTCTGCACCGTTAAAGAGCGTGATTGGCCCGGACACACCGGCCACTGCCAGCTTTTTGCCATCCGGCGACCATGCCAGCCCGATCGGATGATCGTCAATGTGGGTACGCCATACTGCCTTGAGCGATGGCTTCGGCGTTTTGCGCTTGCCTTTGCGCGGCATCATGACACGAGACATGCGCGAAAGCCTTCTTCCAGTGCAGACCGGTCCAGGTTACGCCCGATAAAAACCATCTTGTTATGACGCTGTTCATTCCCCCACGGACGATCCGGGCGGCCGTCAAAGAGCATATGCACCCCCTGAAATACGAAGCGCTCATCATGGCCGCGCAGGCTCAACACGCCTTTCATACGGAAGATGTCCTGTCCCTGTTTGACCAGCAGTTGACCTAACCAACGATTGAGCCTCTCCAAATGGAAGTCACCGGGGAGGGTGATGCCAACGGAAGTCACCTCTTCGTCGTGTTCATGATCGGGCTTGTACTCGCGGGTTTCGAGCGGGGTCAGCACGGCATCCGCGCCGCACAGGTGCGCGTCGAATTCATCAGGGTGATGTTCGGTGAACAGCATGCAATAGCCCGGCTGCTGAATCGCGAAGTTGAAGACGGTCTCGCCTTTTCCGTTCAGCACGAGCTGGTTGTGCTGTCCTTGGCCGAGGTGCAGCGGCTCGCCTGCCCGGACTGCCTTCTCATCTTCAGAGAAGGTCAGTACGGCGTCCATCAGCGTCGCTTCCTTCGCCGCCAATCCATTATTTGCCAGCGGCAGCAGTGCGGCCCCCATCACCGGGTCAGGGCCTTCACCCATCACCCATTCGTACGTCCCGGTGTTCAGCTCATAGATGCCCGACCATTCAAAGGGGTATTCCGGCTCCATGAACTTC
>VXOE01000245.1 GCA_009840225.1 Caldilineaceae bacterium SB0662_bin_25 | reverse complement strand
CACCACCCCCTCAACACCCCTGTAGGGGCACCCCTTGTGGGTGCCCTCGTACGCGCTGCCCCGTCGCCATACTCTTCCCCTCACCGCCTCCGTCTTCCGCCAAACGAAATCCATCAGACCCATACCAGTTGACAGAAACGTGAGATTTCTGTATTTTCAATAGGCGGTGCCAACGTCAACAATCGCAACCCAATACAATACCCCCGTCGTTCCCGTACCTGCGCAAAAGGCGCATACCTTCGAGGACATACCAATGGAACTCCAGACTAAGCAGCCGCCTGAACTGGAATTCAGCATGCCCGAAGTCGAAGAATCGCTCACCGCCTACCTCTCTGCCATCGGCGGCGCGATCATCGGCCTGCTTCTCACCCTCCTGGTACTGGCCATCTGGAACGGCGGCACACTCAACTTTACCAACATTTCCAGGGTCAACGCCGTCCAGGCCGGCCTCACCGATGTCGCCGCCGACCTCGAATCCATCAACACCAATGTCGACGCCCTCGGTGAACGCCTTATCCTCCTCGAACAGGAGGCCGGCGCCGTCGCCGCCCTCCAGCAGAGCCTCACAGAACTAGACGCCAGCCTGACCGACCTCGACCGCACGCTCAGCGAACAGGGTATCCAGCTCACTGAATTGGACAGCGCCGTCAACGACCTCCAGGTCACCCGCCGCAATTTCGATCTCTTTACTGCAGCCCTCACAAACGCGCTGGCACAAATGCAAACCGGAACTTCCGCCGCCCGCACGGAAAGCGCCTCCCGCCCGAACGACCGCCGTGCCGCCGGCTCGGCAGCTTCCCAAGCCGCCACCAGAGCAACTACTTCACAATTGAACCAGCAAGCCCAACCCGCCCTGCCCTACCCCGAACCCGCCTTCGTACTCAGCACACAGGTCGCCCCAAATGCCCTTCTCGTCTACCTCTTCCTCGACGTCAACGCCGACGGCCTCTTCGACTCCGACGAAAACCTTATCGCCGGCGCCACCGTCACCCTCACCTCCCCGGACGGCAGAACCGTCGCCCCCGAAAAAGACGTCGGCGCCGCCGGTACTCGCTTCGTAGAGTTGAACGCCGGCCAATACACCATCTCAGTCGAGGATGTGCAGGGCTACACCCTCGCCAGCCAGAGCAGCGCCGCCGTCACCGTCGATCCCGACGCCGCGGCCGGCCATATCGTCTACTTTGCCGTCGTAACCACAGGCGCCGACTGACCGCACTGGCTCGGCTCCCGGCGCTCGCCGCCTATTCCACAAATTCGTAAAATATCAGCAGAACATTGCCGTATCGGCGCCTGTCAAACTCGGTCAGCGATTCGAGAGCGATCGGCGTCTCTTCGCGCGGATCAATCTGCACGATGACCACGCTCTCCTCTACCAGCAGCGCCTCGCAACCCTCGACCGCCAGCAGCGCCTTCTGCCACATCTCCTTGTACTGCGGCGGTGCAATATAGACCAGGTCAAACGGCTCGCCCTCGAACCTCGCTAAAAACTCGAAGCTGTCCCGCCTTGCAACCGTCGCCCGCTCCGCCACTCTGCAATGCGCCAGGTTCTGTAGAATTGTGCGCACCGCAGGTCGGCTCCGGTCAACAAACTGTACGTGCTCCGCACCACGGCTCAGCGCCTCGATGCCCACCGCGCCCGTCCCACCGAACAGGTCCAGCACGTATCGCCCTTCGATCCAGTTCCCTAGAATCGAAAACAGCGCCTCCTTGGCCCGGTCCGTGATCGGACGCGTGCTGTCCCCCGGAACCGGCTGCAATCTGTGCCCTTTGGCGCTGCCCGAAATTACCCGCATTTCCCTCAAGACCCGCAACTGAACTGCCGTAGCTGTGCCGCCTGAGCAGGACGGCGGCAATCGCACATCGCGCCACAAATTATAGTTGTAATCACGCGATTTCTGACAATTGCGCGATATCAGGCGCTGCGCTACAATGGCCTGCGTCGGACAACACAACTGAATAACAGGCTGACGCGCGACGAGAGAGACTTCCTGAACGAAGCGCCGAAGGGGCAAGCCCGCAGGTCTACCCAACCTGCTCGGTCACACTCTCAGGCAAAAGGATCGTCGCGATACGGCACCTTTGGAAAGCGCCGCTCAACCGCATTCGAACGGCCACCGACGGGGCAATCGCACGCCGAACCGGCCAGTTGGGGAAACCAGAAACGCTCCCAGGCCGCATCCCCATTACCGGACCGTGTGCGTCAATCTCTCAGGTCAAGGACAGAGGCAACGGGCACTCTTTTGAGATGCCCGTTTTTTCTTCCCAATTTGGATCGGAGACCAGAGGAGAGAAACATGAGCCCGCAATCCCACGCAGCCCAGTCCAAAGCCGCAGGCAACGGCCTCGGCCCTTCATCCAGGGCAAACCGGGCGCACCAGAACGAAGATCCCGCCGCCAGCGCAAGAGGAACGGCGGCCCTGCTGCAACGCACCGATTCCTTTGTGCCCCGGCACCTGGGGCCCGACCAAGAAGAACAGAAGGCGATGCTGCAGGTCGTCGGTGCCGCTTCGCTCGACCAGCTGATCGACCAGACCGTTCCGGCCCCCATTCGCTCCCAACGACCCCTCTCGCTGCCGGGACCGCGCCCGGAGTCCGATGTACTGGACGAAATGGCGGCACTGGCCGCCCGTAACCAGCTCTTCCGCTCCTTCATCGGCATGGGCTACTACGATACCATCACACCCCCAGTCATCCTCCGTAACATCCTCGAAAACCCCGGCTGGTACACCCAATACACGCCCTACCAGGCCGAAATCGCACAGGGCCGCCTCGAAGCCCTCCTCAACTTCCAGACCATGGTGTCCGACCTCACCTCCCTCGACATCGCCAACGCCTCCCTCCTCGACGAAGCCACCGCCGCCGCCGAGGCCATGATGATGTGCAAACGCGCCCAGAAACGCGGCGCAACGGCAGAAACCTTCTTTGTCTCCGAAAAATGCCATCCCCAGACCATCGACACCGTCAATGTACGCGCCGAACCCCTCGGCTACCGGGTCGTCGTCGGCGACCACAAGACCTACCGCCCCGATTCCGATACCTTCGGCATACTCCTGCAATATCCCGACACCGAGGGAACCATCAGTGACTACCGCGACCTCGTCGAACAGGCCCACGCCGCCGGCGCCCTCGTCGTAGTCGCCACCGACCTCCTGGCACTCACCCTGCTGACGCCCCCGGGCGACTGGGGCGCCGACATCGCCGTCGGCAGCGCCCAGCGCTTCGGCGTACCCATGGGCTACGGCGGCCCCCACGCCGCCTTCATGGCCACCCGCGACCAACTCAAGCGGCAGATGCCCGGCCGCCTCGTCGGCGTCTCCCAGGACGCCCGCGGCAAGACGGCTCTCCGCCTCGCCCTCCAGACCAGGGAACAACATATCCGCCGCGACAAGGCCACCAGCAACATCTGCACCGCACAGGTCCTGCTGGCGATCATGGCCTCCATGTACGCCGTCTACCACGGTCCCGCCGGCCTCAAAAAGATCGCCCGCCGCATCCGGCTTCTGACCTCAATTCTCGCCGCCGAGCTCGCAAAACTGGGTTACTCCACCGCGCAATCTGGCTCCGCTCCGCTCTTCGACACACTCAAAATCACGGGCGGTCCCCGCTCCCAGGACGAGCTGTCCCGCGCCGCCGCGGCACACCGCTTCAATCTGCGCCTGTTCGCCGACGGAGGCGTGGGTCTCTCCCTCGACGAAAAGACGACCGTCGCAGAGCTGGAGGCCCTCTTGGAGATCTTCGGCAAAGCCTCCCGTCCTGACGCCCCCCCGTCAGGACCCGATCGCCGCTCGACCTACGCCGGGACCGAGATGGCCGAGATGGCCGGCGCCATCGATCTCGAGCTCCCCGAACACTTCGCCCGCTCCAGCCCCTACCTCTCCCATCCGATCTTCAACTCCATGAAGTCGGAAACCCAGATGCTCCGTTACATCACCAGGCTCCAGAACCGCGATCTCTCCCTCGCCCACTCCATGATCCCCCTCGGCTCCTGCACCATGAAACTCAACGCCACCGCCGAAATGATCCCCGTCACCTGGCCCAATTTCGCCGGAATCCATCCCTTCGCACCCCTCGACCAGACACAGGGCTACCTCGAACTCTTTGACCGCCTCGCCCACGCCTTGGCCGAGATCACCGGCTTTGCCGCCGTCTCCCTCCAACCCAATGCCGGCTCACAGGGCGAGTACGCCGGCCTTCTCGTAATCCGCGCCCTGCACCGCAGCCGCGGCGAAGACCATCGCGACGTCTGCCTCATCCCCTCCTCCGCCCACGGCACCAACCCGGCCACCGCCGTCATGGTCGGCATGGAAGTCGTCGTCGTCCGCTGTGACGAAGACGGCAACATCGACGTCGCCGACCTCAAAGCCAAAGCCGAGCAGCACAGCCGGAACCTCGCCGCCCTCATGGTCACCTATCCCAGCACCCACGGCGTCTTCGAAGAAGCCATCCAGGAAATCTGTGAAGTCGTACACCGCCATGGCGGACAGGTCTACATGGACGGCGCCAACATGAACGCCCAGGTCGGTCTCTGCCGCCCCGGCGACATGGGCGCCGACGTCTGCCACCTCAACCTCCACAAGACCTTCTGCATCCCCCACGGCGGCGGCGGCCCCGGCATGGGACCCATCTGCGTCGCCCAACACCTTGCCCGCTTCCTCCCCGGCCACGCCGTCGTACCCGGCGTCGGCGGCCAAAACGCCATCGGCGCAGTCTCAGCCGCGCCCTGGGGCAGCGCCGCCATCCTCCCCATCTCCTACGCCTACGTCGCCATGATGGGCGGCCCCGGCCTCACCCAAGCCACCCGCATCGCCATTCTCAACGCCAACTACATCGCCGCCCGCCTCCAAAACGCCTACCCCGTCCTCTACCAGGGCGCCAACGGCCGCGTCGCCCACGAGTGCATCATCGACACCCGCTTCCTCAAAAACCACGGCCTCCAGGTCGACGACATCGCCAAGCGCCTCATCGACTTCGGCTTCCACGCCCCCACCATGTCCTTCCCCGTCGCCGGCACCCTCATGATCGAGCCCACCGAGAGCGAGTCCAAGGACGAGCTCGACCGCTTCTGCAACGCCATGCTCGCCATCCGTGAAGAAATCCAGGCCGTCCAGGAGGGCCAAATCAGCGCCGAAGACTCCCCCCTCCACCACGCCCCCCACACCGCCGGCCAGGTCACCGCCGACCACTGGGACCGCCCCTACAGCCGCCAGACCGCCGCCTTCCCCGCCCCCTGGGTCTACGAAAACAAATTCTGGCCCGCCGTCGCCCGCATCGACAACACCTACGGCGACCGCAACCTCGTCTGCGCCTGCCCGCCCCTCGAAACCTACGCCGAAGGCGACTGAGGCAAAAGAGGTCCTTCTCTCTCCTCTCTCCTCGCCTTTGGGCGGTCGGGCCTAGTCGGCCCTCCCT
>VXOE01000043.1 GCA_009840225.1 Caldilineaceae bacterium SB0662_bin_25 | reverse complement strand
GAGCCCCCGCACAAGGGAGGGCCGAATAGGCCCGACCGCCCAGAAAAGCAGTAGTCAGTAGTCAGTTGGCAGAGAAGGCAAATCGTCTGGTTCGGAGTTGATCGCGAGATGGTTGGGAAACCGCAGCGCCCTGAGGCATGAGGAAGTTCACGCCCATTTTGGGATGCACCCAGAGAAAACAACAGGTTGCTCTGGCTCCGACGCTCTGCTAAGATAAATGTTGTTAACTGGTCACTTGCCCGTAGCGAACTGCAGCAGCCGTACAGATGAGCAAGCGGGCAAATTGGGTCGCGTATGCAGCCACTCATCGCATCGGGCCGGGGAGAGTCTCCCGACCCGCCAAATTTATTTTGAGAAAGAAAGAGGGAGGTGATCAGAAGAAGGAAGATCGTTTGTGCATCGCGTGCGCTTTGCCCTGCGATCAGCATATTTGCGGCGCAGTTGTTTGGATAGGCCATAAAATGGGAGGAAATACCCATGAAACGCACTGCCGTGTTCTACTCGTCGCTACTGCTCGTTGTTGTTCTCCTCATAAGCGCTTGCGCCCCTGCAGCCGTGGAGGCGCCTGCTGAACCCGCTGCCGAAGAAGCATCAGCCCCGATGGAAGAGAAGGAAGGCGGAGGCACACTGCAGGTGTGCTTCATACAGGCCACGAGCCATGCTCATCTGGCGGGTTTTGTGGGCCGGGCAGGCAGCCAGCATTTCTACCAAGGCCGCACCATTTTCAGCGGACTGGTGCAGTTGGACCACGACGTAAAGGAGTATATCCCGGAGCTTGCCGAGAGCTGGGAGTTTGACGGCAACAGGGTCATTTTCCATCTGCGAAACGACGTAACCTGGCATGACGGCACTCCCTTCACTTCCAAGGACGTGATCTTCAACTACGGCCGGCTGATCCCGCACCCGCTTATGGTCAATACGGCCTATAACGGCCTCAAGGACTACATCGTCGGCTACACAGAGTTTCACGAAGGGAATGCGGATTCGGTCAGCGGCATTACCGCGCCCGATGACTACACCGTCGTATTCGAAATGACGGACGAATACGGCATGGTCGGGATCCATAAAATCGCCGCCGCAATCCGGCTTGTGCCCGAGCATATCCTGAGCGAGGTGCCTGAGGATCAGTGGGGGCCTGATGAGAGCGGCGTTCTTGGTCTCGAGAAGACAGACTTTGCGACAACAAAGGCGATTGGGACCGGGCCGTTCATGGTCGAGGAGTACGTCCCCGACCAGTACATCATCTACAGCCCGAACCCTGACTACTTCCGCGGCGCGCCGAAGCTGGACCAGCTGATCTACCGCTCATTCAACGGCGATCCGACGGCGATGATGGTGGCAACGGAGGCCGGCGAGTGCGATTGGGTCATCGGCGAAGGCGGCGGCCGGCCGGTCGAGTTGCAGCGTCTGGCGAATATACCGGAACTGAACCTGGAGATATTCAACCCGCCGGCGAACGTTTCGGTGGCCTATTGGTGGAACCTAGGGCGGGAACACATTCAGAACCCGCTTATCCGTCAGGGCATCCAGCATGCAATCAACGGCGAACAGTTTAATCAGGTGATGGCCAGCGGAGTGAGCCGCGGGGCGCGCGTCTACCTGGATGGCAAGTGGGGAATCAATCCCGAAGGGGCCAAGTACATCACTTACGATCCCGAACTCGCCAAAGAGAAGCTGACCGAAGGTGGGTGGGACTTTGAAAACGACAGGCTCATCCTCGTGCTCGGGTCGCTACACCCGGCCTGGGAGCCGCTCCACCTCACCTTCCAACAGAACCTGGCGGAGGTCGGGGTAACGGTCGAGTTCAAGGTGGTTGGCGCCGACTACGGTAACGTGGTCAACAATGAGCCTTACGAGTGGGACCTGCTGCAGGCCGGTGATTGGGCTCCCTGGTTCGGTCTATTGGGATACGACACGACACACCTCAGTACGCAACCGTGGTATGACAGGGCCGCTCACTACGCAGAAGAGGTCGCTCTGTTGAAGAGCCTGGAGCTGGAGACGGACGATGCGGTGCTCAGGGAAGCCGTCTGGCAGATCCAGGAAAGTATTGGGGCCGATCCTTTTGGCGTGATACTTTACGCCCACATCAACCCCAGCCTGCGCAGCACAAGGACGCGCGGCTGCGACACCATCCCCAGCTACTACTACCATCGCAACAACTGGAATCTCGAGCAGTGCTGGATAGCGTCTGAGTAGCGGTTTGACGTTTGCAGCGCCCTTAACCGAACATGTGAAACTCTCCGGTCGCCGGCTGTCGGCTACCGGAGAGAGAACCCGACCTGATCTGTCGACAGGCCAGCCAGGAGAAACGACATGCTACTGATCACGGTGGATAGCGGGAACCTCCTCGCTTGCGCCGAGTACGGTCAAGTGACCCGCTTGGCGGAGTTGACCGTGACGTCGGGGGCCGATATCTATACGATGGATGTCGCCGACAACGATATCTGCTTCTACCCGTCCAGCGCGGGCACGACCGCTTCTGGAACGCCGATGAACGCACTACTGGCCGCGGGCCATGACCCCTATGGTATCTTCACCGAGATCCTCAAAGAAGCCGGCATTGCCGTCGTGCCGAATTTCCGGGTGAATGACCATCACGGCTCGCCGGACCAGTGGACGGAATGGGAGCGGGAACACAAGGAATGGTCATTGGGTCAGGATACGGGAACCTGGAAGTCCTACAAGAAGGTGGGCGACCCCGGCTGGCGAGAGGTCGGTGACCTGCGACAGATGGACTATGCCGTCAAGGAGGTGCGGGAGCGCCGCCTGGGTATTTTGCGGGAGATTGCCGAACGATACCCCTTGGATGGACTCATGCTTGACTTCGGACGGTCGGCGCCGTTCTTCAGGGAGCCAAAGCGGGAGAAGTCGGACTACATGACCCAGTTCGTGCGCGCGGTTCGGACCATGTTGGACGAAGTGGGAGAGAGGCGCGGACAGCATCTCATGCTCGCGGCCGCGGTGCCTTGGGACATTGACTACTGCACAGAGGAAGGGCTCGACATCAAGGCATGGATTGACGAAAGGCTTCTGTCCTACTTGTGTCCGGGTGAATGGTTTTTTGTGGACTACAACCTCCCTTACTCCGAATGGGTGGCCCTGGCCGAAGGAAGCAGTTGCAAAGTGTACCCCATGTTCATGTCCTGCGTCTCCTCGTCCGATGCGGTCACGCCGGGAAAACGTGTCTGGCTCGGCGATGGTTTTGAGGAGTTCGACCCGCCCAAGATCCGCGCCCTTGCGGAGAGCGCGTACAGCCAGGGCGTCGACGGAATCATGTTTTACAATCTGCATGCCAACTCTTTCGCCAGCAGGCTGTATGCGGATCTTCGAGAACTCATCGATCCGGCCAGGATCCCTTCGACAGACAGGCACTACTTTTACGCCCGCCGGCCCCAATATCTGCCTACAGAGTACTTCTCATTCGGCCTCCCTGATGGGTACGCGCCAGGCGAGATGGAGGCGTTTACCCCCTTTGAATTGAATGAAGGCGGAGATGAATTTTCCTACTCAGTTCTTTTTGGCAGCGATTTGGGCAGCACAACTGCGGATTTTCGGTTCAAGCTGAGAGACCTTGGAGACGGTGACGAAATCGAAGTGAGTATGAACGGCGGTAGGCTCAGCGCCGACAGCGTTGAATTCAGCAATTGCCAACCGCCCAACCTGCCGGGATTTAGGTATGCAATATGGCGATCCGCATTGGGGTCTTCTCACTTAAGAGTGGGAGAGAATGTTCTAACCGTTCGGCTGGCGGAACGCGATCCCGGGCGGACTCTGCCGGTTCAGGTGGGTGAATTCGAGATTACCGTCGGCCCCGATGATGGGTAGTCGCCGGACCCAAAACACGTCCGAAGAACAAAACAAGTGACTGCGCCCTGCGTTTGAAGGGGCCTTTCATGGTTTATTCAACTGGCAAACGGTTTTCAGCCGGAGTTCAAGAGGCATGTCCCAGTACGTCCTGCGCCGGATTGCGTTGATCTTCCCATTAATGTTTGCGATTACGGTCGTAAACTACACTATCTATGTGCTGTCGCCGGGTGATCCGGTATCCGCCTTGCTCAATCCGGAGTCGATGCGATATCTGGAGGAGGAGGATCTGCAGGCGCTGCGAGAGGCAATGGGCCTGAACCGTCCGGTGCACGTTCGTTACCTGATCTGGCTACGCGAAGCGTTGCGGGGAAATCTCGGCTGGTCGACTCAGATGCGTCTACCGGTGCATCATATCATCGTACGCGACGTCGGCAACACCCTTGGCCTTATGGGATTCGCCCTCTTGTTCTCGACAGTGGCAGGCATCGTGCTGGGAATCGTCTCGGCCCTCAAGCAATACTCTCTTCTCGATTACATCCTCACCGGCATCGCATTTGGAGGCATTGCTGTTCCCGGTTTTTTCTTCGCGCTACTGCTGATCTACGTGGCCGGGTTGCGCCTGGAGTGGTTTCCCGTCGGGGGAATCGTGACAGTGGGGGCGCCACCATCAGTAGGAGACCGGCTTTGGCACATGGTGCTGCCGGTGGTCGCCCTCTCCTATGACGGCCTCAGCACGCTGCTCCGCTACACCCGGTCCAGCATGTTGGAGGTCGTTCGGCAAGACTACATCACGACGGCGCGGGCCAAAGGTTTGGCGGAACGTACGGTCATTATGTGGCACGCATTCAAGAATGCCCTGCTGCCGGTAATCACGATCACGGGATTGCGGCTGCCGACGCTGGTCGGAGGGGCGGTGTTGATCGAGAGTGTTTTCAATTATAGGGGCATTGGACACACTTTAGTTGCCGCCGCAGGCAGTCGAGACTACCCGCTCCTGATGGGCGGTCTTCTGATAACTGCAATTATGGTACTGTTTAGCAATCTGATCGCGGATTTGGCCTATGCCTGGGCCGACCCGCGCATCAGGTATGCTTAGCAATAGAGAGTTCTGCTGCTGCACCAAAGTGTAGCGAAAGGAAGACGGCAAATCATGACGGCAACAGCGCCCGCCGCGACCGGGCCGCTACGCATGTTTGGAAGCTCTTCGGACTCCTGGCGGATGCGGGTCTGGCGCCGATTCGTTCGGCATCGCCTGGCGGTGGCCAGCCTGATACTGCTGGTCGCGATTTCGGTCACGGTAACGGCTGCACCGCTCCTGACGCCGCACGGCCCGATCAAGTTCGTAGGCGCGACCGAGGCGAAGCCGACATGGGAACACCCGCTTGGGACTGACAGGTTGGGGCGGGATGTCTGGGCCCGCCTGGTTTACGGCGGGCGAGTTTCGATCTCTGTAGGCATCGTGGCGGTTGCCATTTCCATCGCGATCACGATCGTCCTTGGGAGTATTTCGGGATACTACGGGGGCTGGCTGGACATGCTCATCATGCGTTTCACAGACGTGATGATGGTTTTCCCCGGCCTGATTCTGATCATGGTGGTTGTGTCGGTAGTCGGTCCCAGCATCTATAACGTCATGGTCGTGATCGGCATCCTGGGCTGGACAGGGACAACACGTCTGCTGCGGGGCCAGATACTGTCGGTGCGAGAGTGGGACTTCGTCACTGCGGCGCGATGCGTCGGGGCATCGAACGGCCAGATCATGTTTCGACACATATTGCCGAACGCGCTGGCACCCCTGCTGGTAGCGGCGACGTTTGGCGTTGCCGGCGCGATCCTGACAGAGGCCGGGCTTTCCTACATCGGGCTGGGCGTGCTTCCGCCGGCTCCCTCGTGGGGGAATATGCTCAACGGAGCGCAGTCGATCTATATTCTGGAAAACTTCTGGTGGTTGTGGCTGCCGCCGGGCGTGGCGATTTTCGTTACGGTGCTGGCCATCAATTTCGTAGGAGATGGTCTGCGCGATGCGCTCGATCCGCGTACGAGCCTGGGCTGATTGAGGATGGAGCTCCAAGTCCGACAGATGACTTGGCCGCGATTTCACTTCAGGTAGAGAGTTTTCTTCGCATTGGAGTTTGTCCCCAAATCGTCAGCAGAACACAGACTGAGCTGGAACCACAATATGCTATCGCGGTAACAGGGCAATGAAATTCCTTACAGATGACCCCCTTTCGAACTTTCTCAGCGGTCACTGTGGTGCGGGGACCTGCCAGACCGCGGCCTATCGTTGCGAAGAAAGGGGGCCTGGCTGCACCTGGGAGACATGACTGGCCTGAAATGGCCGGCTAGTCGTAAACTACAACCTAGTGAGGCATTTGCGGGTTCCAGTAGGCAAGGGCGCATGCAGAGGCGTTTTGCATGCGCTTCTCAGTCGCGAGGCAACGGCCTGCTCATTCCTGGGAAGGGATGTTCACTCCTTGATAGGCGGCAACCGAGATGTTACCATGACTAGGAGCCACCAGTTGAACCCGAGTTTTCGGGATTCTGGGGACTTCCGGGCGGTATCGACCGGGCGACGTCCGGAGTTACTGGCAACGGTTCGACAGCCAATTTAATGCCAGAGTGCGGAGCGGAAGATGAACGAAATTGAGAGATACGAATTCGATCGTGTGGGATACCTTACAGTACCCAGCATGTTAACGGACGAGCAGGTCAGGAGCTTGGCGGCCGCTGTTGACGCGCTCGAAGAGGAGGCGGTTGCCCGTACGGCAGCGGCTCCGCGCCGGAAGAGTCCGACGGGGCTATTGGAGTATCACCACAATGCCGAAAAAGGATACTACGTCACCGGGGCAAGGGAGCATGGGAATACAATCATCATTGAGGACTTTTTCAACGCGGACCCCGCATTTGACGTATTGGTCAATCACGCGCCGACGATGTCCTATATTCACGCCATCGTCCAGGAGCGGCCGACGATCAACAATTCGGAAATACGTATTCGGTATCCCGGCAACCAGACCGGCACGCACATGGGGGGACCGATCGGCGGTAAGCACAGGTACGGTTACAACCATAAAGGGATCAACAGCATGATGGTGCGCATGGTCTATTTCATACATGACGTTGGACCGGACGACGGCCCATTCTGCGTTGTGCCGGCGACGCACAAGAGCAATATGGTGTCACCCTACGAGGGTAGGAACCCGGACAAGGAGCCGGGGATGATCGGACTTCCGGTGAAGGCGGGGGATGCGATTCTGTTTACCGAGAACTTGCGCCACGGCGGCTTTACGAATCGCTCCGAAAAGACGCGGAAGACGGTTCATATCGGGTACGGCCCGTTCTGGATGAAGTCGCAGAACATCGCCACGATGGATGAGGACCAGTACCTTTTGCCTCAGACGTACGAGCGATACACGGAGGAGCAGCGCCAGCTTTTCCGGGCCTGGTCGAATACGCTGGAACGGGAGTTCGGGGAGAACCAAAAAGGATAGCTGCGACATGCTTACCATAGACCGAGCGGAACTAGCCGGCATCCCATCATTCATTCTGCGCGATACGCGGGTTGATGATGCCCCGGTCGTCGTTCACTATCACGGCTGGACGGGCGATAAGGGCAGCATCGAGAACCCGGACCAGTCGCTGGTGCAGCTGGCATCGGCCGGGTTTTGCGTGGTGGCGCCCGACTGCTATGAACACGGTGAACGCCGGACCGATGCGTGGTTTCGCGCCCAGTTCAACGGCTGGGCATTTGTCTGCCAAGCGATGGACAAGACGCGGGCAGAGGCGCCGGCGCTGTTCGAGGCGGTCATGGCGCTGCCCTACAGTTCAGCCCGCAGTCCGCAGGTTTGCGGCTCCTCGATGGGCGGGCTGATCGCGCAGATGGTCCTTGCGGAGAACAGTGCGTATGTATCGATGGTCTCGATAGTGGGCCGGTCGAGCTTTTTCCAGGCAGATGAATGGTGCCGGCAGGCGCAGCTAGGGACCTGGTGCGATGACTGGTGCGCGAGATACGATACGCAGTCCCATCCTGAGCGGTTTACGGACCGGCCGGTCCTCTTCATTGACGGGGGACTCGATACGGACTGTCCGGCGGCCATCAACGCGGAGACGGTGCGCTTGATTAACGACCGAGGAGGGCGTGCAGAACATTTCGTGGACCCGGAGGTCGGTCATGCCCGCTCGCCGTCAATGCGGACCCGTTTTGTTGAATGGATCATAGAACACGGCCAGCCGCCGCTAGCCTCCCCCTAACCGGTTGAACGGGACGATGTTCGGCCTGACTTGTCTATTGCCAGGAACATTGAGAAAGGAGGCCGCGTTTCGGTATGAGCACGAATTCAAATACAGGAGAGAAGCTCGTGGACAAGGGTTCGGTCGCGCGGCATGATGTGTCTGCGATCATCGCCGAGATGGATGAACGGGGCTACTGTGTAATCCCGGGGGTAATATCGCCGGAAAAGGCGGATGAAGCCCGCACAGTACTGGAGGGACTGCTGGCGGAGGAGGCTACCGAGGGCACCTGGCGGGCGCGGACCCAACGTGTCGCCCGCATCGCGGTCAAGGATCCGATCTTTGTGGAGCTGATGGCCCATCCGCTGATCGTATCGATCTGGAGGGCGTATCTCGACGAAGATATGATCTGCTCCACCTGGACTTCAAACACTGCCTATCCCGGCTTTAGCAGGTACGGCTGGCATCCGGACTTCCCGTTCCAGTTCGTAAACCAGCCCTGGCCGACCGACAACGTGAGCGGGCAGACGATGTGGCTGCTGGATGACTTGACGGAGGAGAATGGGGGTACGGGCATTTTGCCGTACAGTCACCTCAAGGGCCATCGCCCTCCCGAGGAGATCAGACAAGAGTGGATTGAGGAGGCGGAGATCCTGACCGGAGAGCGCGGCAGCGTGATGGTGATGAGTGGCAAGACATGGCATTCGGCGAGGCCCAATGTTACAGACAAGCCGCGTTCGGTCCTGCTGGGGATGTATTGCCGCCCCTTCTACATTACGCAAGAGGATATGCGCGCTCAACTGGCCGACCTGGAGAATCCGTCGGAGTTGGTACAGCAGTTGATGGGCGCGAACCAGCACCAGCCGGGTGTTGTGGCCAACAGGTACTAGCGAGAGCAGCCCGGACGATGGGCAAAGAAAAGCGGTAGCAGGCGGCGCCTGTGCCATCTGCCCGATCTTGTTGTCCGGCATCAGGAACGCGTTTCACTTCAGTTGAGGAGGAAGTCCATGCCTTTGATCAACCTGAAACACGCAGAGACGTTTGTAGAAGGACTCGACCATCCTGAAGGGGTGGCACTGGGCCCTGACGGCAACATCTACGCCGGCGGCGAAGCGGGACAGGTCTATCGCATCAACTATGAAGAGCGCAGTGTCGAAGAGTATGCGAATACGGGTGGGCTGAATTTGGGCATGGCGCTGGATGCGGGGGCCAACCTTTATATGTGTACCGCCGACCGCGGGGCGGTTTTCAAGGTGACGCCCGCGGGCGAAGTAAGCCAGTACAGTTCCGGCACTGAGGAGCGCCCGATGACCACGCCGAACTATCCGGCATTCGACGCGCAGGGAAATCTTTATGTGACCAATTCGGGCTCATGGTATGGCAACGACGGCTGCATCTATTGTGTCGGGGCGGACGCGACCACAGCGGTAATCGATACAGAGAACAGCCAGTTTCCGAACGGCTGCGCTGTCAGTCCAGACGGCCAGTACCTCTACGTCGCGATGTCGCTCAGTCCTCCTCAGATCATTCGCTTTCCCATCGAGAGTGGACGCAAGGTAGGGCCCACCGAGACGGTTGTAGAACTGCCTCATGTCGTACCGGACGGCCTGGCCTTTTGCACAGACGGCAGCTTTCTGATCTCCTGCTACCGGCCGGACACGATTTTACGTGTTCTGCCGAGCGGCGATCTGACCGTCCTGATGGACGACTATGAAGGGACGATTCTGGGGGCGCCGACCAATGTATGTTTCGGCGGCCCGGATTTGTCGGTGCTGTTTTGGGCCAATTTGGGGCGGTGGCATCTGGGAATGAATGCCCATACCGGGTTGAAGGGCACCGCCTTGTTCTACCCAGACATCAGTCCGGAATAGGGGCACGAGCAGTGGTTGCGGACAGGGCGATTGACATACCCTCATTGGCAACCTCTGACCCGTAGGCTATAATGCCGAACAGCGAATCGCGGAAAGTGGAGTCGCCAGCCCCAATCCTCTTGACACCGAAAGCGCCACCTCCCTGCCACCAAAGAAGCTGACATGTCCTACGGCGCGAGCGCGGGACCCAATCTACTCCCCTTTTCTTCACAACTGGGTCGTTACCGAATTCTGGAACCATTGGGCCAGGGTGCGACTGCGGTTGTGTACCGGGCTCAAGACCTGACGGGCCGTCAGGTAGCCTTCAAGGTGCTCAACCCAGCGGCGGCGAGCCAACCCCATATGCGCTCATGCTTTCAGCTGGAGTATCAGACGTTGGCCCGGTTGCGCCATCCGGGAATTCTACAGGTTTACGAGGCAGGCGAGGCGAACGGACGGCCTTTCATCGCGATGGAGCTTGTCGAAGGCGGGACTCTGGAGGAGTTCCTGATGCGTGCGAAGTCGATTGGGGAAGTTGCGGCCATCGATATTGCTCGCCAGGTCGCTGAGGCGCTCAACTATCTTCACGAATCCGGCAAGATCCATAGGGATGTAAAGATCTCAAATGTATTGCTGGGGCCGAGTGGACGTGCCGTACTGTTCGACTTCGGCACGGTCTACGACACATATAATCCGGCAGACCATGCGCCGGGCATATATGGCACGCCGGCCTTTTTGGCTCCGGAGCAGATACGCTCCAAGGGAGAGCCTGACAAACGATCCGACCTGTACAGCCTTGGGATCGTGCTCTATTTGATGGTTACGGGGCGGAGACCCTTCTACGGTTCGAGGGAGGAGGTCCTGGACGCGCATCTGGCGCAGACACCGCCGCCGCCGTCAGCCTGGGGATGGGTTTCGCCCGAACTTGAACAGATCATTCTCAGGGCACTGGCCAAGAAGCCGGAGGACCGATTCGAGAGCGGGGACGAGTTTGCGATGGCTTTGAGAGGCGTGGATGTAGTAACGGAGCAGCCCAAGCCGCGGCTGGCTACCCGTTTGCGGGCGTGGTTGGAGGATACTGTGCGACAGGAGTGAGTGCCATCCGCTTCGAGGGAAGTGTCGGAAAACCTCCGTTAGTCTTCAAGGCCGTTCATCAGAGCCAGTTTGACTTCACCGATGGCCCGCGTTACGTCAATCTCGCGTGGGCAAGCCTGGACACAGTTAAAAACGGTTCGGCAACGCCAGACGCCGTCGGCGTCGTTGAGCACGCGCAGGCGCAGGTCGGCGGCGGCATCGCGGTCGTCGAAGATGAATCGGTGGGCCTGGACGATAGCTGCGGGGCCGATATAGTCCTCGTTGGCCCAGAAGCTGGGGCAGGACGTTGTGCAGGCCGCGCAGAGAATGCACTTGGTGGTATCATCGTAGCGAGCGCGGGCTTCCTGGCTCTGGTAGCGCTCACCAGCGGCGGGCAGGTCGTCGTTGATAAGGTAGGGCAGGACGGCCCTGTACTTGGCGAAGAAGGGTTCCATGTCCACGACCAGATCCTTGATCAGCGGCATCGAGCGCAGGGGTTCGACCTGGCAGACGTCGCCAACATCCTGCATTAGCACTTTACAGGCCAGTGCGTTGCGGCCGTTGATTACCATGGCGTCGCTGCCGCAGATACCATGGGCACAGG
Source organism: Caldilineaceae bacterium SB0662_bin_25 (assembly GCA_009840225.1). Lineage (GTDB taxonomy): Bacteria > Chloroflexota > Anaerolineae > Caldilineales > Caldilineaceae > Bin5. The sequence continues at coordinate 29,100 of VXOE01000043.1, read as the reverse complement.
AACGGCGCAGGGTGAGGGTGCCGTCCTGGTACCACTTCACCTGGTGCAGAGCATCGAGCACGCGGTCACTCCCTTCCACATCCACCCAATACTCTCCCCACCAGGGCTTGGAATCGGCCTCCGGATTGAATCTGCGAATTCGCATTTGGATGCGCATGTTAGTAAGTTCGCTCCATGGGATGGTGGATAGTGATATTCACCGGTGCGTAGTCCAAGCTGACCTTCCCATCCACTTTTGACGCGTAGGTGTGGGTAAGCCAGTTTTCGTCGTCGCGGGCCTTGTGATCTTCGCGGCTGTGGGCTCCGCGGCTTTCGGTGCGGGCGAGGGCGCTGGCCGCGGTCACTTCAGCAAGGTCGAGCAGATTTTGCAGTTCGATGGCTTCGAGGATGTCGGTATTGAAGCGCTTGCCTTTATCCATAACGGTGATGTCCTGCGCAGATTCCTGAAGTTCTCGAATTAGATTCAGGGCCGACTGTATACCCTCTTCAGTACGGAAGACACCTACCTTGTCCATCATGAGCGTCTGCATCTCGGTGCGCAGATCAGCAACGTTGTTCTGGCCTTCGTTGCCCAGCATATGTTGGAGCATGGCCTGGGTCGGCTCCCAGGTTTCCGCGGGCAACTCCGCCCAATCGTTCTGCTGACAATAGGCGGCGGCGGCTTTGCCGGCCCGTTTGCCGAAGACGACGAGATCGACGAGGCTGTTGGTGCCGAGACGGTTGGCGCCGTGTACGCTGACGCAGGCGACCTCGCCGGCGGCGTAAAAGCCAGGCATCACGTCGCCTTGGGCATTGGTCTGTACTTCGCCGTCAACATTGGTGGGAATGCCCCCCATGGCGTAGTGGGCGGTAGGCTGCACAGGCATCGGGTCCACCGCAGGGTCGATGCCGAGATAGGTCTTGCAGAACTCAGCGCTGTCCGCCAGTTTCGTCTCCACCACCTGGCGGCCAAGGTGGGTGGCGTCGAGATGGACGTAGCGCCCGCCGTCGATGCCTTTGTTGTCTCGGACTTCAAGATAGATGGCGCGGCTGACCACGTCACGGCTGGCCAGGTCCTTGAGATTGGGCGCGTAGCGTTCCATAAACCGTTCGCCGTCGCGATTGCGCAGGATGCCGCCCTCGCCGCGCACGCCTTCGGTGATGAGGATGCCCATCTTGTAGATGCCGGTGGGGTGGAACTGGAAGAACTCCATGTCCTCCAGGGGGATGCCTTTGTGCAGCGCGATTGCGGGTCCGTCGCCGGTCAGGCTATGGGCGTTGCTGGTTATCTCCCACATACGGCCAAAGCCGCCGGTGGCGAAAATCAGGGCCTTTCCGTGGAATACGTGGAGGTCGCCGCTGTCGATTTCGTAGGCGACGACACCGGTCGCCCGCCCGTCGGCGGAGAGCAGCAGGTCCAGCACGTGGAATTCGTCAAAGAAGCGCACGTTGCGGGCGATGCACTGCTGATAGAGCGTCTGCAGGATCATGTGACCGGTGCGGTCGGCAGCGTGACAGGCGCGGCGAACAGGTTTTTCACCGAAGTTGCTAGTATGGCCGCCGAAAGGCCGCTGGGCAATCTTGCCTTCTGGTGTGCGGTCGAAGGGCAGACCCATGTGTTCCAGTTCGTAGATTACGTCTACCGCCTCCTGGCACATGAGATCGACAGCGTCCTGGTCGGCGAGGTAGTCGCTGCCCTTAATTGTGTCGAATGTGTGCCATTCGGCGCGATCTTCTTCGAGATTGCCGAGGGCGGCGCCGATTCCCCCCTGTGCGGTTCCGGTATGACTGCGGGTGGGATAGAGTTTGGTCAGGACGGCTGTGTCGCTGCCCTGGCTGGCGTAGAGGGCTGCCATCAGCCCGGCGCCGCCGGCGCCGACAACGACCGTTTCAAATCTGTGCGTATGGATCATCTTTTCCTCAGGTTTAGAAGAGGCGAAACATCAGGCATCAATTGCGCATACCGCGATGCGGCAGTGCTTTTGCCATCAGCCCGTCAGGCGCTGGAACAGATTTCCCAAACCGCCGGCGCCTAGAACAATTGCAAGAGAACCGAGCAGGATCAAGAAAAGACCGAGGCCGTAGACTGCCGCCGTGAGCAGGAAATTGAGAATCTTGTTGTGAACGTAGTCGTTGATCGAGAAGCGGACCCCGTTCATGCCGTGCGCCATGCCGATGAACAGAAGGGAAGCGTCGAAGAGGCGCCAGAAAACACCTGCCGGGCCGGACCACCGCGCGTCAATATTGTCAAAGGTGATATTCTCCACGCCCACGGCCATGTGCATGTAGAGCAGGTGAAAGACAACCGTGATGAACATGACCAGCCCGGTCAGGCGCATAAACAGCCAGATTCTGCCTTCGTGATTGGGTGCGCCATAGCGGGTCTTTCCCTGGTACGGTCGGCTCGAAGATGTCGCCATTTTTCAATCCTCAGAAGATGCCCCGCAGGGTGATGATGGCAGCGGGCACAAGCACAACCACGACGAGCACCAATTCGATGCGCACGATTGTCCGCTGGTACTTTCCTAATGCCGGGAAGAAGTCGATGATGATGATTCTCATGCCGTTGAATGCGTGATAAAGCACTCCGAAAAGGAGAAAGACTTCCAGAACTTTGGCCGGCGGCGACGTGTACAAGGTCGCGTGAACCCATGCATACGGACCCGGTCCAATTGCGGCAATGAAGATACTGACGATGTGCATGTACAGAAAGAGCACGATGCCGAGGCCGCTGGCCCGGTGCAGTATCCAGGCCCACTGGCCCTCCGCTCCTCTGTAGGATATGCCTCTGTAGATCGATGCTACGAGGGCGGCCATTGGCTGGGAACTCCTTTTGCGGCTAACGAATTTGAGTTGAGTGGTGGTTTCGGCGTGCCTTGTTCCAAAAGGAACGAATAGATAGACAAATCATAATCATCACCGGTGATCCTGTCAATTCAGACGGGAGAATGTTGGATATTGGAACAGTACAACTCCGTCAGAAGTAAGGCTTGAAGTATCTCTGAACTGTCGTGAAGGCTGGGCAAGAAGGAGGCTTACCGAGAATCGGAAAGAGAGATCCTGATTTTTGTTGATCAATATTGCCGAAACGAACGGGCACGGGTATGCGAAGCGATAGGCCCTGAGAGTTGCCAGTTGGACCGTTGCGGGAACTGCTCTGGAATCTACTGCCTTTCGCCCCAACGCATGCGCGCAAGGAGCACATCCGGCTCCCAGACTTCGATCTCAACTGTCGGAGTCAGGGTCTCGATATTGTAAACGATCAGGCGCAACTCATACACTCCCGGTGGAAGGTCGGCCGGGATTCCCAGTTCAAACCAGGTGTCGACAGGTTCCTGTTCCTGCCACTGGCTCGTGGCCCTGGACCCTGAGTCAGTCAGGACTTCATCTTGTTGGAAAACTCTGTTTCCCGACTCGTCATGAATGCGGAGCGAGATCGCGAAATCAACTTGCTGATCAGAGCCAGTTCTCCATCGCATGCCCACCCATAGCGGCAGATCTGGCTTCAGACCTATGGTCTCTTGCGTGGGGAGGCGATCTTCGCCCTGCTCCAGGGCAAACCCGAGCAGATCGATGCCGCCGTCATAGTTGACGGCTGCTCTCCGCCGGCGATCGCCCTCGACTGGATCGCCTCCGCCGGCTATGAGTTGCCTTATGCGGGGAAGCAGGTCGGCTGAAGAAGCCACCAGCGCGAACATTCCGTCGGCTATACTGGAGCCGCTGATGCCGATAACTGCGCCGGTGTCCGAGACAAGCGCGCCGCCGCTCTGGCCGCCAGCGATTGAAGCATCGGTCTGGAAGTAGGTGATCCGGCCCGAATCACTCTGACGCAGGCGGGACAGGATTCCCTTAACGATCGTCGGCTGCGGGAAAGATTCAAATTCAGCGGGGTACCCGATAAGGTACATGTCGGCGCCTATTGGCGTGGTCTCACCGTCGATCAGGGGTATAGGTTCGGTGGCGATGTCGACTGGACCGAGAACGGCCAGGTCGGCCTCCAGGTCCCATCCTCTTACCGGAACGCCATCGAACTCTGCCCCGTTGGGGAAGACGACGCGTGCAGTATCGAAGGGATAGACGACGTGGCGGTTGGTAACGACGTACCGCCCTTCGAACAGGACGCCGCTGCCGCTTGCTTCTTCGGTCTGAACGTACGCGATAGCCGGTGAAACTTTCTGAAAGATCTGGGCGGAAGTGAGCTTGGGAGGTATGAAAACTGCGATCGTAGTGTCTCCGATATTTGCGGTCGTCACCAAAGGGGCATAGATCCATGCCAGAGTCCCGTAGTACCAGATTCGCCACCAGTCGCTGGTCTCGTTGCGGCCGATGATAGGAAACTGATCGCCCGGTTTGGCCGCGCCGACAATGGGATAGTAGGTGCCTGGTCCACCGCGAACATTCATGTTTCTCTCGACAAGAACAATCGGTTCGGGAATGGGGGTCTGGGTGGGTTTTGAGGCTACGTCAGAGTGGACCTCTCGAATTTCAGTTTCGCTGGATGGCGTAGGTGTCGAGGGAAGGACTGCCACCGGCGTTGCAGGGGAACCGAGAATCTGGGGACGGAACTCAAAGATAAGAGAGAGCAGCAGCAGAGTGAAAAGGATCGCGGCGATCACGGTCTGGATCCCCCATCTCCTGGCGTTGTTCTTGAATGGAAGGGTGTCGAAGGAACGTCCGCAGTGACTGCAGAGGTCTTCTGATTCCGGGGCAAATTGGCCGCAGCCAGGGCAGCGTCTATAGAGTGTTTCTGCCATTGAGAGAGTTCAGTCGGATATGAAGATTCCTCCGTGGCTTGCTGGAGGCACGGCCGCCAACAGGGAGGCCCGCGCAGAGTGCGCGGGCCACTGTGATCCGGGCAACTGGATTCGGGGGCGAAATGCTACATATTTTCGATCAGGGCCTGGCCGAATTCGCTGCATTTGAGTAGAGTGGCGCTTTCCATCAGCCGTTCAAAGTCGTAAGTGACTCTTTTTTGGCCGATGGTTTCTTCCATCGCCTGGATAATCAGGTCGGCGGCCTCATTCCAACCGAGATGGCGGAGCATCATCTCGCCGGACAAGATTACCGACGAAGGGTTCACCTTATCCTGACCTGTATATTTGGGCGCGGTGCCGTGGGTGGCTTCGAAGATGGCTCGGCCTGTCTCGTAGTTGATGTTTGCGCCGGGTGCGATGCCGATGCCGCCCACCTGGGCAGCGAGGGCGTCGCTGATGTAGTCACCGTTGAGATTCAGTGTTGCCAACACATCGTACTCGGCCGGTCGCGTCAGGATCTGTTGCAGCATGGCGTCGGCGATGACGTCCTTGATGATTATGTCGTCGCCGTTTGCGGCAGGCAGGTGACGCCAGGGACCGCCGTCCAGGAGTTGCGCGCCGAAGCTCTGGTCGGCGGTCTGGTAGCCCCAGTTTCGGAAAGCGCCCTCGGTGAACTTCATAATGTTGCCTTTATGCACAAGAGTGACGCTCTCGCGACCGTTGTCGAGCGCGTATTGGATGGAGGCGCGTACGAGGCGATCGGTGCCTTCCCGGCTGACGGGTTTGACTCCGAAGCCGGCTGTGTCTGGGAAGCGCACTTTGGCATAGCTTTCGGCGAAAGCCGAACTGAACAACTGTTTGAAGCGCTCGGCCTCCTCAGTGCCTTCTTCGAATTCTATGCCGGCGTAAATATCTTCAGTATTTTCGCGAAATATCACCATGTCAACCAGCTCCGGATGCCTTACCGGGCTGGGGACGCCGTTGAAGTAACGAACGGGACGAACGCAGGCGTAGAGATCCAGGCGCTGACGCAAAGCGACGTTGATGCTGCGAATGCCGCCGCCAACCGGGGTCGTCAGAGGGCCTTTAAGCGCGACCATATGGTCATCGATGGCGTCCAAGGTTTCCTGCGGCAACCAGACGATCTCGTTGTAGACGTCATTGGCTTTGTCCCCAGCGTAGACCTCCATCCAAACGATCTTTTTCTGTCCGCCGTAGGCCTTGGCCACGGCCTCATCCAGTACGGGCTGGCTGGCCGCCCAGATGTCAGGACCGGTGCCATCGCCTTCGATAAAGCAGACAATGGGATTGTCCGGTACCTGCAGATTTCCATCCTGATCGATGTCGATCCTTTTGCCATCGCTGGGAACGACTATCCGTTCATATGCCATCAGTGAAAAGCCTCCAAATGGGTTGGTATAGTAAGTGTTACGCCAAGTCTTGTTCTACTTGTTCAAGCCAGTGGGCATCGGAGCGGGAGAAAATCTGACCGGAGCGTTCCTGGCTCCAAGGGCCGACTAACCAATAGATCAGGCGAGCGGCGGATTCGGTACTCAATAAAGTGCCGTGTCGGTGGGCTTCATGGAAAAGGCTGAAGTCCAGGTTTGAGTCGTGGGTATCGATGCTGCGAACGTCGGCCTGCATTTCAGTGTCCACCATGCCGGGTGCGAGCGCGTTTACGGTTACACCGGCCACGCCGTCGGCCTGTAACTCCGCGGCCAGGCAGCGGGTGAGCATGTTGAGCCCGGCCTTGGCGGCGCAGTAGGCACTCCAACCGGGCATGACGTTGTCAGCCGCGCCGCTGGTAATGTTAAGAATACGGCCATAGCCCTGTTGGATCATGACCGGAAGCACATTGCGTGCCAATTGAAATGGTCCGACGAGATTGCAGTGGATGTTGTAGGCCCATTCCTCGGGGTCAGCCTCAAAGACCTGCTCTACCGGCCAGATGACGGCGGCGTTGTTGACCAGAATATCGACCCGGTCGAACTGGGTGAGGGCCGCCTCGACAACCTCTTCGATCTCTTCAGAGTTCGTTACATCGCAAGGCACAGCGATAGCCCGCGCCCCCGCAAGGCGGATATGCCTGGCAACTGCTTCGATCTGGTCTTCGCTGCGGGCGGTGAGGATCACAGCTGCGCCGGCGGAGGCCAACAGGTGGGCGGCAGCGGCTCCGATGCCGCGTCCGCCACCGGTAATGATCGCTACCTGCCCTTGAAGTTTCTTGGAATGCTTACGCTCCGCCATATTGGTCAACATGCTGCCGCCCATTGACAGCAGCGGTAATCGAGCTCGGTTGTGCCGAAAGGGGGGTCTCCCGCCCCGCCAAAAGTTGACGCTTACTTTTCGTGAAGTCTACCAGAAGCAGGCTGAAACAACCATTCCATAGGATGATCGCATACGGTAATGAAGCAGCATGTGCCATAATATCGTAAGCGGGCCGGCAGTTGTGCCCCGTTTCCAGAGATTCTTTCTACCTTAAGGGGAACTTCCATACAATGTACAATTTTTTCACAGAGGCCCATGACGGCTGGCATTACCTGGCGTCACTGGCACTGGTTGTTGCGGTGGCGGCGTTTCTGGTCAACTGGTTGCGAGGGCAAGAGTGGAGTCAGCTAGAGCAGCGCATCGGAACGTACGCTATCATCGTGGTGGACATTCAACTGCTGTTGGGGCTGATCCTGTGGGGTATAGGCGCGAGTTTGGGCATTATCGGAGCAAATGCAGCGCGCACAATCGAACATCCGTTTACGATGTTGCTGGCCATAATCATATTGCACGCCGGCTGGATATGGACTAAGAGGTCGGACGAGACGGTGCGTTTGCGGAATGGAGCACTGACCTTCCTCGTAGCGGGGCTGTTGGTACTAGCGGGCTTGACGCGAATTTGGGGGATTCTGTAGAGAAGCTTCGGATAGGGCAGCCGGTTCAATTGTCCTGGCGCCTTCATCCGATCCAGTGCGGCTATGGGGCAAAGCAACTCACAGTCAGCCGTCGTATTCACCAATGGCAGCAACGACATTCTGACCACCGAAGCCAAAGGCGTTGACGATTGCGCAGCGGACGGGGAAATCGAGAAGTTCATTGCCGACTACGTCGACGCCCAACTCCGGGTCTTCGGTGTAGTTGATCGTGGGGGGGATGATGTTCTCGCGGATGGCCATGACCGCGGCCAGCGCTGACTCTGCTCCGGCGGCTCCCAAGGCATGGCCGACCATACTTTTTATGCTGGTGGTCTTCGGCGTCGGCTGGCCGAAGACCTGGCGGATAGCGAGCGCTTCGACCTCATCGTTCAGCTCGGTGCCAGTACCGTGGGCGAGGATCAGGTCCACATCTTCGGGAGCGAGGTTGGAAAAGCGCAGGGCTTTCTGAATGGCACGGCTGGCGCCGTCGGCGCTGGGGTCGGGCGCGGTGAGGTGGTAGGCGTCTCCAGTCAGCGCGCCGCCGAGGACTTCGGCGTAGATCTCGGCGCCGCGTGCCTTGGCATGCTCCTCGGTTTCCATGATCATCGCAACTGCACCTTCACCGCTTACAAAGCCATTGCGATCGATAGAGAAGGGGCGGCAGGCCTGCTGCGGCCTGTCAGTGTCTTTGGAGAGAGGCCCCATATTGCCGAATGCGGCAAAAGTCAACATTGAAATGGCCGATTCGGTGCCGCCGGCGATCATCACGTCGGCTTCGCCCCTCTGTAGAAAGTGGAACGCCTCCAGAATCGAGTAATGGCCGCTGGCGCAGGCGGCGGCGCTGGTCATGACCGGACCGCGCGCGCCTACCGCCATAGAGACGACACAACTGGCGGCGTTGGCCATGGCACTGGGCACAACAAAGGGGCCCACGGTCTTCCAGGACTTTTCGACCAGTTTTTCGGTGGCGTACTCGATTTCGATGATGCCGCCGCCGCCAGTGGCCATCATCACACCAATTTCATCACGATTCGCGTCGGTGATTTCGAGATAGGAGTCGGTCAACGCCTGCTTAGTGGCGGCAACGGCAAACTGCGTGGCGCGTGCCGTACGCCGAATGAACTTTCGATCCATGTACTGCCGCGCGTCGAACTCCTTTACCTCGCAAGCGATGTTGTAGGGCATATCGCCGGCATCAAACAGGGTCAACGCGCCAGCGCCGGACTTTCCTAGCAGCAGGTTTTTCCAGAAAGTGCCCGGGTCGTTGCCAATGGGTGTGATCGCGCCCATGCCTGTGATCACAATCCGTTTCATACTTACCTTCCTTCTGCATCCAAGGTGCGCCATGTGGGAATCAGGGCGCATCCGACCCAGTCGGGCGGAATTGGTACTCCGCTTTTTTCAACTGGTGAATCCTTTGTTGACTCCAGAAGCCGGGGAATTCGACTTTGAACGGCTACCTAATCCCTTCAAGCAAAGGACAGCACTATTACATCCTCCACGGGACGGGCTAGAGGAAATTATAGAGGAGAGCAGTCTTGACGTCAAAATCATAGTGAATTTTTGGTAAGCAATCGAAGCCGGTGGTCAACAGAAATAGAGTTGGTCCTGTCAACGCAGGAGGGGGAGCTGAACGGAATCGTAGGAGAATACAAGTCTGGCATTCGCGGTTACGCCTTGCCCAGAAGCGCGGCCAGCAGCGCCATCCGGATGTACATGCCGTTGCGCATCTGGCGGAAGTAGGCGGCCCGGGGGTCGTCGTCCAGGGCGTAGCTGATTTCGCCGACACGAGGCAGCGGGTGCATTACGATCATATTCTTGCTGGCCTTGGCCATCAGGTCCTGGTCGACAACGTAAAAGTCCTTGACCCTATCGTATTCGGCGAGATCGGTAAACCGCTCTCTTTGCACACGGGTCATGTAGAGCACGTCGGCTTCACCGATCACCGAGTGCAGATCGTCGACCTGGCTAAAGGAATGACCTGAAGTTTGAACAGCTTCCATGACATCGGCGGGCAGGCGCAAAATTTCCGGGCTGACGAATATGAAGGATACGTCGTAGTTCAGCAGCAGTTTGGTCAGGCTGTGGACAGTGCGCCCGTAGCGCAGGTCGCCCACCATCGCGACGGTGAGTCCGTCTATTTGCTGCAGCTCTTCCTGCACAGTAAAGAGATCGAGCAGGGCCTGGGTCGGGTGTTCCCCGACGCCGTCGCCGGCGTTGATAACCGGCTTTTGGGCATAGTAGGCGGCGGTCGCGGCGGCGCCCACCTCCGGATGGCGGATCACGATCACGTCGGCGTAACACTCAAGGGTGCGGATGGTGTCAGGCAGGCTTTCGCCTTTGCTGACTGAACTGTATTGGACGTTGTTAATGGGAATTACCTGGCCGCCGAGGCGCTGCATTGCCGCTGTAAAGCTGGAACTGGTGCGTGTGGAAGGTTCATAGAAGAGATTAGCCAGGATTTTGCCCTGTAGCAGCTCGGCGCCGCCGAAACGCTCGACCAGGACGCGCATTTCGTGGGCAATCCCGAAGATGGCATTGAGCGAGGCGCGATCGAACTGATTAACGCTGAGAATGTCTTCGCCAGCAAAGCTCTCTATTGTGATTGTCATATTCTCCTTACCTGTGCTCTCCGATTAAAGCTCACGCCAAGAGTGCGCTCAAGCCGACACATCGCAGTCTAGAGACCGGCATCGCCCACCCACGCCTTTTTCGTTGTATGTAAGGTGGGGATCGGAGTCAGGCCGGCATTCCATTTTCATTGCGCACGCTCTTGGAACAGTACGCGCCCAGTGCCGGGAGTTGCCAGGACCCGTTCTCCGTCAAAGACAGTTTCACCCCTCAACACGACTTTGTCGACGCGGCCTTTCACCGGCCAGCCGGCAAAGGGCGTCCAGCCGCAACGTGTGCGCATGCCCGAGTCGTCCAGTTCATACGACTTGTCCAAGTCCACTTCGACCCAGGTCTGCGGCTGCTCCGTGAGACCATAGATGCGGCGTGGATTGTCGACGCAGCGCAGGAGCAGGTCGTCCAGTTCAAGCCGGCCGGCGTCGACAGCTGTTAGCAGAAGGGGGAGCATGGTTTCGACGCCCGGCACTCCAGGCATCGGAGTGTGCGTACTGCCACCAGATTCGTCCTTGCTCTCGACTTCTACTGGTGACTGCATGCCTTTTTCTGACAAGGTATGCGGCGCGTGGTCGGTGGCGAAGATATCAATTGTTTCGAGGTTTTCCCACAGGGCCGCCACATCGTCCTGTGCGGCCAGTTTGGGCCGCATGTCAAAACGGTTGCCGCCGCGCATGTAGTCCTCTTCGGTCAGAAAGAGGTGGTGGGGGGTGGCCTCGCAGGTGACCGGGATGCCCCTCTCTTTGGCGGCGCGGATGAGCTCGATCTCGCTGCGGCGGCTGACGTGTACGATATGCAAGGGGACCTGGTACAGATGGCTGAGAGTCAGACAGACGGGTACCATCAGCTCTTCGGCGTGAACGGCGACAGGGCCAAGTGTGGAGGCGGCTGCCTGCACTGGGCTGTTGCGCCGGTTCCCGGTGTTTGTTGCGGCCCGTCTCCAGCCGTCTATTTCATCGGCGCGCTGCGCCCACGTGCGGAAGAGGCGATGGAGTAGACCCAGCTCTTCGATCCGCAGGCTGCCGAATGTTTCGTTGACGTAGATTTTTAGGCCGCAAGCTTGCGACGCAACCGGGAGGTAGGCATCGACATCGGCGACGGTTGCGCCGACAAACAGCCCAACATCACAAACTGCCTTTTCTTCCGCCAGTCGCACCTTTTCCTGGAAATTGGCCGGAGTGGAGGTGGGCGGAACGGTGTTGGGCATGTCGAGCACGGTCGTCACGCCGCCGGCCAAGGCAGCGCGAGTGCCGGAATGGAGATCCTCTTTCTGTGTGTAGCCCGGTTCGCGGAGATGGACGTGTGCATCAATGAGGCCGGGCAGGCGCAGAGTCGTCATAGGTTCCCAACCGAGTTCAGAATAAACTGCTCCATTTTACTTGAATGTCGCGGATGCGGCAATAGACACTGCCGCAGTTACCTACGTCAGATTCTATCGCAGGATTGTGGAGAATCGGTAACTGCTAGACCTTTTTTGTGTACGCACCGTGTGCCTTCTGCCTGGGTCCGGAATGACAGACCGCACCGTCATGATTTCTGTGGCGGGCTCTTGATGGCCATAGCCCCGTACCTCAGGCCAGATTGGGCATTGCTTCGCCCGCCTTGCCTGCGCTGGTCACAGTTGGAACCCGCCACGACGCGGGATGGGGGAAGCACCGGCCGCCGCGGGCGGCCAACGTCGAATTGCCGCGCACCCGCTTGCGGCCGACCGCCCATAACTGCAATAGTCAATGATCAGAAGTCAGCGGTCAATGAAAGCAGCAGTTTGCGGTTGATAGTTGTGAGAGCAGCGATAACTTGGTTCGCCTCGTCTGGCGTCGCGAACTGACTCCGGCTGAGTAGTCACCCGAACTGGTAGAGATTTCAGCGTTACTGAAGGGCTTTCCGGCGTTTGCGGCACCTGAAATACCTTACAGGGACAGCTTTTGCCTGCTCTTGGCGGCGCAAGCACTCCGGTGCGAAGAGGAGCGAGGAGAGGAGAGAGCCCTGAGGCCGCTTCGGCAGGGTGTGCAGATTGACCGAGTGGAATGAATCGTCGATTGACAGTATTGCCGGCAGACGAACTGTGCTGGCGCGGTGGATCTTCGTTCTCTGGTTTGGAGGGCGGGCTGGTGCGGCCAGACAGTTCGGGATTGGGCCTCAGAACGGCTACATTTGACCAGTGAATGGGCTACTGCTATCCTTACCCCATCGCTGAGATAGAGAGTATTGCGATTTGCCCAGCCAGCAGATTTCTTCGCGTTTGGGCTGGGCCGACTAAACGTGCCGCGACCGAAGCAGGTGTTGGCGGCAAGGCGACCGTTTCCGACCAGGAATGTCCACCCCTCGTCATATCCGTCTAGGCAGCCGAGGTTCGGCGCTGGCCCTATGGCAGACTGAGCATGTGGCTACGCGTTTGCGCGCGCTGTATCCTGGTTTGTCAGTCGAAACGGTCATCATCCAGACCAAGGGGGACAAGCTTAAGGACCGACCTCTGCCGAGCATTGGCGGAAAAGGGCTGTTCACGCTGGAACTGGAAGAGAGGCTGCGGGAGGGCAGAATTGACGGAGCCGTCCACAGCTTGAAGGACCTGCCTGTTGCTGATCCTGAAGGGTTGGTTCTGGGCGCGATTCCGGCCAGGGGCGATGTAGCAGACGCGCTGGTTGTACGGGACGCGTGTGAGGCAAAAGAGACGCTCGAGGACGGTCTCTCGGTGCTTCGCGAAGGGGGTGTGGTCGGTACGGGCAGCCGGCGACGTGCAGCCCAGTTGCTGGCGAGGCGCCCGGACCTGCGGATCGTGGCTATTCGCGGCAATGTGGATACGCGTGTGCGCAAAGCGCTCGATCCGGCCGGCGAGTATGACGCCGTGGTTCTTGCGGTGGCCGGGCTGAAGCGGTTGGGCCTGGCGGATCGTATTTCGGCTACGCTGCCATTCGGGACGATGTTGCCGGCCCCGGGTCAGGGGGCGCTGGCAGTGCAGTGCAGGCCGGAGGCTGAATGGCTGGCCTTTTTTGGGGGCATTGATGACAGGGAGGCACGCGCGGCAGTGACGGCTGAGCGGGCCTTCCTTGACGAACTTGGAGGAGGCTGTCGCGCTTCGGTTGGCGCGCTGGGAGCTTGCAACGGAGCTGGCGAGGATGTAGGCAGCCCGGCAAAAACTAAGTCGGGTAGAATTCTGCGACTTTGGGGCCGGGTCAGCGCGCCGGACGGCAGCCGCCAGGTCGATGCCCGAATGAGCGGCTCGCCTGGCGGGGCGGAGCAGTTGGGCCGGGACCTTGCGCAGCATGTTCTAGGCCGAGGAGCGAAGGAGATAAATGAGCAGATCGCTGAGCTCGATGCAATACCGGACCAAAACCGGCAGCGATAGTCGACCGATAGCCGTTTCCACCCAGAAGAGAAAGAACAGTTCAGATGACTACGCAGAATCTAACGGGCCTTCGAATCGCCAACACGCGCGCCATACGCCAGGCGCCGGATCTGACTCGATTGCTGGAAGCAGAAGGCGCCCAAGTGTTGCACTATCCGACGGTCGAGATAGAGCCTTGCGCCGATTATGCCGAATTCGATGCAGCGCTCACGGAGTTGGCCCGCGGCCAGTTCGACTGGCTTATTGTGACCAGCACCAACACCGTATACATATTGGCCGACCGGTTACGAGAACTGGGCATAGGGCTTGAAAGCATAACCCAGTCCAAAACAAAGGTGGCGGCCGTTGGCTCGGCTACGGCGACAGCGATTGCACAGGAGTTGAATCTCGTCGTCGACCTGTTGCCGGATGAATATGTGGCGGAATCGCTCGCTGCCAGCCTGCATGTGGGGAAAGGAAGCCGGGTATTTCTGCCGCAGTCGGCAATTGCGCGTCCGGTGCTGGTAAAGGCTCTGCAGCGGGCCGGCGCCGAGGTACGGTCGGTGGCTGCCTACCAGACGGTTGTTGGCCATGGCGGTGATGATCTGCCGCAACATTTCTGGCAGGGAGACGTGGACGTCGTCCTGTTTACGAGCGCCTCGACGGTGCACAATTTTGTGAGCCGGCTCAAGTCCGAGAGCGGTGACGCCGGCATGCTCTGTGACGTGACCGTGGCCTGCATCGGCCCGATGACGGCGGAGGCGGCGCGGCGGCATGAGCTGCCGGTGCAGGTGGTGGCCGAGAGTCGTACGGTCGAGGGGCTGGTACAGAGCCTGAAGTCCTATTTTGCCAGCCGCCGCCGATGACGACGCCGGATTCCAGCGTCCGCTTCAACGGTCGCGCCGAGAATTATCTCAGGTACCGGCCGCGCTATCCCCAGGCGATCATCCCATTTCTGAAGAGAGAGATCGGTCTTGCAAGCGACTGGCAGGTGGCTGATGTCGGCTCCGGAACAGGATTCCTGTCTGAGCCATTCGTCGAACTTGGCTGCGACGTGACCGGGGTGGAGCCGAATGCGGCCATGCGCGAGGCGGGAGACCGATACATGCGCGACCGGCGAAACTTTCGCAGCGTAGACGGGACTGCGGAAAGCAGCGGTCTGCCCGGAGAATCGTTCGATCTGGTGACCGCGGGACAGGCGTTCCACTGGTTCGAGCCGGCGCGTACGCGGGAGGAGTTCAGACGGATATTGCGGCCTGCCGGCTGGATTGTTCTTGTCTGGAATTCCCGACCTGCCGCCCAATCCATTGTGACGCGGGAGTACGAATCGATTTTGGGGGAACTGAATCAGGATTACCAGAAGGTAGCGGAAAAGAACATTAGACCTGTGACAGTCGACAATTTTCTGGACAACGGTGCACCGCTGTCGCAAGCCCGCTTTCCCAATCTTCAGTCTTATACTTGGGACCAGCTGCGCGGGCGGGCCCTCTCATCTTCGTATTCGCCGCTGCCATCTGACCGGCGACACAAGTGGTTCGTCCAAGCCCTGCGTGGGCTATTTGACCGGCACCAGGAGGACGGCGTGCTTGCATTCCCATACGAGACGAATCTATATTGGGGTCAACTCATGTGATGCGGGGCAGGCGGTGGATGCGATATCGTTTGCTTGCCATTCAGTAGGGAACATGGCACAGAAACTATGAATACCTTACAGCCTGTGCAGACCACCATCAACGGTCATGCGACTGCTGCGGAGCGGGCTCTGCGCCCGCGGCGGATGCGGATCAGCCCGGCGTTGCGGCGGATGGTGCGTGAGACAGCGCTCTCGCCGGCCGACTTCATCTATCCGCTGTTCGTGCGCTACGGGCGGGAGGAACGCCGCCCAATCGCTTCTATGCCGGGGCAGTTCCAACTTTCAGTGGACGAACTGGCCAGGGAGGCCGAGTCGGTTTTGGAGCTCGGCATTCCGGCAGTGCTCCTGTTTGGGATTCCGGAGGAAAAGGATTGGTGCGGCAGCGACAACTTCAATCCTCACGGGGTAGTGCCCGAGGCGATCCGGGCACTCAAGGAGGCCGCGCCGGAACTGATCGTTATTTCCGACATGTGTTTCTGTGAATATACGGATCACGGGCACTGCGGAATCGTCAATTTTCCGACGGTGGACGCTTACGACAGTGCGCTGCCGGAGGGCTATCTGCTCAACGACCCGACGCTGGAGCTGTTGGGACGGGCGTCGGTCGTGCATGCCGAAGCCGGTGCAGACATCATAGCGCCGTCGGCGATGCTGGACGGCATGGTGGGTTCGATCCGCGGTGCGCTGGACGGGGCCGGGCTTGAGCTTGTGCCGATATTGAGTTACGCAGCCAAATACGCCAGCAGCTTCTATGGTCCTTTCCGCGAGGCAGCGGAAAGTCCTCCCTCCTTTGGCGACCGCAGCCAGTATCAGATGGACCCGGCCAATCGCCGCGAGGCGCTGAAGGAGGTTGCGCTAGACGTAGCCGAGGGGGCCGACATGATCATGGTCAAACCGGCGCTGCCCTATCTGGATGTGCTGGCGGCGGTGCGGGAGGAGTTCAACCTGCCGACGGCCGCGTATCAGGTGAGCGGGGAGTATGCGATGCTGCACGCGGCCGCGGCCAATGGCTGGCTCGAACTGGAAAAGTGCGCTCTGGAGAGCCTGACAAGCATCAAGAGAGCCGGAGCGGACATGATACTGACCTATTTTGCCAAGGACGCGGCGCGCTGGCTGGCCGGGAGGCAGTAGGGACATTTGTCATTTCGCGGGGAAGCGAAATCGGCGGTACTGCGTGTTGCGGGGGGCGTTTTGCATCGCATCCTCAATACCCCGGATTTGCCTGTCCTATGCCGTTTGGCTATACTGATTCGGCTTTTTGAAGAGAGTCGGCGCCAGTTTGCAGTGTGGGCCGACGCTTTCAGTTCGGAGAGGTCGCATAGTCTGGCCGAGTGCGCGGGCCTGGAAAGCTCGTAGGGTGAAAGCCCTCGAGGGTTCAAATCCCTCCCTCTCCGCCTCGCGTGTTTGCATCGCTTCGTCAGTTGCTGGGTCCTGTGCGGCAGGGCACCGTGAACCCCGTCAGGGCCGGAAGGCAGCAGCGGTAAGCGATTCGCTCTGGGTGCCACAGGGGCGCCTGGCATCTGGCGAAGCGGTGCGAACACGCGACTTCTTTTGGACCCATACAGCCATTTCGCCTTTAGACGCCGGCGGACCGCCGCCAGCCCTGCAGACCGGGCGCTCACCTCGCTTCCCGGGCAGGACGGCGCGGGCACACGGACTTGAATCCCCTTGCTGAAGCAGAATCCGACCCGTATTTATCTTTTCATTGGCGGCGGGCGGGCGCTCTTTAATGCGCTGGTATTCACGATCAACCTGATTTACCAGGTGGAGACTGTGGGCCTGAATCCTCTGCAGATGGTGCTGGTAGGCACTGTGCTGGAGGTGACGGTCCTGTTGTTCGAAGTGCCGACGGGCGCGGTGGCCGACGTCTATTCGCGGCGGCTGTCGGTGATCATCGGGCTGGCGCTGGTGGGCTGCGGATTTCTGCTGGAGGGGTCGATCCCGATGTTTTGGGCGGTGCTTGGCGCGCAGGTGCTGTGGGGAATCGGCTATACTTTTCTCAGCGGTGCGTTGCAGGCCTGGCTGGCGGATGAGATCGGCGTCGAAGCGGCCGCTCCGGTTTATTTGCGTTCGGCGCAGGTCGAACTGATAGCGGGTTTTGTTGGTATCGGGTTCAGCGTGTGGCTGGCGAGCCGCTGGCTGCAACTGCCGATCCTGGCCGGCGGAGTGCTGTACCTCGCTTTGGCCGTTGCCATGGCACTGATCATGCCTGAAAGTGGATTTCGGCCCACGCCGCCGGAAGAGAGGGAGACGTGGAAGCAGGTGGCGAACACTGCCCGCGCAGGGTGGGGCGCGGTGCGAAGCCATCCGGCGCTGCGCATTGTCGTTGGTCTCAGCCTGGTGACCGGGCTATACAGCGAGGGCTATGACCGTCTGTGGACGCCGCATCTGCTGGACAGCTTTGACTTTCCCTCCTTCTTCGGCCTGGAGGACTCGATTTTCTGGTTCGGTGTCATCGGTGCAGGGGCAACGTTGACCGGGATCGCGGCCAACGAACTGGCGAGGCGGGGACGGGCAGCCGAGGAACAGGCGCGAGCCATCAACTGGTTGACGATGCTCTACGGGCTGTTACCGGCCAGTCTGCTCTTCCTTTCCTGGACGCGCAGTTTCTGGGCGGCGATAGTGGCCTTGTGGGGAATCAACTTGTGCCGCAGCACGATTGAGCCGCTGGAGAACGCCTGGGTCGTGCGCAATACGCGCAGTGCGCAGCGGGCGACGGTCATTTCGCTGTGGGGACAGGCGAACTCCATAGGGCAAGCGGCCGGCGGGCCGGTTCTGGGCTGGATAGGGACGGCGACGCGCATTCCGGTGGCGCTGACTGTCTCTTCAGCGGTTCTGTTGCCGGCGCAGTGGCTGCTGGCGCTGGCGAGAAGAGACCGGTCGCCGAGTGACGAGGAAGTCGGAGACTGAGAAACTCATATGAGGAGAGTCGATGGGCAGGGATGCAGGTAGGGAAGTAGAAGTGAAGATTGTGGAAGTGACTGAGGAAAGCCAGTTGTGGGCGCAGCTTTGGCCAGTTGTTGTGCATCTGGAACAGCAGCCTTACATTGAGGTACAGGCTGGACATTTCCGCTCCAGTCACGTATTCGCCGCGCTCGTAGAGGACCGGCCAGTAGGATTTCTGCGATTTGTCGTGCAGCGACTGGGAGAGGACGAAGGGAGACCGCCGATCGTCTTTCGAGACGGAGTCCTGTACGAAGCGAAGATCATCGCGTTCGGCGTGCTACCGGGGGAGCGCAATCAAGGGATTGGGCGTTCACTGCAGTTGGAGGCAATTCGTCGTGCACAGGATCTGGGATGCTGCCAGGTCCGCTCACGCAGTGCATACGAAAACTACGCCAACTACCATCTGAAGATATCCATGGGATTTGGCATTCAACCCAGCCTGGAGAACGACTCGGTATACTTCTTGATGGCTCTGCCGCCGGCGGCCCAGTCGCTGAATCCTCTGGCGGTTGCACGCGGAAATTCTTGACCAAGCCTGTGAAAAGGGCTATAATGGGTTCGATGGGGATGAACGGCTTCGACGGGGCATTGTCAGGCCTGAGACTGCAAGCCGTAGAGCGTCGACTACGTAAAAAAGGCGCAAACACATACAAATGCCAAGAACACAGGCATGGCTTTCAACTTTGGTTTCACCCCGGCCGCTTCTGCGGCTGCGGCGGCCTAAGTAAGCCACCGGCCCTTTAAAAGGGGCCACGGCCCGCCCCGGCGGGGCCAGCAGGCCGGGCGGTAGCTGTCATATACTGTGAGCTGCGGCATCGGTACGCCGATAGCGTTGCCTAAGAGAATCGGCTAGTCAGCGATGCGCCTCGTGTTGATCCGAGGCCCGCCGACAAAACTGACATAGGTCAACTAAGCTTGTAGACGTTTCAGGGCGGATGTTTCGGACGCGGGTTCGATTCCCGCCATCTCCACCAGTGTAGAGGGGCGCAAGAGGGAAGGGCGTCGCGATGAGGAAGGCGATCCGGAATCTGTCCCGGATCGCCTTTTGATTTCCACCATAAGGACGAGCAGCTAATTGCCATTGGACTGACAATAGAGACGGGCCATGAACAGAGAGAGCATTCTGGATTTGCTCAGGGAACACAAGCCCACACTGGCGCAACGCTTTGGCGTAATTGAGCTAGCTCTTTTCGGGTCGGCAGCGCGCGACCGGGCTGAGAAGGATAGCGACGTGGACATTCTAGTACATTTCGACGGACCTGCGACATCGAAGCGATACTTCGGTGTTCAGTTTTACATTGAAGACTTGCTGGGCCACCCCGTCGACTTGGTAACTTCAAAGGCGTTGCGGAAGGAACTGCGCCCCTATGTGGAACGTGAGGCTATCAATGTGTGAGGAGGAGCGTCAAGGGCGCCACTGGCGGCTCTACGTCCAGGATATGTGCGAATTCAGCGAAAGGGTCCTTACCTACACAAATGGTCTGGATTTGGATGCGTTCATTGACGATAACTTGATCTATGACGCTACTCTCCGCAACATTGAACTCATCGGTGAGGCGGCAACCCATGTGCCAAGCGAAGTACGCGAGGCACATCCAGAGATACAGTGGCGCCAGATAATCGGGACGCGCAACCAGGTCGCGCACGCGTATTTAGGACTGGACAACGACGTTATCTGGGACATCATTCTTACCGATATCCCCGACCTTTTGCCCGCGCTGCGAAATCTATTGAATACAACTGACTAGGAAGGTGCGTAGTCGGTTTAGGGAATTGTGAAGACCTAGAAAGAAACGCCCCCCGCTTCGGAAGACGTCGGCCCAGTGACCCACTCGTAGTGGTAGCAATTGAGAAATACCCTTTGCGGCGAGATTGCGCCGGAATCCACTTGTCAGGAGTCACCATATTTCATCCACAACCACTTCCTTCAGAAACGGACCAACCAGTAGATTTCCTTTGCGGTGAAGAACCAGGGATCTTAGCCGCAATTATCTGGGACTCTCATCCAGTTGATTTTGCCAACACCAGGATCGTTTGCTCAACTCTTTAACTCTAGGTAAGCGATCTCCTCCACGGACAGCTTGATCTCGGATGCTTCCACATTAACGCGAACCTCATCGGTGCTACGCGCGCCTGACAGGGCGTGGATGCCGTCGGGCTGGTTGTAGACGTAGGCAAGGGCGATGTGCGGGACGCTGACGCCCTTGCTGGCGGCCAAATCCTGCACGCGGTCGTGGCGCTTGAAGTTCCCCTCTTCGCAGTAGACCTTGACCGCGAGCTGATCATACCATTCGGTGAAGGTGTCCAGGTTGTCGCGACGGAAGCGGCCGCTGAAGAAGCCGCCGGCCAGACTGGACCAGACAAATAGCGTTACACCGTTCTCGCGGCACCAGGCGCGCGAGGCCTCGCCGGCCGGCCCGCTGACGCTGATACAGTCTCGCCAGGGCGGCTCTATCTGGACGGCGAGGCTGAACTGGGGGCTGCTGGCGACGAAGGGGGTCAGGCCATGCGCGGCGGCGTATTCGTTGGCCTCTCGCAGGCGTTCGGCGCTCCAATTGGAGCCGCCGTAGGCGTCGATCTGGCCGGCCTCCTTGGCTGCGTGGAGCGTTTCTACAATGGGGCCGACCGGCTCTTCGGGGTCGTCGCGGTGCAGGACGTAGAGGTCGATGCTGTCCACCTTGAAGCGGGCGAGGCTGTCATGGAGGTCGGACTGGATGTCGTAGGGCGTGACCCGTTTGCGGTCCTGGCTGTGGTGGGCGCCTTTGCCGAGGATGACGATCTCGTCGCGCAGGCCGCGTTCGTTGATCCATTGACCGACCGCACGTTCATTGTCGCCGCCGCCATAGCCGTGGGCAGTGTCGAGGCAGTTGCCGCCGGCAGCGTGGAATGCGTCTAGCACGGGGAAGGCGGTGTCGAGAGTCTTAGTGTTAATCCACATCGTTCCCAGGACGAGGCGTGAGACCGGCTTGTCGATGCCTGGGATGTTGGAATAGAGCATGTAGGGCACTCCTGAGTGATTGGTGCGGACGATAGGTCGCCCTAGTGATGTTGGACTTTGAGGATGTAATCTATTCTGCTCTTTAGGCAGCGCAAGAAAGTACGACGGCATAGTCAGAGGCAGTAGTGACGGCGAAGAGTTGTCCTGTTGGCGCCAGCCCGTCCTTCACCTTAGACGCCGAATTCTGCTAGTCATTTTGTTGCTTCAATGCGGAAATTGGCGCGTCAGTCGAGACCGTCGAATTGAGCCAATCTGTTTGGCGCGGTGGACGGGTCACCAAATGCAGTTCAATTTGTTGTCTGCGATGTTCTTCACCTGCCCTCTAACCCAGCGCCATGCCCTTGAACGCCTCGACCTGCCCGCGGATGGCGCGTTCGGTGGGTAGGCGCTCGATGCTGGAGGCGCCGAAGAAGCCGGCGATGCCGGGCATCATCTGGAGGGCGGTGCCGACGT
Source organism: Caldilineaceae bacterium SB0662_bin_25 (assembly GCA_009840225.1). Classification (GTDB taxonomy): domain Bacteria; phylum Chloroflexota; class Anaerolineae; order Caldilineales; family Caldilineaceae; genus Bin5. The sequence continues at coordinate 7,484 of VXOE01000043.1, read as the reverse complement.
TTTCGGGCTCGTCGAAGGGGCCGCCGTGGCAGATGACGATTTGATCGGGATTGACCGCGCGGCCAGCGGCGGCCATTTCCTGCACTTTGTCGACTGCTTCCTCCAACGTGTAGGCAACGGCGGCGCCGATGGTGCCTGCGGTGGTGAGGCCGACGTGGGCGACGAGCAGGTCGGCGCCGGCTTCGGCCATGGCGGTGGCCTCCTCCGGTGTGAAGACGTAGGGGGCTGTGAACATGTCGAGCTGATGGGCGATGGCGATGGCCTCGACCTCTTTGTCATAGCCCATGCCGGTGCCTTCCAGATTCTCGCGGAAGGTGCCGTCGAGGAGACCGACGGTGGGAAAGTTCTGGATGCCGCTGAAGCCGATCTCTTTGAGCTGCTTGAGGAAGACGTGTTTGAGGCGAAAGGGGTCGGTGCCGCAGACGCCGGCCAGGACAGCGGTGTCTTGCACGACCGGGAGCACTTCGGCCGCCATTTCGACGACGATACCGTTGGCGTCGCCGTAGGGCATCATTCCGGAGAGCGAGCCGCGGCCGGCCATACGGAAGCGGCCGGAGTTGTAGATGATGATAAGGTCGGCGCCGCCGGCTTCGGCGAACTTGGCCGAGATGCCGGTGCCGGCGCCGCAGCCAACGATGGGTCTTCCGGCGGCCTGCTGGGCCCTGAGGCGGGCGATAATCTCCTGTCTTGGGATCGACATATGGATGGCTCCTTGGACAGTTCGTAGCGCGTATTTGGAGGGTACACCGCGGCGAAGAGGGACGGGCTAGGATTCCTCCTGCAGCATCTCCAGAAGCAGAGAAACTGCTTTCTCGGCAACCTCAGGATCGTTGATATTGGCGTCCATCTCGATCAGGGGGATGTCGGCGCGCAGATCGCTTTTGAGGGCATCGTAGCAAGCCTGATCGGCGCTTGGGTCCCAGAAGCGGTCGCCTTCGCTGTCCAACATGGAGACGCCACCGAGGGGGATCAGCACGGATACCTTGCCGGCCTGGCCGGCGTTGGCAGCCGCAGCAAGCATTGCCCCCATTTGCCGGTTCTCCTCCTCATTGGTACGCAGGAGAGTTACCTCCGGGTTCCACTCGTAGAGGGTTCGCTCGCGGTAGTGATCGGGCACGGTCTCGATGCCGCCGAAGTTGGCCATGTCAACGCAGCCGGGGACGATGACGGTGGGGACGCCCTGCCTGGGTGCGGCCTGGACACGGTCCGGCCCGGCGCTGAAGACACCGTCGCAGATTTCGTCGGCCAGTTCGGTGGTGGTCATGTCGAGACAGCCGGCGATGTAGCCGTCGCGAATCAGGTCTTCCATCGTGCGCCCGCCGCTGCCAGTGGCGTGGAAGACGAGTACTTCATAGCCCTCGGCCTCCAGCAGGCCGCGGGCGTGGTCGACGGCAGCGGTCGTGTTTCCGAACATGGAGGCTGCGATGAGCGGACGTTCGTCAGCAGTGGCCTCGGATTCGGTTTTCACCATGCCGGCGATGGCGCCGGCCGCATTGGCGTAGATGGCGCGGCTGAGGCGGTTGATTCCGGCCACGTCGACGACGGAGGGCATGAAGGTAATGTCTTTGCTGCCGGCGTAGGCGCTAACATCGCCGCCGCCAACGGTAGAGACCATCACCTTGGGCACGCCGACCGGCAGCGTGCGCATGGCTGCAGTAGCGATCGATGTGCCGCCGCTGCCGCCCATCCCGAGAATGCCGTCGAAGCGGCCCTCGCCATAGAGGCGCTCGACTACGGTGGCGAGACCCTGTGCCATGGTCCGCATCGCTTCATCCTTATGCGTGCCTGAGGCCAGGTACGCCAGATCGCCGCCGGCTGCGGCGGCAACTTCGGCGCGAGCGACTTCGGGCTCGAAGGCCGGCTGGCCCATCACGCCAAAGTCAACTACGAGCGTCTGCAGACCGGCAGCCTCGATCAGTTCCTTTACAAACGCGTACTCAGCGCCCTTGGTGTCCAGCGCGCCGACGAGAAGAACGGTCCCGGACATGACATTCCTCCTGTAATCTTGGGAAACTGGGCCTCTGGCGGTGGGGAATCTGGATCGTATTTCGAATTGCCTGCTTCAGTTTGCATTATACGAGTTTCCGGGCAGTCTAACTTGCCGGTGGCAACTCTGAACAAAAAGAAGAGGGATGAAAACTCAAAAGAGACGTGGTGCGAATGCGAAGAGGAAGGGGTCAACTCGCCCCTCCACTGTTTTAGGGCAACTTGCGCCCAGAATTCAGTCCGCGTGGGCCCTCTCTTCCTCTTCCTGGGCTTTGCGCAGGAACTCCTGCACCTTAACCGGCTTTCCGGAGTGACTACTCTCGATGGCGGCAAAGATCAGGGCTACCGACTGCAGGTTGGCCTCGATGTTGGTCTCCATAGGCGGACCGCCGTCCAGCCAGTCCAGGAACTGGGCAATTAGCCAGGTGTTCCTCCACTTTTCCTGCTCCATCAACTGGATTTCCTCGCCCTGGCCTTCACGGCTGTACTGCCGCGGTTGATAGGGAAAGCGTTCGATCCGGCGGCAGTCCATGATCAGGGTCTCGTTTTCACATTCGGCACGGAAGTACTCTTGCGACCAGCCGTTGAAACCGCTGGCGTTGGTCTTGGCTCCTTCGTAGAAGGCGCGAGTACCGTTCTCGAAAGTCATCATAACGTGGCCCTGCGAACCGGTATTGTATTCTCCCCAGGTAGGGTTCCAGGTCTGGGCGTAGATCGTATCGCATTTGGAGTCGGCGAGATCGGCGATAATGTCGAGATGATGGACCGACCCTTCAATCATGAGGGTCTCTTCCATGGTGTGGCGAAAATGAGCCCCCCAGTCACCGAAATTACGCAGCCCGCAAGTGAAACGGCAGATGATGTAGTCGATGGTGCCAGCCCGACCGGAACGGAGCTCGCGGCGCAGCGTGGTCTTGTCCTGGTCGAAACGGTGGCTCATGGTCACGCCCATTTTCTTGCCTGCCCGCTTCACTTTGGCGGCGATACGAACTGAGCCCTCGAGCGTATCGGCGATCGGCTTTTCGGATATGATGTGCATGTCGTGCGCGAGGGCGACGTCGACGACGGATTCGTGAAAGGCCGGTGGGACGACGACGGTACAAAAATCGGCCGGGTTTTCGTCGAAGGCGCGCTCAATGTCGGTGTAGCACTTCTCTGGCGGTAGTCCCAGATGCTGCTGGGCGTTGATAAGGACGTCCGGGTTGACATCGACGGCGGCCACAGGCTCGATGCGGCCGTCGGCGATATTGGGGGGCAGGAAGCGGGAACACCAGCCGTTGCCCTGTCCGCCGGTGCCGACCTGGATCATGCGGTACTTGTTGGTCATTGGGAGAATCCTGTCTGCGTGGTCTTCTTGCTATTGTCTCGATTCCAGGGCTTTAGCGCAGCGAACTCCATGGCTCTTCTTCGAATACGTCGACGAGAGCGTAGCCTTCGTCACCGATACAGGGGCCGAGAATGGCCAGCAGTTTGGCAGGGCTGCCCGAATCGTTGAAGGAAGCGTGGACGACATCGGCGCCGATGAATGCGGAGTCGCCGGTGGAAAGCAGCTGCTTGTCTTGCTCTATCCACTGCTCAATTGTGCCGTCGATGACGTAGATTACTTCCTCCTGGTCCGGGTGTTTATGAAAGGCATGTCCCTGTCCGGTTTCCAGCGTTACTTCTATGACAACCAGATCACGGGCCGCGGTCGTGGCGGGGCGGCTGGCCCAACCCATCACGCCCCAGTCCATCTGATCTCGCTCCATAGTGAAGGCAGTGATAAACTTACCATTCATTGTCAATACTCCTGTGAGATGGGCCTTTAGGATGGTCGCGGAAGGACGAGTCCATCAGATGAGGTTGAACGTGTTTGAAAAGCTGGCAGTCACCGTGAATTTTGCTTTGCAAGTATACCATAGGGGCGGCGTGCCGCAACGAAAGGCAGACCCAGCCATGGATATGGAGAGAGAAATATGTCCTCACAGAGAAGAGCGCATTGGAAAGAGAAACTAGGCGAGTCCCGCGAGGCGTTACTGTCGCTACTCGACGGCCTCACGCCGGAGCAGTGGAATGCGATCGTGTATTCCGAGGGGGCCAGTTGGACGGTGGCTACGGTCCTCGCGCATTTGGTCGAGAGCGAACGGGGCATGAGCATCCACGTTCACAAGATTCGCAAAGGGGAGGCCACGATCCCGGATGATTTCGACCTTGAGCGCTGGAACGCCGGCCTTACCCGGCGAACAGGGGACATTGCGATGGAAGAACTGATGGCCAATGCGGCGGCTACCCGTGCCAAGACTCTGGAGGTGATTGATTCACTTGAAGACAGCGATTGGGAGCTGACCGGACGGCACCCTTCTCGAGGCGAGATCACGGTTGACCAGTATTACGAGACGATTCATGTCCATGAGGTGGGACATTTGGAAGATATTCGCGCAGCGGTCGGCGTGTGAGGGCGGAGTCCTTACTGAATGCGATCCTTCGAGGGGATTCCTCAGAGCCGGACGACAATTACCCCGGTGTACGCGGATTGACATTGCGTTCCGCTCTGGTGCAAATGCCTTGCCTCCAGTTAGGAGCATATGCGAGAAGTGCTACAATGAATACACGCATCTCAGCGGTTATTTGAGAACTAGCGTTTCCTTATGGGTCAGGATGGGGAGGAAGATAGTATGACAACAAAGAATGTGAAAGCTACATTCACAGGTGGTGTCCTCATCCCGCAAGAGAGTCTTGATCTCAAAGAGGGCGAAAACGTCATTCTATCTATCGCAGGGCATTCGGGAGAGCGCTCCTTTGCAGAACTTAGAGCTTCTGCGGGCGCGTGGGAAGGAACGCATGATCCGGATGCGTTAAAGGAGAGCATTTACTCTAGTCGACGTAGAAACTCTCGACCCCAGCCGGAACTGTAACGCATGCGCTACCTTGTAGACACTGACTGGGTCATAGACTATCTCCATGGAAGGGAACCAGTGGTCAGTCGTCTTACTTTTTTTGCTCCTCAAGGGATAGGTTTGAGTATCGTTTCGCTCGCAGAGTTGTACGAGGGAGTGTTTTTTTCTTCAGCGCCTCGGGAAAACGAGAAGGCGCTTCTCAGCTTCCTGAATGGAGTCAACCTTTTGTACTTGGACGACAGTATCTGCCAGATATTCGCACGTGAACGAGGTCGCCTAAGGGAGGCAGGAAGAATCATTGGAGATTTCGACACGCTGATAGGTTCCACGGCCCTTTATCATGGGCTGACGCTGCTAACGAATATACGGAGGCATTTTGAGCGTATGCAAGGATTGTCTATCATTTCGACATAATAGAGGCATCCACGTTCTCCAAGCCCGCCCAAAGAGCTGCTGCGCACAATTCCTCAGCCTTTCGTTCGCACACCACTCAGCAAGACCCGAATATGGCTGCTCCATATCCTAGACAGCGAAATGCGCCACCGCTGCCTCGTCTATCTCAACGCCCAGACCCGGTTCCTGGGGCGCGGCGAAGCGGCCCTCCTGCGGGACCGGGTATGAGCTAGCGATGGTGCCTTTCCAGGCGAGAGACTCGTGGCCGTGCTCCATGATCTGGAAGTTGGGAATTGCGAGCGAATAGTGAATCGTGGCGGCCACGGACAGGATGCCGCCACCGCCCACGTGAGGGGCGATGGGCAGGTTGAAGCTGTCGCAGAGTGCGGAGATGCGCTTGCCTTCGGTGAGGCCGGTGCGGGCGACGTCGGGCATGGCGACGTCGAAGCCGCGCAGCGCGATCCAGTCGCGCCATTCCCAGATGGTGCGCAGCCACTCGCCGGTGGCCACTTGCATGGAGAGGGCGCGGGCGATTTCGGCCTGACCGCGGATGTCCTCGGGCTGGCAGGGTGCTTCGAGCCAGCGCACACCCAGCGCCTCCAACCCCTTCCCCAGTTCAATTGCACCCGACACTTCGCGGGTGCCATGCACATCTACCAGCAGCTCGACTTCAGGCCCAACCGCTTGACGCACGGCTCCTACGACTGCAAGAATCTGCGGATTGGGCATGCGCAGGTGCAGCTTGAGGGCGCGGTAGCCGGCGGCGAGCAGTGTGTTGGCGCTGGCTACGGCTGCGTCCGGCTCTGTGCCGCCCATGCCGGCGTAGACCTGCACGTCGCGACGAAAACTCCCGCCGAGAAGCTTGTAGGCCGGTTTTTCCAGTGCTTTTCCCAAGAGGTCGTAGAGGGCCAGATCGACGGCCGCCAGAGCATCAACATAGAATCCGGTGATGTGGCCCCGCTCGCGCATGGCGCTGTAGAGACGATACCAGAGAAACTCCACGTCAAAGGGATCCCTGTCAAGCAAAAGGGGCGCGCACAGTTCCTCCACAATGGCAGCGGTGGCGCGAGGCGCGACCGGTGCTTGCCCCTCCCCCCAGCCAACAAGACCGTCATCAGTCTCCAGTCGCACCAGGCAGGTCTCATGGTTGCGCGAGTAGATCGAAGTCCAGGCATCGGCGGCGATCGTATAGTCGCCGTAGGCCTCGACCTGGTCGCTGGCCGCCGTAGAACTGTCTTTGGCAGGGGGTATTTTGATGGCGAAGGCTTTTATCGAGGAAATGCGCATTGTTGTCTCCACTGGTTGTTTGACACAGCCGCACCGATTTGCCGATGGAAAAAGATTCCGTCATATTAGGGCGGCCTCACGTTCAGATCGGCCTTTGCCCAAGACTATACGGGTTTCCGCATTTGCAGACAAGGAGTGCCCCCGTGGCGACCGTCCCCAATCGCCGATACGCGTCAATTCCGAGAAGAGTATTCAGCTACTGCGCAGAGGTCTTTCTGTTATTTGCCGGCTTACTGGTACTGCAGGGCTTGCTCATCGTGCTGAGACTGAATCCGCTGGTGCAAAGTGTGCTGAGCGGGGCCGGTCTGTCTAAAGGCGTCTATCACTTGTGGTTGCTCGGAACGGTCGACTTGCCACTAATCGTCTATTACACTGGAACGCTGGCATCGTCGGCGAGGGCGACGCTTATGATGCGCTGGCTGGGGTTGCGTTTGGAGCCCTTACCGGGTGGTCCGGTTGGCTTCAGGCGGGCGCTGGTACGCACGGTGTTCATGCTGATCCCATTTGAAGTGAATCATTTCTTTATGGTTTGGGCCAACTCGCCCGAAGGAATCCCGAATCAACTTCCACTACAATACGCAGTTGTAGGAATCCTAATCTTGGCTTACTTGGTGACTGCGGCGCTGTCTCCGAAGGGACAGAGCATCCACGACCGGGTAGCAGGAACCGTGGTGGTCAGCACGCGAGAGGCGTAGAACTACCAAGACCGGCGCACATGTTGGATTGGGGTGTAGCCCAAATTTGGGGTGGGAATAGTCTGGCGGTTTTTGGAAAGACGCAGGGGAAGCGGCAGGCCGGACATAATCGTAGGTTCCGTCAGTTGGAGGGGATGCGAAGGCAGGCACAGGGCCGGCACCTACGGGGATTTGATGGGACTGGCGCGACGGGGTTTGGCGAAACCCTTTCGAATAGGCACATGTCACCAATGTCGACACCAGGTCG
>VXOE01000314.1 GCA_009840225.1 Caldilineaceae bacterium SB0662_bin_25 | reverse complement strand
CCCCCATCCCCCAAAAACAGCCCCGTAGGGGCAGCCCTTGTGCCTGCCCAGTCACCCCCAAACGCATGCCATCTCCACCTGGCGGTCGCCCACAACATCACACTTAACACATGGATCTTCTAAATCGCCACTTCGGTCCCCACTATCTCCCATGGCTCTCGAAACCGGGCTCCCACCTGAATCTCGGACAAGCATCTCCTGTCAGAAACAATGATTTGCCCCGCACTCTTTGACAAATCAGACCAAAAAAATGTAGACTAACGGATCAGAATCAGGATCGTGATTGGCTAGACGGCTTCGAAGCTGAATGTCGGCGTAAAGCTCTTACCGGCTTATCAAGTCACTTGGACGAGAGGTTTCGATCATGGCTGCCAGACGAAGAACTTCATACAGAATAGGGGTTACCGGCCTGGGCGAGAGACAGGAAATCGCACCGGGTCTCTTTATTAACACAGTTTACAGGGGCTGTACGCCCGGCTTTGTCGTCACCGACGAAGGCCTGATCCTCATCGATACGCCCTTGATCCCCAAACAGGCCAGAGACTGGCGCGAACAAATAGAAGCCGAGGCCCCCGGCCTGCCCATCCTTTATGTGTTCAACACCGATCACCATCGCGGCCATGCCTTGGGCAATCAGTATTTTCTGCCTACCACCGTGATCGCTCACGAGCGCGCCTATAAGGAAATGTCGGGGTACACCGAAAACTTCAAAGAGCGCGTCTACAACAGCTTCAAGCGCGAGCCGGAAATCCAGGAGCAGCTGACCAACATCGATATTATCCTCCCGAACGTTACCTTCACCGACAGCGCTCGCCTCAAATATGGAGGTCGTGAGATACAGCTGATCTATCTCGGCGGCCATACACCCGCCACCAGCATCGCCTGGCTGCCCGAAGAGAAAATCGCCTTCGTCGGCGACATCCTCTGGGTTGACCAGCATCCGTACATGGCCCAGGCCGATTCTCTCGAGTGGATCGAAGCTCTGCGCCGAATTCGATCCCTCGGCGCCGAAAGATTGGTGCCCGGTCACGGCCCCGTATGCCGTCCCGATGACACCTTCCGGGTTGAAGAGTACATCCTGTTCAAACGAGAACGCGTCCGCGACTACTACCTTGCCGGCAAGACCAAGAATGAAGCCAAGAGCGGGCTGGTCGGCGAAATGTTGGAGCTGTTCCCTGTTCCCCTCGAACGCAAAGCCAAAATTGAGAGCCAGATAAAGTCCGGCATCAATCGCGTCTACCGTGAAATCCAGCGCGAAGAGGAATTGGCCGAAGTAGAGTCGGGCAACGGCGTGCTTCCGCCGCCGCCAAAAGGAGAACACGCCCTTCACGAGCCACAGGCCGAAGCCAACTTGCTTCCCACGCCTGTCGCGGTGGAGGCCAGTTAGTAGTGGCCTACTCGGTTCGGGAAGAGCGCCAAAGTCTTGCCGTAAGTCTGCGGGAAGACCTCTTCGAAGCGGAAAAGATGATCGTTCAGCTGCGGCGCGACAACGTCGAACAGTTTCTGCAGCTGCTGGACCGCATCGAACAAAGATTCGCCGACCTGGAGTCGAGCGGCCTCGACCTGCGGCCCGAATACACTCGGTGGGGCAGCCTGCACAGCAAGGTGCGGCGAGAGGCAAGACGCATCGTTCGCGCTATCGACCTGGCCGGCGGTTCGGAGCATTTGCGCCAGGCAAACCAGCCCGCAGAAGGATTCTGGTGGCGCCTGGACGCAGTGGTGGCCGCCGCCCGTCGCCGTCTGATTCGTAGACTGGGCATCTCCCTCGGATCCATCACCGCTGTGCTGGTGATTGTCTGGGTGCTTCTCACCTTCGTCTTCCCTCCCGATCCAAATACCGTAGTCGCCTCAGAAGCGATCTCAACCCTGCAGCAACTCGCCTTTGAAGGTCGTTGGGAAGAGGCCTTGGCCGTTATCGAAGAGGCCATGGCTCAACTCACCCAGCCCGATGCAGAACTCCTCATCTGGGAAGGCGTCATACGCGGCAAATTGGGCCAGGATGAACGCGCCGCGGAGGCTCTCGAAGAAGCAAAATCCCTCGTGCCGCCAGGGCAGCTTGTGGCCTACTGGTGGTCGCTTGGCTCTGTTCAGCTCTCAGTTGGCGATCTGGATGATGCCCGGTCCGCCGGTTTCGAAGCCATTGGGCTCGACGAGTCCGATCCCCAGGGCTACTTTCTTCTGGCAAGTGTCGCCGAGGTCACGGGCGACACGGTCTGCGCCGTTGACCTCTTCGAAGAAACGTTCCAACTGGCTGCCGACAGCAACCCGCAGTTAGCCGTGATTGCCCGCGTACGCATGGGAAACCTGCTCCAACGGCCCGCTAACATGCCGCTCCTGGGCGATGACGAGACAGTTGACGCTAACGAGGAGGGCGCCGAAAACAGCCAACAGGCCCAGGAATCTGACAACGGCCTGCCCGAATCCTGCGCAGGACTATAGCCCCTTGCCTCGGACGCCCGCATCATCACGCCCAGCTCGAATTCCGGTAGGAATTTCCTTGCCGGCGCAAAATCCTGTAAAATGGGCGAGCGTCGGCTGAGTATCCATACGCCCCCTTAGCTCAGAGGATAGAGCAACGGACTTCTAATCCGTCGGTCGTAGGTTCGACTCCTACAGGGGGTGCCTCAAAAGCTAGGTGACTCTTGCTCTGCGGTAGACCGCCGAAGCGTGAGTCCTATTGCATGTTACCCAGCCCCTCCTTGCGCGCCGGAACTCAACCACCTGACTCCAAAAAAGACAGCACCGCCAGTGACCTTTTGGACACGGCGGCGCTGCTGACTGCAATCAGTCGACGAGAAACCTCACAATGGTTACATAGTCACAGCATCCAGCGTGTCGCCGGCAATAACCGCGTGCGCGTAGGCAGTGCAGGCGCGAATGTCATCGAATTCGAGATCTGGATAGTCATCTGGAATTGCCTCCGGAGTGATCCCTTGCGCCAAAAGGCTTAGTACCAGCTCCACCGATATTCTCATGTCTCGAACGATAGGCTTTCCCCCGAATACGTCCGGACGCGCAGTTATACGCCTTAGCAATTTTTCATCCGTCGGCATTCTGTTCCTCCATAGCCTGGCTCTTGGCCCTTTCTCAGGACCGGGCGGCACGCCCCGTACAAAAGCAAAGCAAAATCACACCCAAATTGTTCCAAATCGCGATAGCCTTGTGCGCAAGCCCTAGCCTACCCGGTCCCGCACCGAACCCTTCTCCGCGATATTCTCCAACGGATCCTTCTCGTTGATAGCAGTCAGACCTGGCTTGCCCTCCTCAAAATAAGGGAACGTCGGTCCACCGGCCGGCGCCGCCCACCGCACCCCGTTTGCTATCACCTGGCGGACAATGTCCAGGTGAAATATCGGGTACGTCTCATGTCCCGGACGGAAATAGAAGATCTTCCCATTGCCCCGGTGGAAGCATGCTCCGCTGCGGAATACATTGCCTCCCTCAAACCAGCTCACGAACACCAGGTCGTCCGGCGGGGGAATATCGAACAGCTCCCCGTACATCTCGCACTCCTCAATCTCAAAGTAGGGCGGCAACCCTTGCGCGATCGGGTGGGACGGCTTGACTACCCAGATGCGTTCCTTCTCGTCAGCCTCACGCCAGCGTAAACTGCACGTCGTACCCATCAGGCTCCGAAATATCTTCGAGAAATGGCCCGAGTGCAGGACCACCAGCCCCATTCCCTCCAGGACTCGCCTCTTGACCCGCTCCACGATCTCGTCGTCAACCAGCGCATGAGCCCTGTGACCCCACCAGGTCAAAACATCCGTCTCCGCCAGAACTTCATCTGTCAGGCCGTGCTCCGGCTCATCCAGCGTAGCCGTGCCTACTGAACTGAAGCCATGCAATCGCAGCCCTTCCGCAATCGCACCGTGAATCCCATCCGGGTAGTTTCCGCCAATGAACTCGTTTATCTTCTCGTGCTGATACTCGTTCCATACCGTTACTCGAATGTCTCCCATCCTGTCTCCTCCATGTTCTGCGTACTGTATAACGGTGTCGGATCACGCGCACCTATAGTGCGGTCCCTTTGCCCATCTGTTATGACTCTCCGCCCTTCACGACCCTCTAACTGCCGACCGTCACCGGCCTTCCACCCTGACCGGCCGACTCCTTAATCGCATCCCACAAGCGCGCCATGCGCAGACCGATCTCCGGCGGGCAGGGGTTCTCAATCTCGCCGGCCCGTACCCGCAGGAACTGCTGCCACGTACCCAGCGATTCGGGCAGCTCAACCGGCGTCAACGCCTCATCCTCCATCTCCTGGACCAGGAGCCGCTCCCCCCAGATCCCTGTCTGCAGCATCCCCTTCTCACACATCACGCGTACGTCCGAGCCGATCCCGGAATTCGTGTTTCCTGCTGCGTTCATTGACACCAGTGCACCCGACTTCAGCCGCGCAATGACCACCGAAAGAATGTCCACCGGCGCCCCTTCGTTTTCCATCCACGCCGCAACCTCGACAAAGTCCTCCCCCGCCAGATCCGAAATAGTATTCAGCATATGCGCACCGGTGTCAAACAAGAAGCCGCCTCCGGCAACCTCGGGATCCTGGCGCCACAGGCCCGTCGTGAAGGACATCCAGTTTTGCCAAGCTACGCCGCTGATGGTCAGAATCCTTCCCAACTTGCCAGACCGCAAAATCTTCGTTCCCGTACGTACCTGCGGCGACATGCTGCCGTTGAATGCCACGGAAAGCAGGCGCTTGCTTCGATCCCGCACCTCAATCAGCTCCACAGCCTCCTGCGCGTTCATCACCATTGGCTTCTCCAACAACACGTCCAGCCCAGCCTCCAGACACGCCTTCGCCTGAGCAAAATGCAGTACGTGCGGCGTAATGATGAAAACAGCGTCCAGTTCGTCGCACGCCAGCATCTTTTCCAGGTCCGGCTCGTTCGGAGGCGGCGTCTCGCCCGCCTCGTCGAAGAGCGCACAGAACGCCTCATACGACTGGCCCGATGGCTCACATACTATCTTTACCTCGGTCGTGTCCTGCTGCATCAGAATCCGTCGCGTATGGTGCCGCGCCATCCCGCCGCACCCGACAAACGCCATTCGAACGCGGGGCGTCCCCCCGCCGGAGCGACTTTCCGTCATCCTCTGACTCCTGACATTCTTAAATGTGGAAGATTGCTACAACCCAGTACGGGCCGGACCAAAGGCGCGCCCGCCATTGAGGATAGCGGTCCTGCGTCCAACGATGGGCCCACTGTGCCGGCACACCTGGGGGACAAAGACGGCTTACGCACGGCCACACCATCATACCTTGCTGCACGACCACCGGCAAGATTTCACCCCCAATGGAGTGCATCCCAAAACGGGGACGAAATCTCGCTTACCTCTGGAGGCTCCCAAGCCATGGTCAATTCCATTCCAGTTTCCGCCAGAATAAGCGCCGCCTCTGACTACGAACTACTGACTACTGACTGCTGCAGTTCTGGGCGGTCGGGCCTAGTCGGCCCTCCCTTGTGCGGGGGCTC
>VXOE01000126.1 GCA_009840225.1 Caldilineaceae bacterium SB0662_bin_25 | reverse complement strand
GTGGACGCGCTTTACCTGGACTACAGGGAGATGCTGGAGAAGGAGAAGCTGGACATTGTGTGCGTGGCGACGCATCCGGGGCTGCACCGGGATATTGTCGAGGCGGCGGTCGAAAACGGGGCGAAGGGCATTCTGTGTGAGAAGCCGCTGGCGCTGAGTCTGGAGGACGGGGACGCGATTGTGGCGGCGTGCCGGAGCACGGGGTGTGTGCTGTCGGTGAACCATTCAAGGCGCTGGAACCCGGCTTTCATCAAGGCGAAGGAGATGCTGGATGAGGGTGCGATCGGCGATCTGATCTCGATGCTGGGCATTTGCCAGGGGGTGAAGCCTTTTCCGGCGTGGACGGCGGACGAGGAGGGGCCGCTGATCCACGATGCGGTGCATACGTTTGACTTGTTCAGGATATATGCGGGCGATGTCAAGTCGGTGATTGGGACAGCCCACAGACGGCACCGGCACGAATTCAGGGTGGAGGATATAAGCGACGCGATCTTCAGCTTTCATTCCGGCGTGAGCGCGGTCAGTATGGCCAATGAGTTGACCCGGTATGCGCGGTTCGGACTTGAGCTGCAGGGGACAGACGGCGTAATCAGTCTGGAGTATGCGGGGAACCAGTGGCTGCTGGGTGTGGATACGACGGACCACCTGAATGAGCCGGACCCCCGGATCGAGTGGTTTACGCTGGAGCCGCAACCGTTTCCGGCAGTTGAGGAGGCGAGCTCGATCCAGCTGGCGGTGGAGGAGCTGGTGCGCTGCATCGAGGAAGGGGGGGAGCCGAGCTCGAACGGAGAGGACGGTGTGGCCTCGCTGGAGATGGTGATGGGAATATACGAGTCGCAGCGGCAGGGGAACCGGCCTGTCGAGCTGCCGCTGGCCGACCGTTCGTCGCAGTTGTATATGTTACGGGACGAAGGGCATTTCTAAGACAGTCTCTGCCACGAAAGAAGGTCCGAAATGAAACATCTCTTTATTGACGATCACGAGGTCGAGGCGATCGACAATCTGGCGCGCAAGCTGCACCAGCCGCAGAAGGCGCGTGACAATGTCGTGATCCGGCCGGAGTACCGCTGGGAGAACAACTCGATTCAGGTTCGGACTTCGCCAGTGTGGCTGCCGGACGAGGGGATCTTCAAGATGATCTACCTTACCGGCGCGGAGGGGCTGGATCCCGAAGTCAAGCTGGATGCTACGGGCGCGGCGGCCGTCGTTGAAAGGTACGCCTGTTACGCCACTTCGGAGGACGGCGTGAACTGGGAGAAGCCCTTCCTGGGTTTGTACGACTATCCTGCGCCGACCTGGCGGGGCACGCCGGTTGGCTTAGAGAACAACATCCTGCCCAGCGCGCAAGGCATGCTGCAAGGGCCGGTACACGACCCGCATGATCCGGACCCGAGCCGGCGGTTCAAGGGGCTGCGCTGGGGAGGGAATGAATTGCGCTCGATGGTGTCGGCAGACTTTTTGCACTGGGAAGAGCTGGATATTCCCTCGCTTCACAGCCATGATGAGTCTCACTTGACGTACGACGAGACGCAAAGATTGTTTATTGCCGCGGCCAAACGGAACGGGCCTTACGGTCGTTCGTGGCAGTTGTACACGAGCAAGGATTTCGCGGACTGGGAGGAGCACGGGCTGATCTTTCATGCCGATCAGACCGATCAGGAGAACGGTTTTGAACGGCTGCAGAAATTCTTCGACGACCCGGCCTACCGCAGCCCTATATACAACCGGCCGGAGGAATGGCGTACGGACGTCTACAACTTCCCCATATTTCCGTATGAGGGGCTTTACCTGGCGACGCCGGTGATGCACCATTGGGCGGGGAAACATCCGCCGATGTATGAGAACGTTGACAGCCGCAAGTCGGTGGAACTGGCATCGAGCCGTAATTTGCTGGACTGGGAGCGGGTGGCGGGCCGGGCGCCGTTTTTGGAGCTGTCGCCGGTGAGTGACGGCGAGACGTATGATACGGGCCAGATCGTGATAATGAACAGGCCGGTGGAGCGGAACAACGAGCTGTGGTTCTACTATATGGGCTTCCGGTATCGTAATCTTTCGATTGAGGACGTCCAGAACAGGCGCTACCTGGATGGCAGCGCAATGTGTATGGCGCGATTGCGGATGGACGGGTTCGTTTCGCTGAAGGGTGGCATTGAGTGGGGGTCGGTGCTGACGAAACCGATCGAGGTCAGCGGCGACACGTTGCACGTGAACGCGGATTCGTGGCGGGGCCGGGTAATCGCCGAAGTAGTTGACGCAGGGAGCGGCCAGGCTGTAGATGGCTACACGAAGGATGATTGCGTTCCGGTTATGATGGACAGTATTGACGAGTGCGTTCAGTGGCGGGGCGGGGGCGAGCTGAGTGAACTGGCGGGGCGGACGGTGCGCTTGCGCTTCCATCTGTGGCAGTCGGAGTTGTATTCCTACTGGTTCAGTTGAGGATTATCCGCGAAGGGCCACGAAGAACATCTCTTTTTTATCCGCGGAGAGACGCGAAGGGGCGCGAAGAACACCCTTCGGGGATCATGCGGGTTGTTTGGTTGAAAGATAGTGCATCAGAAATGGAGTTTTGCGATGAGACGATTTGAGGGAAAGACGGCTTTGGTCACGGGCGCGTCGCTGGGGATTGGGCGCGGCATTGCGCTGTGCCTGGCGGAGGAGGGCGCGAATGTGGTGGTGAACTACCGTACCTCGGAGGCGGAAGCCCACAGCGCGGCCGAGGAGATCCGGGGGATGGGTAGTGAGGCGCTGGTGTGGCAGGCGGACGTTTCGGACCGCAGCGCGATTGCGGCGATGATCGAGGGGGCGGTTGAGCGCTTTGGACGCCTTGACGTGGCGGTGGCGAATGCGGCGGTGTCGATCCGGGAGCCGGTGGTGGAGGCGAAGTGGGAGAACGTGATGCGGACGTTTGAGGTGACGCAGTTCGGCGTGTTTCACACGTGCCAGCTGGCGGCGCAGCAGATGCTGAAGCAGCCGCTCACGGGGCGCAGCCGGGGCAAGATCGTGATCATCAGCTCGGTGCACGAGGAGATCGCGTTCCCCAGCAGCGGGGCATACAACATGTCGAAGGCGGCGATCAATCATCTGGGGCGGACGATGGCGGCGGAGCTGGCGGGGGACCGGATCAATGTCAACGTGATCAATCCCGGCTGGATCGACACGCCGGGTGAGCGCAGCTTTTACAGCGAGGAGGAGATTGCGGAAGGCGGAAAGCGCATCCCCTGGGGACGGATTGGCGTGCCTGAGGATATTGGCAAGGCGGCGGCGTATCTGGCCAGCGATGATGCGGACTACGCGACCGGCTCGATATTGCGGGTTGACGGTGGATTTGTACACGGTCTAGTGCTGCCGGAACCTGAGGAAACCAGTGGTTAGTGGTCAGTAACTGCCTTGTGGGTGGACAGGGTTGAGGGAGGGCGTGTCGGATGAGGGTTGCGACGGGTGGGCTGAGTCATGAGAGCAGTACGTTCACGCCGGTGCCGACGACAGTTGAGAGCTATCGGGAGCGGTTTCTGCTCGAGGGCGAGGAGATACTGAGCACGTTTGCGGGGACGAATACGCCGATCGGGGGTTTTATCGAGGGCGCAAGAGCGCACGGCTTTGAGCTGATTCCGACGTTGTTTGGAGAACCTCACCCGAGCGCGCCGACGCCGCGGCCGCTGTATGACGAACTGTTGGGGCGCATATTGGACGGGATCGCAGAAGCGATGCCGCTGGACGGCGTGCTGTTGGAGTTGCACGGGTCGATGTCGGTGGGGGACCTGGACGGGCCGGACGGGTTGGGGGATGCGGAGGGTCATCTGCTGGCGGCGGTGCGGGATACGGTCGGTCCTGGGGTGCCGGTTCTGGCGCAGCTCGACATTCATTCGAACGTATCGCAGCAGATGGTGGAGATGGCGGATGTTCTGATCGGGCGGGAGAGCTATCCGGAGGTGGACATGTCGGCGCGCGGCCGCGAGTGTGCGGACGTGCTGGTGCGGATTGTGCGCGAGGATCTGCGGCCGACGATGGCTTTGCACCAGATTCCGATGGTCTGGGGGCTTAACCAGGTGACCGCGCATCCGCCAATGCGGAGTGCGATCGCTGAGCTGCACCGGATCGAGTCCTTGCCGGGCGTGGTGTGCGGCTCGATTGCCACCTGCTTTTTCCTGGCCGACGTGCCGGATATGGGGGCTTCAGTCTACATTGTGACGGACGATGACCAGAAGCTGGCCCAAGCGCTGGCCGTCCAGTTGGGAGAGTGGATTTACGCACGGCGGGAGGACTGGCAGATGGAGTTGCTGCCGGCGCGTACGGCATTGGAAAGGGCACAGACGGCGGGGCGGTACCCGATCATTCTGGCGGATTTGCAGGACAACACGGGCGGCGGTTCGCCGGGGGACAGTACGGGCGTGCTGCAAACATTTGTGGACATGAAGTTGGAGGACGCGTGCGTGCTCTATATTGTCGATCCTGAGGCGGCGGCGATCTGTCACGAGGCGGGCGTTGGGGCGCGGCTGGCGCTGGAGGTGGGCGGCAAGTCGTCGCGGTTGCAGGGGGATCCGGTGTCGATGGAGGTGGAGGTTGCGGCGCTGTCGGACGGGAGATTCCGGTATGACGGGCCGATGTATGCGGGGCTGAGCGGGAACATGGGCCTGTCGGCGCACGTAGTTCAGGACGGGATTCACGTGTTGCTGGTGAGCGGGCGGGAACAGCCCTTCGATACGGCCTTTGCGCGGACGCTGGGATTGGACCCGCGGCAGATGCGGTACATTTGCGTGAAGTCGAGCACGCATTTTCGCGCCGGGTTTGAGTCGTGGGCGGGGGCGATTCACGTGGTGGCGGAGCCGAGCGTCCACAGTTTGCGCGATCTGCCTTTTCGGCGTCTCGGCCGCGAGGTGTATCCGTTCACGACGGGGAGGTAACTGTTACCATTTAAGGGCGGACGCGAAAGAAGGGACTGAGTGGGAGGCGCGGTTGCGTCTCCCACTTTGTTTTTTTGCCACCTTCTGTTGGGGAAATGCGGAGGAGAGCGCCCCCGGTAGGAGTCGAACCTACGGCCAAAGGTTTAGGAAACCTCTGCTCTATCCTCTGAGCTACGGGGGCAGGAAGCGCTGCACACGCCAGGAGACGATAGCACAAAGCTGCGGTCAGGTCAAAGGAAACGGAGGAAATTGGTGGTGGGGCCTTTCGGGATTCGTTTAGGGGGAAGGGGACGGCGACGTGTGGGGCCGGGGCGAGGGCAGGTGCAGGGCCTGCCCCAACCGGGGGGTTGAGGGGAAGGTGAAGGCGGCGTGTGAGGGTGTACGAGGGCAGACACAAGGCCTGCCCCTGCCGGAGATCTGGGCGGGGACGGAGGAGGCGCCGCGTATGGGAGTGTGAGGGCAGGTGCGTGGCATGGCCCGACCGCAGGTTTGAGGGGGGAGGTGAAGGCGGTGTGTGTGGGTGTACGAGGGCAGGCACAAGGCCTGCCCCTACCGGAGATCTGGGTGTGGACGGAGGAGGCGCCGCGTA
>VXOE01000224.1 GCA_009840225.1 Caldilineaceae bacterium SB0662_bin_25 | reverse complement strand
GACAAGCCGCATCCCGAAAATCCAAAAAATCCAGCAAATCCTGATTCAGACAATCTACCCAACACTCGTGAACGCTCGTCCATCCGCGAAACGGCCTGGCAGTCTTGCACCGCACGGAAAACTGACTATCTCCTAAAGGCTCCCTCCCGATGGGATGCGTATGCCCTGCTCAACACACACTTACAGAAACAGGTGATTACCACAAGATGGTATAATGACGAAGGCATTCTGTGCTTCTGCCAGAACTGCCCGCAACCCATTTGAGGACCACTGTGAAGACGAATCTGAACTGGACTGCCGCGAGTCGTTGCCGCTTGAATCTTTCTACTGCGCAGGGTATACTTTTTCACGAAACCTACCAGTCCAGCCGGCTTCTCCAGGAACACACGCCCGGCAATGCAGGCGCCATGGGCCGCCGCGACGCATATCCTTCCCATATACCCTAGCCAATACAGCCAGCACAGGAACCTGCGCCAATGCCAACCATTTCCCACGACAGCCTGAGAGAATACGGCGCCGCCATCTTCGCCGCAGCCGGCTTTCCCGCCGACCAGGGACAGGACGTTACCAACCACCTCGTCGACTCCAATCTCGTCGGACATGACTCCCACGGCGTCATCCGCCTGCCCGGCTACATAACCGCAGTGCGCGAGGGCACCATGAAGCCGGTCGGCCCCCTCAAAATCGTGCGCGAATCTCCCGCATCGGTCGTCATTGACGCGCAGCGCATGCAGGGCATCGTCCTGGCGAAAATGGCCATGGAAATGGCCGTGGACCGCGCCAAGCAGCACACATTCGGCGCCGTCGCCGTCCACCAGTCCACCCACATCGGCCGCCTGGGGGCCTTTCCACCCATTGCCGCCGAACAGGACTGCATCGGCCTGCTCCTCCTCAACGGCGGTGGCCCCTTCACCGCGCCCTTCGGCGGCACCGGCCGCCGGCTGCCGCCCAACCCGCTCGCCTTCAGCGCCCCCCGCGCCGGCGGAGCGCCCCTGATGCTGGACATGACCACGAGCATGGTGGCCGGAGGCAAGGTGGATCTGCAAAGGGCGCGAGGCCTGCCTGTACCGGACGACTGGCTGATTGACTCCGAAGGCAACGCAGTGTTGGACCCGAATGAGTTTATGGCCCGTGATGCCGCCATGCTCCCGCTGGGAGGCTCAGTCGGACACAAGGGCTACGGACTGGGCATGATGGTCGATGCCATCGCCGGCGGCCTCTCCTGGGCCGGATGCAGCGCCGACCCCCCTACCCGCGGCGCATCCGGCTGGCTCGCGCTCGCCATCAAAATCGAGAGCTTCATCGACCCCGACGAATACAAACGGGAAGTGCAAAAGCTGGTTGAATGGGTCTGGTCCTCGCCCAAGTTGCCGGGCGTGAAGAGGATCTACTACCCCGGTGAAATCGAAGAGGAACGGCGCCAACTACGCCTGGAAAACGGAATTCCAATCGAGGAGAGCACCTGGGCGCGCATTGTCGAAAGTGGAAACGCAGTCGGCGTCTCCCCTCCGGAAGGACTACAGTAACCGATCACCGCCCGCCCCCGCGCGGCCGCTTCTTCACACATTCCTGAAGGGTGAACCATGCAGAAATACAAGAAGCTGTTCCGATCTCCCTACGCAGTCCCCAATGGCCTCCAGATGACATCTGACGGTCTCTGGATTGTCGATCAGATCACCGACCGCGTGATGCTGGTCGAGCGCAACGGCGAGTTGGACTACTACGGCGTGCCCATGATGATTCATGAAATCCCCAGCGACTCATCCAACACCAGCGGAATGGCCTGGGGCGAAGACAGCCTTTGGCTGGCAGCCAACGGCTCTGCCGACAAGTGGCGGCCCAAACGGGCGCATGACGCCGGCAAGTCGGCCGGCGAGGTGCTGCGCGTCGACCCCGAGACCGGTAAGACGATTTCCCGCCATCCCCTGCCCAACGGCGGCGGCACCCATGGCATCGAATATGACCACCACGAACCCGGCCACCTCTGGCTGACGACGCTGAAAGACCAGACTCTTACCAAGATGCGTATCAGCGACTGGACCGTCCAGCACATTATCCCCCTGCCTTACACGCGCGCCCACGGCGTAGTCCGCGAGGAGGACGGCCTCTGGGTCGTCCATACCGGCCACCGCGTCATCGTCAAACTCAGCCTGGACGACGGCTCCGAACTGGACCGCATCACCGTGCCCGACACCGAACCGGAGCCGCACGGGCTCAGCGCCGATCCCGACAGCCGCTTCATCTACTGCGACGCATCTTCGGGTGCGGTCGTCGCCATCTCCGAGTCATAGCGCAATGCCGTTTTCCTGCCTCCCCGCCTCCCTCTACCCCGAAATCAGCCGCGGCGATCGCACACTGGCCGACTGGTTCCGCTTGGCCGCCGACATCGGTCTGGACGGGGCCGACATCAGTGTGGCCCACCTGGACTCTCTGCAAAGCCCGTATCTGAACGGACTGCGCAGGCAGGCGCAGGACGCAGGCGTAATCATTGCAGGCATGGTAACCTATACCGACTTCACCCACCCGGATCCGGCCGTGAGGTTGCAGCACCGCCAGGAGCTCCGCAGCTACATC
The DNA here is from genome assembly GCA_009840225.1 of Caldilineaceae bacterium SB0662_bin_25. GTDB lineage: Bacteria > Chloroflexota > Anaerolineae > Caldilineales > Caldilineaceae > Bin5. The sequence goes on along the minus strand of VXOE01000224.1, from coordinate 38,701 downwards.
GACGCCGCAGCACAGCTGGGTGTCAGCTTCCTGCGCGTAACCGCCGGACAGAACCACCCCGGCGTCAACCGCCAGGACGGTGTTTCCTGGGCAGCAGAGGGCCTGTCGGAATGGGTCGACGAAGCAAAAGCCGCAGACGTTACGCTCGCCTATGAGAACCATGCCATCGGCTATGTCTGGACCTATTTCGATTTCTCCCAGACAGCCTCTGTCTTTCTCGAAATCTGCGACAGGACCGCTGACAGCGGGTTGCAGCTCCTTTTTGACACCGCCAATCTGCTGGCGGTCAACGACGACCCGCTGACCGTGCTGGATGCCGTCCTGCCGCGCGTCGCCGCAGTCCACGTCAGCGACATCAGGCAGGCAGGTTCGTTCGAGCCGGTTCTCATAGGGACCGGCGTTACGCCCCTGAATGCCCTCTTCGAACGCTTCCGCAATGCAGGTTTCGACGGCTGGATCTCTGTCGAAGAGGCCAGCAAGACCGGCGAAGAAGGTTTCCGACGTGCAATCCCAACAGTCAGAGAACTTTGGCTGACCTGAAGCCTATAATCTGAAATAACGCCTATGTCCCAAAACCGACCCAGAGTACTCTTGGCCTTCAACGAAGACATTCGTTACAACCATGTCGATCCGCAGGACCTGACCCGCCTGGAAGCCTTTGCCGACTGGGACTGGTTCTCCTGCGAAGGCGGCGGCATCTACGACACCAACACCGACCCGCAAGCCGCACTCGAATTCTCGAAAGCCCTGCCGGGCAATGACGCCCTTGTCGTCTGTCTGGGCGCGCCGACGGTGACGGCCGACATGCTTGACGCCGCCCCCACCCTCAAAATCATCGGCGAAATGGAGGGTGATCGCTTCGCCAGCCGCATCGACCTCGACGCCGCCTGGGCGCGCGGCATCCGCACAGTTGACACCACAAACCACTCCTCCTACCCGGTCTCCGAATGGGCGCTGGCCCTGATTCTCATCAGCCTCAAAAACGGCGCCGCACATTTTCGCCGCATGATCGCCGGCCAGACCAGGTTCGACCGTACCTTGATGGAGGGAATGCAGGGTCTCCTGTGGGGCCGAAGGGTCGGCCTGATCGGTTGCGGACACATGGGCCGGCGCCTCATGAAATTCCTGCGCGCCTTCGAAACCGAAATCTGGGTCCACGATCCCTACCTGCCGCGGGAGCTGCCCGAGGCCCTGGGCTTTCTGCAGACGAGTCTGGAACACGTCCTCTCCTGCGATGTTGTCGTCTGCTTGGTACCCCACACGCCCGCCACCGAAGGGATGCTTGGCGAAGCAGAGTTGGCCCGCCTGCGCCCAGGCACCGTCTTCGTCAGCGTCTCCCGCGGCAAAGTGACCGACCCGGACGCACTCATCGAAAGGCTCAAACAGGGCGATATCGTCGCCGGCCTCGACGTCTTCAACCCCGAACCGGTGCCGCCCGACAGCGAAATCCTCCAGCTGCCCAACGTCTTCCTCAGCCCCCACATCGGCGCCTTCGGAGGCCCGGCAGGGCAGCACGGATTCTTTTCACTCATGGTAGATGAACTGCATCGGTTCTTCCACGGCCATGAGACCCAGTTCGACCTGACCCCGCGCGTGCAAGCGAACCGCACCGGGGCGGATCCATAGACTTGACCTTTGAATCCAGCGTGCAGTGCAATGAGTATGATTCACCATATCTATAGTGCTTCAAGTATGAACGTATTTCACGACAGCCAATCCAGCTAAGTAGACGTTGTCGGGAACACCTATGGCTATCAAATCTCTGGACCAACATATCGAGATTACCCCTGGAATAGTAGGTGGCAAACCCCGTATCGCCGGACACCGGATAACAGTGGAAAACATCGTTATCTGGCACGAGCGCATGGGCAAGTGCGCCGACGAAATTGCTGCCGAATACGAACTGTCGCTGTCTGACGTGTACGCGGCACTGGCATTTTATTTCGACCATCGAGCTGAGATCGACCGGTCGATGGAGGAAAACGAGGCATTCGTCGAAGAACTTCGCCGGCGAACCCCTTCGAAGCTGCTGGAAAAACTTCAACTCCAGGCGCAGAACGGAGAAGACTGAATTCTATCCCGAAGAACACGTTTCCGAGGCCGTTGTGAAATGGCTCCGCCAGAGAAAAGTTGGCGTATTAACTACTCTGGAACCGGGTGCCCGAAGCACTTTCTGAACAGCAGAGGAAGGCAATGAATTTGGAACTCGCAGGACAGACCGCCGTCGTAGTCGGCGGCGCAAACGGAATGGGCCGCATGATCGCCAAAACCTTCGCAGCCGAAGGCGCCGCCGTGGCACTGCTCGATCGCGACCCGGTCGTGACTGATGTGGCCCAGGAAGCCGCCTCCCACGGCGTCGAAACATTTTCCGCGCAGGTCGACGTCACAGACTTTGCCGCCTTGCAAGAGGCCGCGACCCGCGTCGAAAACGAGCTCGGACCCGTACGCCACGTTGTCTTCACAGTCGGCATCGATTCGGGCAAAGGCGGCTTCCCCTTCTGGAACCTCGAGCCCTCCGACTGGCCCCGCGTCCACGAAGTCAACGTCCTCGGCGCCGTCAACACCGCCCACGCCTTCTACGAGCCGATGATCGCCCGGCGCCAGGGCACCTTCCTCTTCTTCTCCTCGGTTGCCGGCCAGATCGGCTCCCAGACCGATCCCCCTTACAGCGTCTCCAAGGCCGCAGTGCTCAGCTTCATGCAAATTGCCGCCAAGGATTTTGCCCCCTACAATATACGTGCCAACGCAATCTGTCCCGGCATGGTCGACACGCCCCTCCAAAGGCGCATCCACAAGTTTTCCATCGCCGACATGCCGGAGGACGAGAGACCAACCTACGAAGAATGGTGTACCGAGAAGATCGGCCGCCTCGCAGTACTGGGCCGTCTGGTCTCCCAGGAGGAAATCGCCTCCACCGTAGTCTTTCTGGCTTCGGAACATGCCCGCAACATCACCGGCCAGGCCATAAATGTTGACAGTGGCTGGGTCATGCACTGGTAAGAATCCGGTTTAACCATGGGGTGACGCTATGAGCGAAACGAACGATACCAATCCGAGCCTACCTGATCTGGACGCCGAACACTGGCTCCAGGCCTATGAGCAGATGGTCAAGATTCGCACCTTCGAGGAAACGGCCAACGACCTCTACACCAGCGCCCGCATGCCGGGCATCACCCACCTATACATCGGCGAGGAAGCGATCGCCGTCGGTGTCTGCGAAGCCCTGCGCCAGGACGACTACATCACCAGCACCCACCGCGGCCACGGCCACTGCCTCGCCAAGGGCGCCGCGCTGGACAAAATGTTCGCCGAACTCTTGGGCAAGGAAGCCGGCTACTGCCGCGGTAAAGGCGGCTCCATGCACATCGCCGATCAGGAGACAGGCAACCTGGGCGCCAATGGCATCGTCGGCGGCAGCGCAGGCATCGCCACCGGCGCCGGCATGTCCATTAAACTGCGCGGAACCGATCAGGTTTCAGTCTGTTTCTTTGGCGACGGTGCTTTGGGTCAGGGACTCTTGTACGAGTCGATGAATATGGCCCAGCTCTGGAAGTTGCCCGTAATCTACGTCTGCGAAAACAATCAGTATGGCGAGTATACGCACAACTCCAAGGCCGCCGCCGGCTCCATGGTCGGTCGCGCCACAGGTTTCGGTGTCCATGCGCAGGCCATCGACGGCCAGGACATCCGCGCCGTACATGCCACTGCCCGCCTCGTCATCGATCGTGCGCGCAAAGGCGGCGGTCCGGCCTTCCTCGTCTGCAACACCTATCGATTCCGCGGGCATCATGTCGGCGATATCGACCGCCCATACCGCACTCGCGAAGAGGAAGCCGAATGGGCCAAGCGCGACCCCTTGACGCTTCTCGAGGACTGGCTGTTGAAAAGTAAGCAGGCGGAAGAGCATGTCCTGGAGCGAATCCGCCAGGAAGTAAAGACAGCCGTAGATGACGCGGTTGCTTTCGCCGAAGAGGCGTCATTCCCCAGTGAAAGCGAGGTGGACAATCATGTCTACGCTTGAGAACGGTACCCATCGCAGCCCGGCCATCCACGCGCCGGGAGAACGTCAGATTACATTCGGTCAGGCCATTCGTGAAGCTATCGCCGAAGAGATGGCTCGCGATGAAAGCGTCTTTGTCATTGGCGAGGACGTTGCGGCCGCCGGCTCCGTCTTCAAAGTGCTGGTCGGTCTGCTGGATGAGTTCGGCCCTGAACGCGTCATCGATTCCCCAATTTCGGAGGCGGGTATAGCCGGCATCGGCGTCGGCGCCGCCATCACCGGTATGCGGCCCATCGTCGACATCATGTTTGGCGACTTCACCACCCTGGTGATGGACCAATTGGTAAACCAGGCAGCCAAGACCCACTACATGTCCGGCGGCAAACTGACAGTGCCCATGGTCCTGCGCACGACCCTGGGGGCCAGCCGCCGCTCTGCCGCCCAGCACAGCCAGTCCCTGCACGCCCTCTTCAGCCACATCCCCGGTCTGAAGGTAGCCCTGCCCGCAACGCCTTACGATGCCAAAGGACTGATGAAAAGCGCCATCCGCGACGACAATCCCGTCGTTATCTTCGAAGACAAAATGCTATATCAGGAGCAGGGTCCCGTACCCGAAGCAGAGTATACGCTTCCTTTGGGCCAGGCTGACGTCAAGCGTACCGGTGACGACATAACCATCGTCGCCACCAGCTCAATGGTCTACGTAGCCCTGGAAGCGGTCGAAAAACTGGATTCAATCGGCATCAGTGCCGAGCTCATCGATCCCCGCACAACGACCCCGCTTGACACCGATACGCTCGTCCAGTCCGCCCGCAAAACCAGTCGCGCACTGGTGGTCGACGAGGGATACCAGCAGTATGGTGTCACAGGTGAAATTGCATCAGTCATCGCCGACGGCGCATTTTATTATCTGGATGCCCCGGTAAAGCGTATTGGCGCCATGAACGTACCGGTACCCTTTTCCCCGGCGATGGAAGACCTGACAATCCCGGACGCTGACTACGTCGTCGAGACGGCCAAAGCCCTATGCGGTTAAGACAGCCCACCATCCCGGTCAATTGAACTGAGGACGCCCAAAAAAGGGGGATCGCATGCCCAAAGAAGTGATAATGCCGGCACTGGGAATGGCCCAGGACGTGGGTGTCTTGCTGCGTTGGCTCAAAAAAGAAGGCGAGATGGTAACGGCCGGCGAGCCTCTGATGGAGGTGGCTACCGACAAGGTCGACGTGCAGGTCGAAGCGCCCGCCTCCGGCCTTCTGGCCGCCGTGACCGCACAGGAAGGTGATGAGGTGCCCGTAGGTGAGGTGATCGGGCTGATCGCGGTCGAAGGCGAAGAAATCCCCTCTGCGCCCTCAGCGGCTGCACCCAAAGAAACGCCCGCAGTGGAAGCAAGCCCGGCTGCCCCTCTTCCCTCCAGCCCCGTCGCCGCTCGCATTGCCGCCGAACACGGCGTCAACTTGGCAGATGTCCAGGCGGCAGGCGACCGCATCTCCAAGGAAGACGTCGAGGCCCACATCCGTTCCACCAGTTCCGGCACGCGAGTCCTCGCCTCGCCCAAGGCGCGGCGGCTCGCGCACGAACGGGGCGTCGATCTGGCCTCACTGGACGGAAGCGGGCCCGAGGGGGCCGTGCTTGCCGCCGACGTTCCCCTGTCGGCACAGCCGCTGCCGGAAGCCCCCGCCATCGCCGCACCCGCCCCTGCAGCAATCGAACCCGAAACACAGCCCGTTTCCCGTATGTGGCAGATCATGGCCGAACGCCTGACTGGCAGCTGGACCAGCGTGCCCCACTTCTATCTGGTACGCGAGGTAAACGCCGACCAGTTAATTCACTGGCGTACGATTCTCTCCTCCGGTGCCGCCGACGGGCCCGCGATCACTTACACCGACCTGCTCACAAAGCTGGCCGCACTCTCACTGGCCCGTTTTCCCCGCCTCAACGCCTATTGGGATGACGGCAATATCGTCACCGTTCCGGAGATCAACGTCGGCCTGGCCGTCGCCGTCGAAGACGGGCTGCTCGTGCCCGTGGTTCACAGCGCAGACCGCCTGCGCGTCGAAGAGATCGCCGCCCGCAGGGCCGACCTGGTCGCACGCGCCGGCAGCGGCGGCCTGCAGCCCAACGACTTCGCAGGCGGTACCTTTACCATCAGCAATCTGGGCATGTTTGGCGTAGACGCCTTCAACGCCATCGTCAACCCGCCCCAGGCCGCCATTTTGGCCGTGGGCCGCATCGCCGATCGCGTCGTCGCCGTGGATGGGCAGCCCGCCGTTCGACCGATGATGACCTTGACTCTCTCCTGCGACCACCGCGCTGTCGACGGCGTCCGTGCCGCCCAATTCTTTGAAGCCCTGGTAGCTATGATCGAAGAGCCGCTGCGCGCGCTATAGATTCGCCAGCGACAAAAAGATTTCACTTCAGAGCGAGGGAACTGAATGCCGCGCATAAACAGAGCAATCGAGCTGCTGGAAGCAGGACAACCCATCTACTACACAGGTGTACGCGGTGGTCTGACCTACGAAAACGGGACCGCCCACAGGGACACCTGGGCCGACTACCTCATGGTGGAGTTCGAGCACGGCGCCTTCAATCCCGTCGGACTGGGCGAATTCATGCGCGGTCTGGCCGATGCCGGCGAAACCCGCAGCGGACACAGGACGCCCACGGTAATCTGCACTCTGCCAACCGACGGCACCGACGAAAACGTTATGCGAGCCAACGCTTGGATGATCAAGCAAGTCCTCGCCCGCGGCGTTCACGGCATCCTGCTTTGCCACGCCGAAACGCCCGGCGCCGTCCGCGTCTTCGTCGAGTCCTCCCGCTATCCCACCCAGTCAATCGGTCTCTCCGACGGCCCCAACGGGTTGACCCAGGGTAGAAGGGGGGCCGGAGGACAGTCCATGGCTGCCGAGATCTGGGGCGTGACGCCTCAGGAATATGTCCAAAAGGCAGACGTCTGGCCGTTGAACCCCGAAGGCGAAATCATGCTCGGCCTCAAGATCGAGAACAAACGCGCCCTGGCCAACGCCGAAGCCAGCGCCGCCGTACCCGGCATCGCCTTCGCCGAGTGGGGACCGGGCGACATGGGCATGAGCCTCGGCCATCCCGACGCCCACGACCCGCCCTATCCCCAGGAGATGAGCTCCGCCCGTGCCCGCGTGAAGGCGGCCTGCGATGCGGCCAACGTCTTCTTCCTCAACGGCGTGCGCCCCCACGACGTTGTCGAACGCATCGATGAAGGCGTGATGGTCGGCTCGGCAACCGAGGAGGCGGCCCGCATCGGCAGGGAGTATTCCAAGCGTCAGATGCCGTGGTAGAATGAAAAGTGGACTTGCTTGGGACCCTGAATTTTGCACCGTTTCCCGCTTACACTAGCTACGAAGCCAAGGACATAACGTCACAATGCACGCACAGCAAAGACAGCGAACGACCCGGATGCTTGAAGAAGCCGGTGTCGAATTGGCGCTCTTCTCTGATTTCGACAGTGTTCGCTGGCTGACAGGCCTGAATCTGACCCCGCCGGCCCTGGTCCTCTTCGAGCGCGGCAACTTCACACTTCTGGCCGATGAAGGATATGGCGAAACCTCCACTTTCGGCGACGAAACCGGTTGCGCGTTTGTGCCGGTTATCGGCTATACGATTCAACAGCCGATCGACGCTCCTGCCCGGCTGGCGGAAGCACTGCGGGAGCTTGTCGCCGGCGTCAACGGGCCTTCCGGCCGGGTTGGTGTGGAGGAAAAGAGCCTGATATTGGGTATCTGGCAGTCGCTCCGCGAGGCGAGCCCAGGTAGCGAACACCTGTCGCTTGAAGGCTGGCTGTTGCCGCTTCGGGCAGTGAAAACCGAGGAGGAATTGACCCGCATTCGCGAGGGCTTCCGTTTGACAACCATCGGCCACGAAGCCGGCCGCAATGCCGTGCGTCTGGGCCAGCGCGAGATCGACGTCTGGACCGAAGTACAGACGGCAGTGGAGCGAGAGGCAGGCAAATGGATGCAGATGGGCAATGACTGCATCGTCGGCCACCGACCGGCAAACATGAGCGCCGCGCCCCTGGACTTTGAAATAATTGCCAACGATTCCTTCATTCTCGACCTGAGCGTCGTAGTTGACGGCTACTGGACCGACAGCTGTGCCACCTACTATGTCGAACAGCCAACGGCCCAGCAAGTTGAAATGCACAGATTCGTCGAGGAAGCTCTCGCCTATGCAGTCTCTCTCATTCGCCCCGGCGCGGTAGCCAAGGAAGTGGATCACAAAGTTCGCAGCTTTATGGTTGCCGGCGGTTACGAAGTCTATCCTCACCACACCGGCCACGGAATCGGCCTGACCGGCCATGAAGCGCCACGCATCGTCCCCTACAACCAGGAGCAATTCCAGGAAGGCAATGTCATCATGCTCGAACCGGGTATCTATATCCCGGGCGTAACCGCCATTCGCCTGGAAGACGCCTTCCTTGTCACCGCCGACGGCACAGAACAGCTCAGCCATCACGACAAGAGTCTGCCTTAGTGGCTGGCTGGTCCCCGGAACGCCCCGGTCCACGGTTCGGCGGCATACGAAACTCCCAATTGGAGCACCGTTGAGCAACTGGAATGCTCGGCGCCACTAGGCCGTCAAATCCGGTCTCGCCTCGTCGATGAACTCCTTACGACTTCGATAAACTCTGAATGAAACCGATTCTTCGGAAGAATGTCGCTTCACGCAAAAAGTCCTGCATTTGATTATGCCCAATAGACAGGAGAATAAGAAGGGTACCTTCGACAGAAGAAGATGCATGATATGGTTCCAGATGGTCATTCTTCACTAAACTTTGCGCGGTCCCCAGGAAAAGATCGGATCCTGGTTCCCTTGGTTGCCGTAGGGATTGTCATCGCTTTGACCGCTGTTGTCGTGATGATGCGTCTCTACCGCCTCTCCGATATTCCGCCTGGCATCATTAATGATGAAGGGGCGAACGGCGTCGATGCTCTGCTGGTGCTGCAGGGAGAACACCATGTCTTCTTTGCCGAAAAGGCGAGCGGACGCGAGCCGCTTGCAATCTACGCCACTGCGCTCGCTACACTCCTTCTTGGTCCTTCGCTATTGGCCTTTCATCTGCCGCCGGCTTTGGCCAGCGCAGGGGCAGTTATGGCCGTATTCTGGCTGGGCCTGCTCCTGTTTGGTAGGGACGAACAGAGCGGCCGACCTAGGCCCTGGCGGGGACTTACTGTGGCTGGAATCGGTGCAGGTCTGATGGCGGCATCCATCAGCCAGACGTTCCTCGCACGTGGGGGCTTCAGAGCCAATTTCCTGCCACTCATTCTCGCTCTCACTCTGGCCCTGCTCTGGAGGTCGTGGGGACAGACTGGCAGGCGTAATCCATCGTGGTGGGGGTTGGCGCTGGCAGGCGCATGCGCGGGCCTATTGCTGTATACCTATATCCCAGCCCGCTTTGCTCCCTTCCTGTTTCTACTTTTTGGGCTGAGTTTTCTGATTCCCTTTGGAGATGCCGCTAAAGCAAAGGCCAAGGCCGAATGGCCCAAGGCTTGCGTTTTCGTCGCCGCAGCCGCTCTGGTAGCAGCGCCGATTCTAACCTATTTCGTCCTCCATCCCGAAGATTTCCTTTTCCGCAGTAGGGAAATCTCGCTCTCACTCGATAGTCACCGTACTTGGTTGGGGGCGTTCCTGAACAACGTGGCGGATTATCTCTTTATCTTCGGCGTGGTGGGAGACCCGAATGAGAATTACAATTTCGCAGGCAAGCCCCTGCTTAATCCATGGGAGGCACTTTTCTTCTGGGCCGGTGTGGGTATGTCTCTGTGGCGCTGGCGAAGACAACCTCCCAATCGGCTTCTTCTCATCTGGCTCGGAGTAATGCTGCTGCCGGCCATGTTGTCCTATAACAGAGGCCATGGGCCAAACTCTCTTCGTATTATCGGAGCCACACCGGCAGCCTATCTCCTGGCGGGCGTTGGCGTCTGGGAATCGGCTCGCCTCTTGAAAGGGCGTATCGCTTTCACAGACGCGACCGCCGCCGCTGCTGTGGGGCTTCCAGTCACCTGCTTAATCCTTGTTCAGGGCATTCTTGTCTATCGTACCTATTTTTTCGAGTGGGTGGGCACACCTAACTACTACGCCTCGGCCGACTCTGAAATAGCCGCAGCGGCCCATGTTCTGAACAATCAACCGTCTGACAGCCAGGCCGTGTACCTGATCCCCTATCACCCGTCGAATGGCCACTACGGCTTCGAATACCTCTACCAGGGCGAGGCGCCTGCACACGTCATTCATTCGACCATGACCCATCTCCCTCAAACAATCGAAGCCATCCTCAAATCCAACGAGGAAGTCTCGAGCGTAAAGGTCGTAGACTGGAACGACGAGTTGGAATGGATAGGTGGAGGCGAAGAATTTACCGTGGCTCTCCTGGAGAAATACGGCACGTTTCTTGGAAGTAAGCAACACACCTTCTTTCAGGTTCACACCTTCTCCGACATTGCTCTCGATCTTAGGTGGACTTTCTATGAAAATTTGGAGCCGCCGTCTGTCAGCTATGATGGGGGTATAGCACTTTTGGGTATCGCCCTCGGCCAAGGAGACGCGCAACTTTCCACGCTGCAACCGATCAATCTGGGACCGGAACGCACACTCTGGATCGCCATGCGTTGGCAGACCGCTCCCGGCTTGGAAACTGAATTTGCGGTTTCCCTCCGTCTGCACAATTCTGAGGGCGGTGGAGACTACCAAAGGGACATTGTCCTTCTCAACCCGAACTATTCACGCACAAGCAATTGGAACCCTGACCAGCCGGTCGATACGCTCTACCATGTGGAGATTCCCCCCGACCTGGAGCCTGGTCAATACGAGCTACGCCTGATCGTCTATGACTATGAAACACTGAAACCAACGGTCGAACTCGGCGTCTGGAAGGCTGAGGCTGTCCTGGCGCTTCTGCAGGTAGAAAAAGGGGGACAACAATAGGATATCTGGGCGCGTTCTGGCTGTGCTAAGTCCTGCTTTGGTTGAGGAAGACAGTGGTGAGTTTGCCCTCCAGGTACAGCGGGGCAACCAAACCGTTTTCCTTCACCAACACACGAGTGGACGCGAGGCAATTGGAGAATATACAATTGGCGCTGGCGCCGCACTCCTGCGTCGCACGCCACTGACCTATGGTCTGCCCACAGTCCTGACATGACAAGCCCCGGTACGGTCTTTCTTGTCTACTGGATAGGCCGAGAGCCATGTCGATGCGCTGAGGGAGGGCTGTCCAAGCCATGGTTTGGTGTGGAGCACAGAGCGATATCCGTTTGCTCTGATCATTGGAAATGCCACTGAAGTATCAGGAAAGTTCCAGCGAACTCAACTCGATCTACATCCTTTCCCTGAAAGTCTGAGGGCGAAAACCACGATCCTACCAGCTAAGCAGACAGCCAATAAGCTCCGAAATTCAAATTACAAGATGCAACCTGACGCTTCACGCCAAGAACCCGCCAAAAGAGAATTGAAGGCATTCGTCCTACAGGAAAGCATCGTAGTCTTGTGTTTGGTGTTTTCCTCTTTCGCACTGGTCCTCTGGTTGACTAATGCTTGGCCCTCTATAACTCACGACGGACTGATTCACATGTACAGGATTCGTGCGTTAGCCGATGCGCTGCGGGCAGGCGTACTCTATCCACGTTGGTTTCCGGATTACAGCTTCGGATATGGTTATCCCGTACTCAACTATTACCCGCCTCTTGTCTATTATCCGTCTGCACTCCTGAACCTGGCTGGGCTGGATATGGTGACAAGCTTGCGTCTCCCGATAGCAGCCGGGTTTGCGCTTTCAGCACTGTGGATGTTTCGTTTGGCGCGTCTTTTTTTCGCTGTCTGGCCTGCCGCTGCCTGTGCCATCTGCTATCAGTTTCATCCATATCGCATGATAGATCTCTTTGAAAGGGGCGCCTTTGCTGAACTCGCCGCCTTTATGTGGCTGCCACTGGTCGCCTTGTACGGAGTTCAAGCCGTGGCGTCACACTCACACCTGGAAAATGGAGCGAGAATAGACGCCGCAGGTCGATTACAGCGGGCGCGCACGTACGGCCCGTTCTTGGCCAAAGCAGGGCTAGCTCTTAGCGGTCTGATTCTGACGCATCATTTGACAGCCCTTATGACTGTAATCTTCTTCGCAGTCGTCCTTGCCATTCTTGCCCTGCAACGACATCGCGGAGGCGCCGTCTCCCCGATCTCGGCTGGATTGACTATGGCCGGCATTGCAACCGTCGGCATTCTCCTGACCTCATGGTCGACTCTGCCAGTCTTGTTCGAGTTGGACTGGGTCAGAGTTAGCCAAGGGGTCGTCTTCGGCGCCTGGATGAAACACATGGCCGGGTGGAATGATATGTTCGAACCTGCCCTAATCTATTCCTACAACTATCCCCACTATCCAACGTTTTTCCTTCCCATATATACAATCCCGATTGGCATTTTCGCATTCTATGTTGCCGTGGCCTCGAAGGCAGGCAATCTTCGCCTCTTCACTTCTTTTGTGCTGCTGTCCACGATTCTAGCTGTCTGGTTGACCACTGCAGCCAGTTACTGGCTGTGGGCAGGCGTCGAGTTTCTGTTCGAAAAACTGCAGTTCCCCTGGCGCTGGCAGGTGTTCGTCGCTTTCGGCACTTCGCTGCTGTTGGCAGTATGCATGGAACAGCTGCAGGTTCTTCGACGCCTGCCAGCCTACATAGCGCCCACTGCATTCATGACAATTGCAACGTACATCGTTTTCTATTCGACTGTCGGTCTGAACTACCCCTCGGACCCCGAATTCCGCAAAAGGGAGTTCTCGGCTCCAGCTCTTTGGCACCTAAATTCTCAGGCATGGGAACGCGATGCGGAGGGTAACAGGATCGGCAGTTGGCCCCGGGAGTTCATGCCTGTCTGGGTTGATGTTGATCCTCGTTCGATTGGGGGGCCTCCATGGGACGAGCTCATGATGCCAGACTCGAATGAGACGCTGGCAGTGGTGCCGGTACGCTGGGGCCTTCTTCAACACCAATTCCAGGTCACAACGCAACAAGCAGTCCGCCTTCTCTTCCACCAGTTCTACTTCCCTTCCTGGCGAGTTACACTCGATGGAATACAGGCAAAAGTCGAGCCAGCGAGCCAGCTCGCCCTCGCAAGTGTACAGATTCCACCCGGCACGTACGATGTTGTATTTGAATGGGGCCCTACACGCTCGGTCTGGCTTGGCAGATTCTTGACGGCAGTCGGATGGAGTTTAGTGTTTACGTTGCTCTATTTGGGATCAAGAGGGGAGGGCACTGTCTGGCCAGGTAGTAAATCAACTCTCAGGGCCTATCGGCGTCTCTTGCCATTGGGTGGCTGGCTTGCGTTCGGCGCATTGATGGTGGTAGTAACCACAGGAATCACGGATCGCACCTGGGAAGTAACGCCAATTGGCGCCGACTACAGTAACATCCGACTGGAAGGCGTGCGGCCACCACCTGCAACCCGCCCCGGAGAAGTGGCGGCCGTCCAACTATGGTGGACTGCAAAAACTCCCGGCGTTCCTGTGAGCGCATTTGTGCACCTGGTAGACCAGACAGGGATGGGCGTCTCGCAACATGATGGCCCCCCCGGTGGCCAGTATACGCCCTACCAACGTTGGGAACCAGGGCTCGTTCTGAACTCCACACATTACATAGTGGTCCCGGAGACGCTGTCCCCGGGAATGTATCGGCTCGTTGCCGGCCTCTACTTTCCTGATATATCCCACGAACCGCTCGTGCCTTTGAATGGCGACAATGCTCGCCTGGAAATCGGACTGCTCGAGGTGCTGCCGAAGTGATTGACTCCAACGAGCGAGGTACGCTCCCGCCGGCAACTTTGCGCCTGTCCTCCACTGAAAAAAGACGTTTCAGACAAGGACCGAAAACTGAATCCATTCATCCATTGCCCTCCCTGATGGTTGACCGACCTTGGGCCAGATGCCTCGAAGACTGAGAAGGACATTGGCGCGCGGCAAACCGGACTGACACCAGTTCAGACGAAAAGACCAGTTGTTTTGGCCAGATGTGAACGACAAGAGGAGATATGAAACTTCAAGAGTAGATTTAGGCCCTGTTGAAATCTGGGGTGGATGAAATCAAGCAGGCCGTAAATCTTGAAGTTACTCTGCAGATCGTCAGCAGTATTATCACGGCACAGGTGCCCAACGCAATTTCAACTTGGAAGCGCGAGCTTTCTCGCGGACGACAAACCAGGAAGGTATAAGCACCGCTTCCTATCGCGATATATGCAAACTCCAGATCTCCTTTGGGATCTACACTAGACGCAGAGTCCGGCTTGAAGCGCCTCCCAACTGCAGTTTGGGGAGTTTCTGAAATGGCGAGACAGTACTCTGCCTGCCAGACTCAACATGGACCTCAGCCCGGCGTCGACAGATAGTTACCGAGAGTCTCGGTATAGAGAATGTCTAAAACTCCATCTTCTGGCCCCCATTCGAATAGAGTTGCCCAAATGTCAGGAGATGAACGCATTCACCTTCGACTAGCAACAGTAGGGATCCTGTTCCTTCTTGCGCTGGCCGTTGTCATACTTCGCTTCTATCGTCTAAGCGAACTTCCCCCTGGACTTTTCTTCGACGAAGGGGCAAATGCTCTGGATGCCCTCAAGGTGCTGCAGGGGAATCATGCAATCTACTTTCCCAAAAATGACGGCAGAGAGCCGCTGGGTATCTACCTGATGGCCCTTGCCATATCATTTCTGGGTCGCACGGAACTGGCAATTCGTATTCCAACGGCCCTAGCCAGCTCAGGCACGGTTTTCGCCGTCTTTTGGCTGGGATGGCTGCTTTTTGGATGGGATGAAAGGAGTGAAACCGCTCAACCGTGGCGGGGTCTGCTGGTCGGTGGTTTAGCAGCCGGCCTGCTTGCAGTTTCTCTCGAACAAACGGTAATCGGGCGCACGTCGTTCAGAGTCAACTTCCTCCCCCTGTTGCTCACCCTGTGCCTCGCCTTCCTGTGGGTAGGGTGGAATCGCCGGAACTGGCAGCGGGTTGCCATGGCAGGCGCCTGCGCCGGACTGCTTGCCTATACCTATATTGCGGCTAGATTCACTCCTTTCCTGTTTCTCTTTTTTGGACTGAGTTTTCAATTTGCACGGGGCAGGAGCGAACCGGGAGGGGTAACAAAGGGGATCTCGTTTCTTGCTTTTCGCTTCGCGTCTTTGAATTCTCGCCTGCGTGCTGAGTGGTCGCTGGCAAGCGTCTTCGTAGGCGTTTCAGGTGTATTGGCAGCACCGATTCTCGTCTATTTTGCCCTGCATCCAAGCTACTTTTTCTTGCGCAGCAGCCAAGTTTCCGTTTTCCAACCTGGTAGCGGAATGATGAGCTCACTTTGGGCTTTGGCCGTAAACGTATGGGAACATCTATTGGCCTTCGGCATACGAGGTGACCCGAGTTGGCGGCACAACTACTCTGGTCAGCCTCTGCTGAACACGTGGGAAGCCTTCTTCTTCTGGTTGGGAGTGGGGACGGCAGCCTGGCGATGGAAACACCCCCATCTTCGTCTGCTTCTTCTCTGGTTGGCGCTGCTGCTGCTACCCGCCTTTCTGTCCAGAGATAACAACGTTCCCCATTTCCTGCGAATGCACGGCGCGACGCCAGCGATCTATCTGTTGACAAGTGTCGGCGCCTGGGAAACGATTCGATTCCTGCGGAATCGGTTACATTGGGCTCAGGTCAAATGGGCACCTCGCTTGAGACATAAAGGCGCCAAAGCAGTCATTGTTGTCGGTGCTGTGATCGGATTCATTTTGATTCAAGGTGCGCACACATATCGCGCCTATTTCCAAGAATGGGCGGCCTCACCTCACATCAATTCGGCATACGAACGGATCTGGACTGATTTGGCCCTTGCATTGAACGAACAACCAGCGAAGACTGGTACTGTCTATCTAGTCGGACTGATTTCTACCTATTCATGGCATTTCGAAGCCAGCACGCACCCCAGCTTTGAATACCTCTATACAGGCGACGCGGTAACTCGCGTCATCCATGCGACTGCAACGCACAATTTGGCGTCAAAGATCGAATCTGCGCTTGCCGCACAGGAACAGGTCTCCACAGTTCACTATGTGGACTGGGACAACATTCTGGTTGGAGGAAATGTCCATTCCGACAGGCTAGTCACTGCTATTCTCAAAAAGTATGGACGCTACCTGAAGAGCGAGAACCACGACAGCTTTCAGATTCACAGCTACGCGAATCTCGATCTGGATCGTCCCTGGACATTTTATGATCGTCTGGAGCCATTGACTGTTCACTTCGATGGCGGTATATCCTTCCTTGGGTTTGCACTTGGGCAAGGCACAGAGCAGCTGTCCTTGAATCATCAGTTCGACTTGGACCAGGATCGCCCCTGGTGGATTGCAACCCATTGGCAGACCACCCCTGGCGTGGAAGCCATCTACTCGATTTCACTGCGCCTGCACGATGCTGGGGGCGGCACTGTTTATCAACAAGATGCCGTCCTCGAAAACTCCGCATCGCTTACCACAGACAAGTGGCATGCAGACGAATTGGTCGATACGCTTCACTTTCTTGAAGTCCCTTCAGACCTTCCACACGGCGCCTATGAGCTGCGCCTGGTCGTCTACGACTTCGAAACGTTGAAGCCAACTGTCGAACTCGGCGTCTGGGAGCCGGAGACTGTTGTGACCTCATTGCAGGTCACAGAAAGCCGCTGAAGACCACAATGAAGGACTGCCGGTCAAAGATCTGAATATGTCCAAAATGCCATCAACCGGATCCCAAGAAAGTGATACTGTCCGACCGATGGGCGAAGATCCAATGAGAATAGCCACGGCAGCCGCCGTGATTCTAATTGCTCTGACCTTGGCAGTCTCAGTATTGCGTCTTTATCGCCTATCAGAACTCCCTCCTGGCTTGCATCACGATGAAGGAACGCACGGAGTAAACGCTCTGCAGGTGATGCGGGGAGAACACGCCGCGTTTTTTCCCGAAAACAACGGCCGCGAGGGTATGATTGTATATGCCATTGCCCTGTCGACCTCTCTACTTGGAAGGACGGCACTGGCAGTGCGACTACCTACAGCACTTATCAGCGCAGCCACCGTTTTTGTTCTCTTCTGGCTGGGCTGGGTACTATTCGGGCGGGACGACCACAGCGGCAGGTCTACGCCTTGGCGCGGTCTCCTAATCGGCGGAGCAAGCGCCGGATTGCTGGCGGTATCCCTTGGGCAGACAGTCATAGGGCGCACTGCGCTCAGAGGCAGCTTCCTCCCTTTCTTTCTCAGCCTGAGCCTGGCCCTGCTCTGGTGGGCGTGGTCGCACCATGCGCTGCCCCTCGACTCAAAAGCCAAGCCAACTGGACAATCTCCAGCTGGACAACGTGTACAGGCTGCAAAGCTTGGAAACTGGTGGCGAATCGCGCTGGCGGGAATGTGTGCCGGGCTGCTGCCCTATACCTACATTACTGCACGATTCACGCCCTTTCTGTTCCTCCTGTTCGGCCTGAGTTTTCTGCTCCCCTGGGTCAGAAATGACGATGGAATGAGAGTAGCTGCAGCGAGTTCTCCACAGAATCCCTCCCGTCTCTTCGCCTTACCTTCCAGGACTGAATGGCAGAAGGCAGGTATCTTTGTCGTTTTCGCCGGCCTGGTGGCTGCGCCGATTCTCCTTCATTTTGCAATGAACCCCGATCATTTTTTCCTTCGCAGTTCACAGACTTGGGTCTTCGATTCCGAACGCAATCTGGGAAATCCACTGGGAACGTTTCTGAACAATTTGTGGGGATATGTTCTTGCCTTTGGCTTCCGAGGCGACCTTATCTGGCGGCACAACCTCGTGGGCACGCCAGCGTTGAACCTCTGGCAGGCGCTCTTCTTCTGGCTTGGCGTAGGGGCGGCAGTTTGGCGCTGGCGAACGCGGCCAGCCTATCGCTTACTGTTACTCTGGCTTGCCCTACTGATTCTGCCTGCCGTGCTTGCAAGAGAGATAACATCCGTTCCTCCGAATACCATTCGCATGATCGGCGCGATACCGGCCATCTATCTCCTCGTAGCTGTTGGAATCTGGGAAGCCTTTCTGTTTGCCAGGCACCGGTTTTTCCAAGCTACGGAATCCAGGTCAGGCGCCGCTCTAGCCGTTCTGGTCGGTCTTGCCATTCTGGTTCAGGGCGCATTTACCTTTCGCGACTATTTCCACAGATGGGCATCCGCTCCCGAGATACAATGGTACTACGGGAGTGGCTGGACTGACCTCATTCAAATCGCGAATGAACAGCCAGCGGATGGCACCATCGCGTTTCTGGTCCCGGGGTACCTGTGGCAGTACAGTTTCGAATACTTGTATCAAGGTAAGGTGCCGGTCCATCTCGTTCACACGGCCATGCCCGATTTTGCCCGCGAAATTGAGTCCGCATTGACGACGTCCCAATCACTTTCCGAAGTAAAAGTGGTGGACTGGAGTAACGACGTGATTTGGGCTGGCGATGAAGATCAGCGTCTCGCAGTACTATTCGACAAATACGCTCAGTATATGGGCACAGAGCAGTACACTGATTTTCAAATCAAGAGCTACGCGGAAGTCTCGCTGGACCACCATTGGACACTCTACGAGTTTCTGGATCCGCTGACGGTCAACTACGATGGCGGCATAGCCCTTACTGGTTTGGCTGCTGGCCAAGGAGATGTGCAACAATCGGCACTGTCTCCTCTCAACATAACAGAAGGCAACCCTTTCTGGCTGGCTATGCAGTGGCAAACAGCTCCTGGACTGGACACTGATTTCGCCGTATCCCTGCGGCTCCACGACGCCGAGGGCAGCGGCGTCCTCCAGAGAGACTATGTACTGTGGAGACCAGATCACTCTTCCACCGGGGGAGGATGGAGTGCCGAACCCTTTGATTCGCTTCACCTCATCGAACTACCAGCAGACCTACCTTCCGGTTACTACGAGATGCGAATAGTCGTTTATGATATTGAATCACTTAAACCAACCGTCGAACTGGGCGTTTGGGAACCGGAGACAACCATCGCCCATCTCCACTTTGGCGAATCCAATTGAACGAGTTTCTCAAACTTGAACAGACCAGCATCCGCTTATACTCGCGACGGAATCGCCTTTCCAAAGCCATGTGAATGCGTTATATTTTGTTGACTGATCTCAACCAGTTTGCTGCCTGTAAAGAACCATAACCGCTAGTCTTGCATCGGACTCGGGTCCCCTTCTGAAGCCAAAAATATAACTTTAGCGGTTGAGATCATTGAGCCCGGATGCCAATTGTCTTCTCAAGGAGGAGGAGCGTGAAATCGTTGTTTTCAATCTATCTTAGAGTATTAGCCGTAGTAACCTATGTGCAATACATCGCGTCCCAATTCTATGACCCAGCAGGCGAAGGCGTAGCCGATACAGTCTACCGGATCCTTGATCCCCTCCTCGTCTTGGGCATGATTATCGTGGTTTTCTACGCCTACCAACGCAAACAATCAGTTGATGAGTCTTCTGAAGAAGCCATAACCAGGGAATACCTTGAGGCAAACGCGGTATTCTATTCTGGAGTCGCACTGTTTTTCGGCCTTCTCTACAACTATGTAGGTTTCCAGTTTTCCGACCCTGCAAACTCTCAGGGCTGGCTTTGGTCATTGTTGGACCTGACCCTGCCGCTCCTGTTCTACGCATCCAGTGTGCAGCTCCTCAAGAATGAAGAGTAGCCGCCCCAACCAGTACACGCAGTGCTCCGATTTCTGCGTCCATTAGCATTTCAATAGCCGCCAAATCGCATAAAGGACCCCTCATGGACAAGATCCCTCTCGCAATCGTTGGTTGCGGCGGAATGGGCCATCGCCATCTGTACGGCCTCGCCGAGCTGCACAATGCCGGGCTCTCGCCCTTCGAGTTGGTCGGCGCCTGCGACCCCGTTCGGGCCAACGCAGAATCTCTGGCTGACGATGCCGAAGAACGTCTCGGCGTGCGCCCGCAGGTTGTCGAATCTTTGCAGGAGCTCGAAGCCCTGGGCGTAGCGGCCGTCGATATCACCACAACCCCCCGCTACCACCATACAGTAGCCGAAGAAGCGTTGGAACGCGGCTGGCACGCCATGATAGAGAAGCCGGTCGGTCTGACCGTACGCGCCGGCAATCGCATTCGCCAGGCAGCCGAAAAAAGCGGGACTATCGTCAGCGTGGCCGAGAACTACCGCCGCGATCCCATGAATCGCCTTGGAAAAGCGCTCCTGGATGCCGGCGTCATCGGGTCGCCGCGCCTCATGATTCACAATACCATGGGCGGCGGCAGCCACATGACCATCTCAGTCTGGCGGCACCAGAAAAACGAAAGCGGCGTCCTTCTGGACGTGGGCGTCCACTTCGCCGACATTCTTGAATTCTACCTGGGGCCCGTTAGCACCGTCTACGCCCAGTCCCGCCTGCACGAACCAATCCGATACAACCCGGCCGCCGGACCGGAAGGCCGGTCCACCAGCAATCCCTCTGGCGTATACGGTAAGTGGCAAAAAGAGATGCCCGCACAGTTTGAAGCCACCGCCGAAGACGCTTCATACGCGACAATACTCTTCGAGAACGGCGCCGTCTGCCAGTTCATAGAGGACCACGCCGCCCACGGCCAGGGCCTGTGGACGAGACAGATCCACGGTTCGGCCGGTTCGCTCGAACTGCCTCCCGACAGATCCGGGCAGCTCATCACACTCCACAAAGCTGGCGAATCGATCTGCGACGCAAGCCTCTTGGATCTTGTGCCAGACTTCCACTTGGAACCCATCACTGCTGCACTCTTCGGCGGCGACCGCCTCTGGGGCTACGACTTCCCCTTCCCCGTGACCGACCGCAAACTGCTCGCCGTCGAATATGGCGAACTGGGCCTCGCAATCGAAGACGGCGGGGACATTGAAGTCGATCCAACCCAGGGGACTCGCTCGGTTGCACTATCCTACGCGATGCTGGAATCAAGTGAGGCAGGCAGGGCCTTATCAATGGAGGAGGTGCTGTCAGAGAAGGTCGACGCCTACCAGTTGGAGATTGACGAAGAGCTTGGATTGGTCTAGGCAACCGTCCTCGTCGCCAACGGCAGCCGGCTGCGGAAAGAAAAAAGCGTTTCCCGGCGGAAACGCGGATTGAGTCTTGGGCCGAGCAAGGCTACGAACACTCGACGTCCGGAATCGCTCCGCGAACCTCTTAGGTTGCGAAAGACTCCCTTCCGTCCTCCCTTCTCGGCAAAGTAGGAAACCTGTCAACGACTAGAACTTGATAGCCCCTTCGGTCAGCCCCCTCATGAACCATTTCTGCATCAGCGCGTAGATGATAATCACCGGCAATGCGCTGAAAAGGAGCATCGTCGCGTCGGCAGCCTCACCAGCAAACTGATTACGGAACCGTGGTGAAAGCGCCGACTCGTAGCTGGTAGCGAGCACCTTCTTGATGCCCACCGAAATAGTCATCTGCGCATCGCGGTCGATCATTGTATACGTGAGGATGTAATCGCTCCAGACGCCGACAAAGGCTAGCGTGCCGATGATGACCATCGCGCTGGTTGCCAGAGGCAGGGCGATTCGCCAGAATGTCTGCCACCAACTCGCGCCGTCAATGAATGCGGACTCTTCTACCTCATGTGGAATCGCAAGAAAGGCCTGGCGCATTATAAAGATAGCGGCTGGTAAACCGGCCGCGAAGAGCAGGATCAGGCCGAGAATGCTGTTGCGCAGCTTAAGAAAAGTCATCAATTCGTAAAGGGCCATCAGCCCTCCGGCCCTTGGCACGAACATCGAAACAATAATTGCAACAAATATGAAATCCCGCCCCCAAAAGCGCATCCGGGCGAATGCGTAACCAGCCAGTGCAGAGCAAAGCACCTGGATGAGCGTCACACCGGCAGCAAGGATAAAGCTGTTTCTCATGTAAATGGGCAACTGTTGGATCGCTTCAAACATGTACATATAATTCACGAGACTGAAGCTGCTGGGAATCAGAGCCGCTGAATTCGTTGAAAACTCCAGCCGGTCCTTGAAAGATGTAGAGATGATCCACAGCAGCGGCAACAAAACGATGAAAGTAACGACTGCCAGAAGCACGTGCGAGAAGAAGTCCGTTTGCCGCAGCCACACGCGCAACCGGAACATCTGGCTGTCAGTCTCTCTCTGTGCTTGCTGTCCAATACTGCTTGCATCCGCTTCCGTCGCCATCAGTCAGTCCTTTCGCTTAAGATCAAACTCTGTGGTGAGGGTCGCCTTCACGCGTAACATCTGCCCGTCCATGGCCCTCTAGTCCTGTCGCGACCAGCGAAAGATTACTCCCGCGATCAGTGCACTGATCACACCTATGACCAGGCTGATTGCCGCGGCATACCCCAGCCGCAGATCACCGAGTTCGAAGGCCTGTTGGTAAAGATACAAGCCAAGCGTACGCGTAGAATTGGCCGGCCCGCCGTTGTTGAGAATTAACATCGGCTCGACCACTCCGAATAGCGGAAGATTCAGCACGACGATTAGTGCGAATGTCGGCTTCAACAGCGGGGCCGTCAGATACAGGAACTGCTGCCAACCGTTTGCGCCGTCCAGCGACGCCGCCTCATACATTTCGCTGCCGATATTGTAGATGCCGATCAGGAACAGGAGAGTCGGAAAACCGAAGATCATCCAAATGTGGGCCGCACCGATCGAGGGTAAGGCCAACCTTCGATCGCCCAGCCAGTTAGGGGGATTCTCGATTCCCCAGCCCCGCAAAACAGTGTTGATAAAGCCGAACTGAAATCCGTACATCTCGCCGAACATCAGGAAGATTACGGCCACGGGCAGCACGGCCGGTAGATAAACTACCCAGCGGTAGAATGCCGCCCCTCTCTTGACCTTGGAAATCAGCACCGCCAGGACCAGAGCAATCAGGATCATGGCTGGGGCGACGAATGCCAGATACTTCAGCGAAATCGCGGCCGCATCCATCGCCCGCCGGTCTCCTACCATCTTGACAAAATTGCTTATGCCATTGAACTCCCAGCGCGTATCCGGGTAGACAAAGCGGTAGTCCGTAAACGCCATGGCAAGGCCGCGAAAGATTGGCCAAACGTTGAAGGTCAGGTACAAAGCCATTGCCGGCGCGATGAACAGGTAGCCAATGATGTTGTTCCTCCGAAAGGAGACCTGCTGACCGCTTGTCTGTCGATACCTGCGAATGGCGGCGAAAAGGCCGCCGCCACCTGAGTCGGATTGTGCCGTCATCGAAGACTCCTGGAAGTACGGACGGGGAATCGGTCAGCGCCAGACACCTCTTCTGACTGCCGCTGACCGATCAGTGGCCACAGCTAGGCCATCATCATCCGATCGTAAACACCGGACTCCTTCAACTCGTCGAGGTCGATCTGAATGCCTTCCATCGCGACTTCGATGACCTCTTCAGGCGTGACGCTCTGGGTCGAGTCGCGCAAACGCTGCATCTCCGGCGCGAGATTGCCGTTCTGAATGTTAAAGAACAGGTTGGATGGGAACCACACCGAGTTGCGCACCAACTCAATGCCTTCAAGTTGCCACTGCTGCACCGGGTCGTCCTTGACAAACTCGTCGTAGGTGTACTGGTAGCAAGGCTTGGCGGCAACTTGTGTGATCTGTTGTCCCGTCGCCTTGTTCTCCGGCCCAAACCACCAGAGGGTAAAGTCGACCGCACCTTGCGGGTTGGCGGCCTTGTTCAACAGAGCCGTGGAGTTAATCCAGAACGGAGTGCCTGCCTTCGTACCGGCCACTTCGGGATCCTCTCTGAAGAAGTTGATTCCGGTCGTAGCCGTTTCCTGTCCGAAGGTCTGCTGGGCCATTGTCCCATGGACGTCGAACGAAGTCAGCAAAGCCGTACCGCCCTTCAACCAGTTGCCGAAATTCTCGCCCGTAGCTGGTGCCATCAGGCCGTCTTCAACCATCTCGCGAATCCACGTCAACGAGGCCAGGCTCGCCTCGCCCGAGATATCAATCAAGCCATCGTCGGTAATCGGAGTCTCAGTTGCCCCCCAGATCATGGCGTACAGATCGCAGAGCGGCGAGCAGGCCGCATCAAATGGAGTCAGGTCCGGGCTGGTCTCGGCGATCTTCTCGGCCGCTTCTCGAACCGCATCCCAGGTCATCGGCTGACTGTCGAATCCCGCCTTCTCCATCGGTTCCCAGAACCAACCCAATGCGACACTACCGACATTGCCGGGAATGCCGTACTGGCTCCCTTCGATCTTGTGTACCTCGAAAATCGACGGGATAATCCCCGGCACGACCTCGTCTGCGCCTGGAATCGAAGACGCTTCGATAAACTCGTCCATGGGCTGAATCAAGCCCCGGCTGTGCCACCTGGGAGCGTCCCACGGAAAGACCACGACCGAGTAGGCATCCCAGATGAGATCACCGGCCGCCTGAGCAGCCTGAATCTTCGTATCCGGAGCACCGGCCGGTTCCTCTATGGCGACCTGCGACTCGAATTCGTTGTTCCAGCGCTCAACCGCATCATCAGCTGCATACGCACTGCGGATATCTGTGCGGATGAGCATTGTAATTCCTTGGACTTCGGCCATGGCCTCCTCGGCCTCTCCGGCGTCCGCACCGCTGTCGGGGGCCGGCCCGGCACAGGCCGCTACCACAGAGGCTAGGGTGACCCCGCCGGCCGCGCGCAGAAACTTCCTTCGACTCAGTTGGCCGTTTACCAGCCCGCCTGATTCGTTTCGATTAAGACTCAGTTTCTTCATTTCTTACTCCTTTAGGAAAGTGGATGGAATGGATACAACTCACACAAGAATGTGACTAGTGGTGCGCTATTCGTTGCACTGAAGCTAGGAATTGGCCTGCTGGGGGGGACAGAGTAGGGAATAGGGTGATCAGTCAATCACCGAGATTGGTTTAACCTAGATAACCGTTACTGTCAAATCCTCTCAACTCTGTTTTCCACATATCCGGGCCGAACCTGGACCGGATCGACTTTTCATAAAGTTGGTCACCGGGAAAAATAAAGATCGAACGCCTTCGATTCCATCTCCCACTGAACGATGAGCACCTGCGCCTTCGTCCTGACTAGACAATGTTTCTGACTGTCAAACGCCCATCGCATCACTCCCGAAGTAACGCAATTGAGCCACATTCACCAGCCCCTTCAACTGCCCTACAGCGCCGGTATCACCTCATTCTTCAACAGCTCCATCGACCGCAGCCAGCGCGGCTTGTCATCCCAGTCATGACCGATGGCGAGCAACGTCCCGAAACCCCCTGTCAAATCCTGAATCTCCTGCAAACGCCGAATGCACTCATCCACGTCACCGACAATCGCCAGCCGCCGCACCGCGTACTCTGCCGTAACTTCCTCGTCCGGCATCTCCGGGTCCTCTTTCCACCCATCCAGACGCCCGGGACCGATTAAATCGACCAGATAGGCGAATGAGCGTCCGAAGGCACTGTTGAGAGCAAAATCGAATGCATCCTCTTTCGTCTCGCCAACGAAGATGTTGCGAGCTATTCGCCAGATACTCCGATCAGGCGTCTCGCGGCCGGCTTCACGCGCGCCGGCGCAGAATGTCTCCCAGTGTTCAGCCAGTGTCGCCATGGGAACCAGGTTCGTGCTCACGGGAAAGAACCCGCGCTGCCCCGCCATACGCGCCGCCATCGAAGTGCCCTTCAGGACCGCCATCGCCACCGGCGGATGCGGCTTCTGGTAGGGCCGCAGGATCTCCCCCAATCCGATGTCCGGACGGGTCTCGTCGATATGTATATGCCAGTAGTCCCCTTTGAAGTCGAAGGGCGCGTCGGTCGTCCACAACTTCAGCACCATATTTATGCTCTCGACCGTCATCAGGCCGAGTACCCCCGGATCCGCCGGCAGGTTGAACAGGCTGAGGTCCGTGGGAATGCCGGTCTGGCCAAAACCGCACATCAGTCGGCCGCGGGAAAGATGGTCGAGCATCGACAATCGAACCGCCACGTTGACCGGATGATGGAAGGGTGCAATCGTCACGCCCGTCCCGAACTTGATAGTGCTCGTGCGAGCCATCGCATTTGCGATAAAGACGTCGTTCGACGGCATCGGCTCCCATTTGACCGAGTGATGCTGGCCAATCCAGGCCTCGGAGTACCCAAGTGCCTCGGCCCGCTCGATCAACTCCAGGTCCTCTTCAAGACTCTGCGTAAAGTCCTTTTCAGGAGGGTGAACGGGCATCAGAAAGTAGCCGAGTTCCATGGGTTTTTCTCCAGTTCAGTGAAACCAATTGAATTGTAGTTGCCCGACCGGGACAAGCCGCGAACGCGAACGTGTGACCTTCAGGGCCTAGAATCAAACAGTGACCTCTTCCAGCCACGCCTCATCGATTTCCAGACCAAACCCTGGTGCGTCGCTGGGTACTAGGTATCCATCCCTTATGACCGCAGTGCCTGGCAGCTTGACCATCTCCTCAAGGGGCACGCCTGGCGCAGAGACACTTTCCGAGCGCTCACCCCATGTCACCGCCGGCATTGCCATTGACAGATGCTGGCCAAAGGGGTAGTTCATCCCACCGTGAGCGATGACCGAAATGTTATTCGCCTGCGCCAGATGACAGATCTTGGCGGCCGCCGTGATGCCGCCGCACCAGAGCACGTCTGGCTGGAAAATGTCCACGAGCCGCTTGCCCGCCGCGTGGGCGAAGGGCGCCAGGTTGTACCAGTGTTCGCCGGTTGCCAAAGTCTGCCACGGCAATCGTTGTCGGATCGACTCGTAACCCAAAAGGTCTTCCGGCTGGATATAGTCCTCAAGCCATTTGAGGTTGTAAGGCCTCATCCGTTCGGCCACACGCACAGTGTATTCGGGATCATACGCCGTCCAGCCGTCCAACATCAACTCCACTTCGTCGCCAATGGTTTCGCGTGTGCTTGCTACCAGTTCCTCTAGTTTGTTAAGACCCTCCAGCCCCTGTTCAGGTCCCCAGGGGCTGAATAGCTTTGTCGCCTTGAAACCCAGCTCCATGTACCACTCCTGGTCGAAACCGGATGCGTAACAGAAGATCTTTTCCTTTTGCGGCCCTCCCAGTAACTCGTACACCGGAAGCCCCAGCAACTTCCCTTTAAGGTCCCACAAGGCCACGTCGAGCGCGCTGATCGCGTAGCTAGTCATACTTGTAGGGCTGAATGCGGTCGAGAGCCGCACCATCATATCCCATAGTTTCTCAGTCGCCATCGCGTTCTCGCCGACCAGATTGGGACCGAAATGCTCGTTGATCATGGGCGCTACGACGGACCCGTAAAGAGAAATACCGAATCCCTGCGTGCCGTCCTCCGCTGTTACCAGCACGGCCGGCCGTTTCCAAGGGGCCATCGACACGTGCCCCTCACCGTTGGGAAAGCGGGGGTAGCGGGCCATGGGACGGTTCATGTGAATGGTGTCTGCCCTGCTCGGCGTGCGCGGCTTCGTCTGCGGCTGTGCCTCGGCCGCAATCTCAAATGCGCAGATATCTTTGATTTTCATAGGAGCCTCAGTATCTGTGAATGAAAGTCGTGCAGAATGGCCCGTGATGGGGCGGCTTACCTCAACCCTTCAGGTCGGTAACCGTTATCCCCTTCAGAAATGCGTTCTGAGAAAAGAAGAACAGGATCAGGCAGGGAAGTATGATGATGAGAGCAGCGGCCATGTACAGGTGCCACGGCGTCCCCCGGTAGGCTACATTGAAGTTCGCCAGGAAAAGCGTCAGCGTAAAGTTTTCCGGCGTCGACAGAATGATCAACGGGCCCAGAAAGTCATTCCAGAAGAAAACGAAGGCAAACACGGCGACAGCCGCCAGGGCCGGCTTGGAAAGTGGCAGAATAATCCGGATGAAAATGTTCCACCGCGACGCGCCGTCAAGATAGGCCGCCTCGTCATACTCTCTCGGTATCGTCATGAAAAACTGGCGCAGCAGAAAAATATTCCAGGCCGACCCAAACCAGTGCGGAATCATCAGCGGCCACAGCGTGTCCAGCCAGTTCAAATACCGCCAAATGATGAACTGAGGCACCATCACGACCGCAAAGGGGATCATGAGCGTACTGAGGATACCCAAAAAAATGACGTTCTTACCCGGGAATTCCAGGCGAGCAAATGCATACGCCACCAGCGCACTGGAGAATATCGTCGAGACCACCCCGTTGACTGTAACGATTGCCGTATTTAGCGCATAATTGTAAACAGGTGGGTCCGTCTCGTACTGAATCGTGAAGGCCGTCAGGAAGTTCGACCACATTACCGGCTTCGGAATCCAGGTGGGCGGCAGTGTGAAGACCTGGTTGGGCGGCTTGAGCGCCGTGTTCACCATCCAGTAAAACGGCAGAAGAAACAAAAACGCCGAGAATATCAGAAGGGCATAGATTACGATCAGCCGGACCAGCCCGGTCTGAAATCGGTTGCCAAGCAGGAGAGTGCGCAGTCTGCTGGGCCGGGTATAGGCCTCGCCATGCAGCCCTTCACCTGTAGGAACAGCTTCGTTTCCAACAACCACTCTCGAAACTCCCGCGGGCTACCGCGCCCCGCCCTCATAGTAGACCCAGCGCCCGGCAAGCCCGAACTGAAATACCGTCAGCCCAAAGATTAGCAGAAACATGATCCATGCCATTGCCGAAGCATAGCCCATTTTGAGGTAATGGAAGGCGTTCTGATAAAGGTGGAGGCCCAAAAACAGCGTTGCATTGTCCGGCCCGCCTCCCGTCATTACATACGGTTCTGCAAAGGTCTGCACCGCCGCGATGATCCCCATGACTACGTTGAAAAAGATGGCAGGCGACAGCATGGGCAACGTGATCGAAAGGAACTTCGGGACTTCCCCGGCGCCGTCTATGTCTGCCGCTTCATACAGCTGCTGCGGCATCCCTTGCAGCGCAGCCAGATAAATGACCATCGGGATGCCTATGTTCCAGAGGCTCTTGACGATCAACGAACCCAGGACCAACTCCTTGTCGAAGAGCCAGTTTCGCCCCTCAATTCCCAGCAGCGCCAGGCCATTGTTCACGATTCCCAGCTCAACGTGATACATCCAAACCCATATAACCGAACCGGCCACGCCGCTGACTACAGCTGGCAAATAGAATGCCGAACGCCAGTATCCCAGAAACCAAATCCGCTGATTGAGCAGCAAAGCCAAAATCAAGGCCAATACTTGGCCGATAGGAACTGAAATCAGTACAAACTTGAAGGTCACCCAGATCGAAGTACGGAACAGTTCATCCGTGGTGACCATGTTGATGTAGTGCGTCAGCCCGTAAAATCTGGGCGGCGCGATCATCTTCCAACGGAAAAAACTCAAGACGAATGATGCCACGATGGGGCCGCCAACGAACAGGATGAAACCAATCACCCACGGCAAGATGAAAGCGTATGCAACCATCGCATCGCGAAATCGTCTGCTCTTCCAAAAACTGCCGCCAGGTGTAATGACTGCTGAAGCCACGGATTACTGCCCCATTTGCATGCTCAGATCTGGCCTGCCATCCGCTCGTGGCAGGTCTGTCTAAAGGCGATCTGTTAACCCACGAAGGCCACGAAAGCACTGATTGTAGACTTTGCCTTCGTGAGCCTTCGAGGATCAACTGATCACACACTTCCGTCCTAAATGTCCGAAATAACGGCAGTTACCTTTGGCGAAACTTCGGGGAAGAGATCAGCGGCCTTCGCATCGCCCGAGTAAACCCTTTCCAGGGCGTCGCCGATCAGTTTCAGTGCCTCACCTTCATTTGCCGGTCCAGGCAGAATGTGCCCGTACGTTAACGCGTCCGGGATCACGTCCCAGTCTACGTCGAAATCTACCTCCGCAACCCATGGGAACGGTTCGATCTCATTGGATGAGCGGCGCGTACCCGGGAAGTTTGCGTTCGAAGCATAGTTGTAGATGCCCTGAGTGCTGGTATTGTAGTTGAGCCAGGTCCAGGCCAAATCTTTATGCTCGGAAGTTGTGGCAATGTTGTTGAACGCGCCGTGCGTGATCGTATCGCGGCGGGCTTGGCTCGGCTCGGCGACTACGTTAAAGCGGAAGCCGGCATCAACGAGACTTCCGGTAATCCAGGACCCCATCCGCTGCATCCCAATCTTACCTGCTGCCAGAAGCTCTGCCGCCGCCCCGGCGCCGCCGATGCCAATAATCTGCGACGGTGACGGCATCACGTTTCCGTCAAGCAGCATGTCCGCCCAGAACTGAATCGCTTGGATTGTCTCCTCTTTGTCAAGCCTGCTCTCGAGAAAATCCTCGCTGTAAAAGCTGCCGTCGTTCTGCCAGGTCTGCTTGACACTGTACATGTGCCAGCCAACCGGAATCGTCTCCGAGCCCCAAATCTTATTGTCGGGATCGCTGATTGCCCGGGCCTTTTCTTCAAAGTCAGTCCAGGTAAAGCTGTCCTTGTTCGGATATTCAACACCCGCTTCGTCGAATAGATCCGCATTGTAGAATGTCACGTGGGGTGCAGCCGCGTCGGGAACACCGTAGCGCTTTCCTTCCACGACTGGATAGTTCCACCAGTTCTCATAGAAGTCCTCGGCATCGAAGCCGGGCTCACCATCCACATAGGGCTGAACGTCGATAAACTGATTGTTTCGCCCCATGTCGAGCGCCATCGCCTCCCAGCTACGAACGACGTCGGGCAGTGTGCCGGCCGCTGCCAGCGCCGGAATCTTGGCGTGAAACTCGCCAATCTGCTCAACGCTGACCACAATTTCGGGATACTCTTCATGGAATGACTCAAGCGTCACTGCAACGCCCGCGGCCGGATCATGGCGACCATAGCGAATCGTAACAGGCTCCGCCATTGCTCCTTCGTCCATTGAGCCGTCGTCCGCGGGTGCGGCAACTGGCGCGCAGGCTGCCAGTACAGCCGCGCCGGCAGCTGTCCCACCCAACCTGAGAAACGTTCGTCTGGACAGGTTCTCTCCGTGATTCATCGTTGGACATCTCCTCTGTGAAGTCAACTGTGAATACCTTTGAAAACTGCTTGTCGGGGCTTTCGCTAATCCTATGGAATTGAGGCATATTGTCAATTTTTTCACATGCTTATATTAGGTTCCTCTGACGTCTGTTTAATGGCATCCTAGGTCCTATCTTTGGGGATTGGTTGGGGCCTATCAAAGAGCGCCGTTCCTCCTCGGGATCTCTCCCCCGCACCCCTGCGCCTGTCTCTCAAACTGGCATCAAAGAACAAGCAATGTTCACGGAAGATAAAAGTAGCTCCCTGGGCATCTGGTAATGCCGCGTGTCAGCAGTTTTGTGTGTGCGAGGAAGAAAGGCAGTCCCGCGTTGACGTCACTTCTTTAGGGCCAGGAGCCTGTTAGGCGGTGAGCCACAGAATCGGCTCTGCAACGTACTCTCGCACAGTGTTGAGGAAGCGCGCCGCCGGGGCACCATCCACGACGCGATGATCAAAGGTAAGGCTGAGTGCAACCATCTGACGGGGCACGACTTCCCCTTCGTGTACGGCCGGTTTGCAGACGATGCGCCCGATGCCAAGAATGGCGGCTTGGGGCAAATTGATGATAGGGGTAAAGGCGTCGATGCCGTACATGCCCAGATTCGTAATCGTAAACGTTCCGCCCTGCATCGCCTCATGACCCAAGCGTTCCTGCTGCGCGCCCTCGATCAGGCTGGCAGACTCGGCCGCGATCACGCGCAACGACTTTGTCGGCACGTCCCTCAGCACCGGGGCCAGCAGTCCCCGCTCGGTTTCCACTGCAAACCCGATGTGAATCTTACCGTGAAGAATCAGACCCTCATCACCCCAACTGGAGTTTAGCGCAGGATGCTCCTGCAGCGCGGCAGCAGCCAGCTTGATGTAAATGTCGTTGTAACTGGGTACCGCCAACCCGCGCCGAGCATAGCTCGACTTCAGCTGTTCACGCAATGCCACCAACTCGGTGGCGTCGGCCTCGGTGGTCAACGTGACAGGCGCGGTTGTGTGCGCGCTCTCTGACATCCGCTGGGCCGTTATCTGGCGGATGCGTGTGTGTGGCAAGACTTGCACCGCAGTCTCATCCGCAAGCACCGGTTGACGGCGGGCCGCGATGGCAGCCTCGACATCCTCGCGCTGGATCCGGCCGCCCGGCTTAGTCGCCGCCAGCTCTTCCAACGAAATGCCCGCTTCCGCAGCCATGCGACGCGCCACCGGCGACATTTCCACCCCAACCTGTTCAACCATCGTCTCAGCCGCGGCGCGTACATCCCGCTCAACGATGCGTCCTGTGCGGCCGCTCCCAGTGAGCTGGGTCCAATCCACCCCCAACTCGCCGGCTACTCGCCGTGCCCGTGGGCTGATGGTTGGATTGCCTCGCCCGTCCGCGGCAACCGTTTGCGTCGCCGATGGCCTCTGGAAAGCAGGCTCTGTCGTTACTGACGGACTCGCTGTGCTGGCCTGCCCCTCGCGCCCTCCCGACTGGGGTGACTGGCTGCCCCCCGCAGGCATCGATTCCCCGGCCTGTAGAATATAGGCGAGCAGTGCACCGACGGGAATAACATCGCCTGCAGCGGGGGCACCTTGGGGAAGTCGCAGGATTCCACTCTCGAACACCTCGACCTCCTGCGTAGCCTTGTCCCCTTCCACCGTAAAGAGCAGGTCTCCCGCCTTGACCTCGTCCCCATCCTGTTTCAGCCATTCGCCAAAAACGCCTTCCTCCATCGTCCATCCCAGGCGCGGCATCGTCACTTCGTAAGCCATCGGTTTCCCTCAATTGAACAGCTGTGGATTCGGAGGTGCAGGTGGAATAGTCCTCGCCGGTCCTAGGCCATCCTGATTACTCAGCAAGCAGATTACGTATGCTCTGTTCGATGTCATTCGTCTCTGGGACGATAGCAAGCTCAAGCGGCGGACTGTAAGGCGTCGGCACATGTGCGCCATTCAACCGGCGAATCGGGGCGTCCAGATCGTCAAATCCCTCGTCGATCACCTGCGCCGCAATTTCAGCGCCCACACCGCACGGCTGAAATGTCTCGTCCACAATCAGAAGCCGCCCCGTCTTGCTGACCGACTCCAGAATCGTCGCCATATCGAGCGGAGCGATCGTACGCGGATCGATCACCTCAGCCGAAATTCCATCCTCTGCCAGCTTGTCGCAAACGGCAACAGATTTGTCTACCATCGAACCGATCGCGACGACTGTGCAGTCCGACCCCTCCCGCGCCATGCGCGCCTGCCCGAATGGAATGGCGTAATCGCCCTCTGGCACATCGCCGCGATTGAACAACAATGACTTGTGTTCAAGAAAAAGCACAGGATCGTCACTCTGCAGCGCGGTTGCGAATAGTCCTTTGGCGTCACTCGGAATGGCTGGAACCACCACCCGGAATCCGGGAATATGAGCAAAGATCGGGTAGTAACTGCCCGAGTGATGGGTTGCAGCCGAATGGCCGATCCCAATCGCACCGCGTAGCAATATGGGCATCTTGAGCCGGCCGCTGCTCATGTACTGCATCTTTGCTATCTGATTCACCAGTTCGCCAAAGGCGTCGAGAATAAAGTCCAGAAACATGAAGTCGACAACGGGGCGCGTACCGGTCATGGCCGCGCCCGCGCACATGCCGACAAAGCCGCGTTCGCTGATCGGCGTGTCACACAGGCGCTCAGGTCCGTACTTGTCGTACAGGCCGACCGTCGTATTGAAGTTGCCCCCCCGTTCGCCGATCCCTTCGCCCACAACGAAGATCGAGGGATCGCGCGCCATCGCGCTGTCCAGGGCCTCCAGCGTGGCTTCAACGTAAGTCAACTCTCGCATGGCCTTCACCCCTGATTGAATACGTGTTCACTGACCGTGTCCGCCTCCGGCCATGGGCTGTTGCGGGCGAACTCCTCCGCGTCTGCTACCATCTCCTTCACCTCCGCCTCAATCTCGGCCAGCGTTTCAGTGCCCGCCTCTTCATTCTTCAGGAGCCACTCGTTGTAGCGCGTAATCGGGTCACGCGCCTTCCACTCCTCCACCTCTTCCGGCGTGCGGTACCCTCCGTCTCGCATGCCCTCTGCATGGGCACGCGTGCGATAGGTCCGGCACTCGATCAATGTGGGCCCTTCTCCCCCGCGTGCCCGCCGCACCGCCTCCTCCGCCGCCTCGTATACGGCCAGTACGTCGTTGCCGTCTACAGTCAGGCTCTCCATCCCGTAAGCTGGTCCCCGGTTGCCCACGTGCGGATTGCCTGCCGAATACGCAAAGGGCACTTCGGTGGCGTACATGTTGTTTTCGCAGACAAACAGCGTCGGCAGCTTCCAGATGCTGGCCAGGTTCAGTCCCTCGTGGAACGCGCCGTTGTTCACCGCACCATCGCCGAAGAAAGCGACGCCGACCTGGTCTGTTTTGAGCAGCTTGAACGAGTACCCTGCCCCTGTCGCCTGCAGAATACAGGGGCCGACGATCCCGCTCGTTCCCATCATCCCCACCTCCGGCTTGAAGAGGTGCATACTGCCTCCCCTTCCCTGCGAACAGCCGGTCGCACGCCCAAAAAGCTCGGCAACGACTTCCCGCGGGCTGACTCCCTTCGCCAGCGCGTGCCCATGCCCGCGATGCGTGCTGAAGACGGCGTCATCGGGCCGCAAGTGCGCACATACGCCGGTCGCAATCGCCTCCTCCCCGACGTAGGTATGACAGGCTCCGTGAATCAGACCCATCTGATGCGAACGGGCCAGCTGCTCTTCTGTATAGCGGATGATCAGCATCTGCCTGTAGAGAGAAAGGAGTTGCTCGGACTGGGCCATGCCACCCACCTCCAATGCGTTGAGTTTGTCGGTCTTCTGCCGGCCCGCGTAGCCTCAGGCCGGCACCACTGCAGGCATTCCCGGATGGGAACCGCTCACATTCTTGGCCAGATTGCCCCCATCCAGCGGGATCAGAGCGCCTGTCATCCAGGCCGAAGCATCAGAGGCGAGAAAGATCGCCGGCCCCTTTATATCGTTGGGATCACCCATACGCCCAATAGGCAGACCGCGCAAGTAGGAAGCACCCAGCGCCGGGTCCGCCGCTATCCGTACGCGCAAGTCCTCGTTCATAATCTGAGCGCAGACAATCGCGTTAACGCGTACACCCAGACTGCTCCATTCCGTACTCAGTTCCCGTGTCATCGCCCCCACCGCACCCATCGCCATGCTGTATGCAATGTGGCCCCGGCCGAGCGCGCTGATCCCGGCGATCGAAACGATGCTGAATATGCTCCCGCGGCCCCTCGTCATCATCCGTTTGGCCGCCTCCTGCGTGCAAATATAGCGGCCCACAACCAGGTTCTGCATAACCTGCTGAATCTGGTCCTCGGTCAAGTCCAGCGGGTCCGTGCGAATGCCCTCTCCGGCAATGTTGCTGAGCACGTCGACCCGACCAAATTCGCTGTCAACCCGCTCGAACATCGCCCGGATCTGGTCCGGGTCAGAGATATCACACTTGACCGGAAGGGCGCGACCGCCCATCTGCTCGATCTCATGCGCGGTCTCTTGGGCGCCAACCTCGTTGATATCCAACAACACCACGTCCGCGCCGACCTCGGCGTAGCCAATCGACGTGATACGGCCCATACCGCTCGCCGCACCCGATACGATGGCAACGCGTCCGCTCAAATCAAAGAGTGGGTGGGTCATTCCCGCGATCTCCTTTGCAGCTCCTATCCACTTGGGACCTCATTGACAGGCGCTCGCGGCCTCTCGCCGCGCAGAACGCGCACAACCTCTTCCGCCCCTTGCACGCGCACGTCAATTTTGGATTCCTCAGAATACCACCCGGCGTGGGGCGTGAGCAAGATGCGCTCCTCCTTCAGGAAGGGATGGTCCGCCGCCACCGGTTCGACATTCAAAACATCCAGCGCAGCACCGGCGATCTGCCCGCCCTGAACTGCTGCCAGCAGCGCCCTCTCGTCAACCAAGGCACCGCGCGCCGCATTCACCAGATAAGCAGTTGGCTTCATCATCGCCAGCGTCTCTGCATTGATAAGGTGGCGGGTCTCATCCGTTAGCGGCGAATGCAGGGAAATATAGTCAGAATTGCGCAGCAGCGTCTCAAGATCGACAACCTCAACACCCAGTTCCTCCATTGCCGCCGCATCCGCGTACGGGTCGTATACCAAAACTTCAAGTCCCAATCCGCGACCCTTGGCCGCCGTCGCTTGGCCGATCCGGCCGCAACCAATGACGCCCAGCGTCTGGTCGCCAAACCGGTAGAGAATACCGCCCGATTCACTGTTCCATATTCCCTGGCGCGTCGCGCCCAGAAGACCCGGCAGACCGCGCGCCTGTGCCAGCACAAGCGCAATTGCGTGCGTAGAGACCTCATCAATCGAATAGTCGGGAGCGTAAGTCACCCAAATGCCCCGTTCCGTGGCCGCTTCGATGTCGATAGCATCCAAACCCGTCCCAACGCGGCAGATTAGTCGGCATCGTTCCAGGCTCTGAATCAGATCCGCCCGCACCGGCTGGATCGTTACCATCAGAGCATCACATCCCCGCGCGGCCTGCCTGGCTTCCTCTGTGTCCAGGTTGCCCACGTGCTCTATCTCCAGACCCGCGGCGCTCAGGATCTCCCTTTCTATCTCGATATCCCCGAATCCGGGGTAAGCAATCACTGCTTTCATGTTCATGTGCTCTTCTCTTCAGTTATAGATTTGGGATGTAAGAGTGGGCTGGTGAAAAGTGCACCTTTTCAGCACTGGATTGTACAGGAGGCTACCCTACCTCGTCGACGCAATGGTTATTCATTGCCAACAGGCAAGACTCTGCGGTCACTGGAAACGGTTAGAGCACACTGCCAAAGCCAGCATACTAAGCTGGGTCTGCTCCTGAGTTCATTTCTTCTCGAAGGACGCGTCGCTGTAGCGTCTCAATATCCTTTCTTCGAATACTTTCCTTCAGTGCCTCATTGACCAACGTCTGATATCCCTGGCCACCGGCTTTCTCCCTGAAATACGCCACCACTTCTGCATCCAAGTAGATGTTCACCCTCACCTTTCGTCTTGAAACAGGCTTACCGCCAATTCGCAAGTAGGCGAGAGCCATCTGTTCTGCCGTCACTTCCGGTATATCGCTAAGATCGATGTTATCATCCTTCTTTCTGTCCAGGGTTTTCCAATCTGTTTGTGATTTCATCAAGTTTGATTCACGTTTTGTTCTCGACCGACAAAAATGAAATGGCAAAGGAAGTTGCTCTAGGTTCAACAATACTATAGTGAGAATGCCTCATCCAGTCGAAACATCCTTAAGACTGGACGCGTCGCTGACCTCAACGTGAACATCACTGCGCGTCAGAACCTCCGGCCGCAGCGCCGTTCCGAGCCCGGGTCGGTCAGGAAACTCCAGGTGCCCGTCCCGGATCACCAGCCGTTCCGTCATCACGTCGTTGTACCAGCCCTCCGTGTACGCCCGTACAGTCTCCATGATCATGGCATTAGGCGCGTGCGCCGCCAGGTGCGCGGCCGACCACAACGCCACGGGGCCGATCGTGTCATGCGTTGTAAAGGGCAAATAATACGTATCCGCCAGCGCGACAATCTTGCGCGTCTCGGTCAAACCGCCCGTCCATGCCATGTCGGGCATCACGATATGGGCCGCGTTCTTCTCTACTACCTGCCGGAAGCCGAACCGGGTGAAAAGACGCTCGCTTACACATATGGGCACCTTGGTCGCCGCGGCCAGACGCGCATAGGAATCCACGTTGTCAGGCGGAATAATCTCTTCCAGCCACATGATGTCGTACTCTTCCAGCGCCCTGCCAATATCAATGGCAATGGGCAGGTTCCAGCGCGCATGACCTTCGATCGCAATCTGCATCTTGTCACCCACAGCCGCCCTGATCTGTTGGACCGGTTCGAGGCCGCGCTTGAGATCATCCGGGTCCAAATAGTGACCCACAGGCCCCACCGCGCCGACCCCGGCGCGCTGTCCTACAGGACCGCCCAGTGAAACGCCGAACTGGTCCCACGGCCAAATCTTCATCGCCCGGATTCCCGAATCCAGCAACGCCTGCGCCAGTTCGCCAGCCCGCCCCTCTGCCCAGGCGTGATAGTCCATATGGGGGCCATGACTGACACACGTGTTGTAAATAGGTATGCGGTCCCGGTTTCTTCCGCCCAGCACGTTGTATATCGGCTGGCCGGTGTACTGCCCCAGCAGGTCCCACAAAGCCACGTCAACCGTCGATATTGCCCGCGTCTCCGCGCCCGCGAAACCGAAAAAGTTCACCGTGGCGAACATGTTGTTCCAATGGTTCTCGATATCGAAAACGGACCGCCCCACCAACAAGTTGGCAAACACATCATGGATCACCGCGGCAACGGCACGAGGAACGTAATACGTTTCACCTAGCCCGACCAGGCCCTCGTCAGTGTGGATGCGCAGCCAGAGCGTATTGAACTGCTCCTCAAACCAGATTGTCTCGAGCTTCTCTATTTTCACTTCAAGCTCCTGTTTTCCCCCTAATGCCGGTACAAGAACCGTATCTGTCGAGCCTGTCTGAAATGCACAGATCTGACCTGACCTGACTTCAGACCAGGTTTCTTCTGCGACGAATGCCATCCGGTCTGAGTTGCCTCGTTTCCTCGTTGCCGGTTCCACCTCCTTTTCAACTCTCCGCATACAGCGTCAAAGACAACTGTGCAAGTATTGCTCTGCTAATCTGAATGATCGATCCCAGCCAACGATACCTGGGAAAACTCATCCATTTCAGAATGCACACAATACAGTGCTCTCGTGATTACTCAGCCATAGTCAGTGTGCGACGCTGCACGAAGCTTTCCCACTCCTCTCCTCGCATTTGGGCGGT
>VXOE01000025.1 GCA_009840225.1 Caldilineaceae bacterium SB0662_bin_25 | reverse complement strand
CACCCCCCCCCCCTCTGCCCTCCGCGTGCCTCGCCTTTCTCTCTTCCTCTGCTGGGGGGGGGGGGGGGGGGGGGGCGGCGCCCCCCCCCCCCCCCCCCACAAGGGAGGCCGACTAGGCCCGACCGCCCAAATGCGAGGGGAGAGGAGTGAGGAGAGAGAGAAGCTCGCTCGCCTTGTGCGGAGTCGCGCACTTAATAGGGGTTAGTCGTTGTTTGTTTGGTCACTGCGGGGTTCGCCAAGGGTTGCCAAGGCTGAGGGTTGTCATTTAGAGAAATGGGAGAGAAGGTAAGAGTCGATATGAAACAGCCACTGAGTGCCGAGCAGGTCAGTTTTTTTCGAGACAACGGTTACCTGGTCCTGCGAGGGGTGCTGGACCCGGAGTTGATGGCGCAGACGCGGGACGCGTGGTGGGATGCGGCGCCGAAGGAGTTGAAACGGGACGACCCGAATTCGTGGGTGGGGGCGTTTGCGGACTCACGCTTTACGTGGAAATATCGCGACCGCAGCTTTGAGCCGTGGATGGTCGAGCTTCTTTACGGCAATCCGGAGTTGCAGGCGGTGGCGAAGCAGCTACTCGGCCCGGAATTGAAGGTGCCAGAGCGGATCCGGGGCATCTACTGCGTCTTTCCGGATACGGACAAGCAGCCGCGGAAGGCACACTTTCACGTTGACGCGCACGCGTTTCACCTGGGCGTGGTGGGGTACGTGGACGACGTGCCGCCGGACGGCGGCGGGTTCACGGTATGGCCCGGCAGCCACAAGCATTTCTATCATTTGTTCAAGACGGCCTACACGTTCAACCCGGTGCACGGGAAGGAGGAGATGTGGGACTCGGACGAGTCTCGCAGAGTGCAGCAGATCGACCCTGTTCACACATTTGGGTCGGCGGGGGATGTGGTGCTGTGGCACCACCGCATGGGGCACGGAGCCGGCCACAACCGGTCGAGCCAAGTGCGGCAGGCGGTGCTGTACGACTTCTGCCGGGCCGATCTGGATGCTGTTCAAGACGAGCCGCCGCCGGACGATATGTGGCGAGACTGGCCCGGGATCAGTGGAGGATAGGGCCGACAGACAATGAAAATCACGGACATCAAGACATATCTGATGCAGGCCGGTGTGCCAGGCGGCGGCTGGACGAAGCGCAACTGGCTGTTCGTCAAAGTGTTCACCGATGAGGGCATCTACGGCGTCGGCGAGGCGTCGGGATGGCCGCGGGTGGTGGAGACGGCGATCCAGGACCTGCGCGAGGTTGTAATCGGCGAGGACCCGTTTCTGATTGAGCGCATCTGGCAGAAGATCTACCTGGCGATGATGGGGCACGGCATGACCGGGATCGTCGGCGGCGGGGCGCTCACGGGCATTGAGATGGCCCTGTGGGATATCAAGGGGAAGGCGCTGGGCGTGCCGGTGTGGAATCTGCTGGGGGGCAAGATCCGGGACCGTATCCGGCTTTATGCGCACGCGCAGACAGCGGAAAGGGCGGAGGAGCTGGTTGCGCGGGGCTTCAGCGGGCTCAAGACCGGAGGTGTGGTCAACCCGATCGAGAAGATACGAACATTGCGGGAGGCGGTCGGCCCGGAGATAGACCTGATGGCCGACGTGCATGGTCCGCCCTGGTTCAGTGTACGGGATGCGATCCGGGTCGGGCAGGCGCTGGAGGAGTTCGACCTGCTGTTTTACGAGGACCCGGTGCCGCCCGAGCATGTTGAAAACCTGGCCAAGGTGGCGCGTCATGTCAATCTGCCTATCGCGGCAGGGGAGCGGCACACGCAGATCTACGGTGTGCGGGAACTGATCGAGCGGGAGATCGTGGACGTGATCCAGCCGGATACGGGCCGGGCCGGCGGACTGATGCAGATGAAGAAGATGGCGGCGATGGCGGAGGCTCACGGGATTGGCTTTGCTCCGCACGACGGCTCCTTGGGGCCGGTGGCGGAGATGGCCGCGGTGCATCTGCTGGCGACACTGCCCAACTTTCTG
This sequence comes from Caldilineaceae bacterium SB0662_bin_25, assembly GCA_009840225.1. Classification (GTDB taxonomy): domain Bacteria; phylum Chloroflexota; class Anaerolineae; order Caldilineales; family Caldilineaceae; genus Bin5. Next base: position 3,665 of record VXOE01000025.1, on the reverse strand, counting down.
ATCCTGGAGCATCTGGAGGATGACGCGCCGCAGCGGTACGAAGTGATGCAGCCGCAGCCGGAGATCGTCGACGGGTCGATCGTGGTGCCGGATACGCCGGGGCTGGGCGTGGATATCGTCGAAGATGCGATTGCCCGCTATCCGTCGACTGGCAACGTCTCGACGCCGCGGCAGGATGAGTACGTGTATTTCCAGGCCAAGTACGGCCGGGCAAAGTGGCTGGAGCAGTAGCAGTTAACGACCACCTGATGCCCAAGAGCGGTTCACCCTTCGGGCCCGGCTACCCTCTCAAGAAACATTGAACGTAAGGAGTAGAATGGCAGCCATGTCAGTCCGAACCCACGAGCTTTCGGCGGATGCCAAGAGGAAGCTACGGTCAGTTTCGACGGCAACGCTAACCAGCCAGCTGCAGAAACATGGCCTGCGCAACACATTTCTAGCCGGGCTGTACCCGTTGCGGCCCGATTTGCGAATGGTGGGTTACGCTTTCACGCTGCGCTATATTCCGGCGCGGGAAGATCTGGCGGACGAGCGTTACGACAATACCAAGAACGTGCAGAGGCTGGCGGTGGAGGCGGTGGGAGCGGAAGACGTTTTGATCGTGGACGCGCGGGGCGACATCAGCGCGGCCTCGCTGGGCCACATTCTGGGGACGCGCATCACGCAGCGGGGTGCGGCCGGTTTCGTCACCGACGGCGCGTTGCGGGATACGCCCGGCTTTCGGGAGCTGGAGTTGCCGACGTATATCCGGGCGCCGCACGCCACCACCTCATTTGTGGCCCACCACCCGGTTGAGATGCAGGTTCCCATCGGCTGCGCGGGTGTGGCGGTGACTCCGGGCGACGTGGTCGTGGGTGATGCGGAGGGGGTGGTGATAGTACCGGCCCATCTGGCGGAGGAGGTTGCCCAGGGCGGGTACGAGCAGGAGATCAGAGAAGAGTTCTTCCAAGAGAAGGTTGCGGGCGGCGCCAGCATTGTCGGCGTCTATCCGCCAAGTGACGAGACCCTGGCTGAGTTCGAGCAGTGGCGTCGCGAGAGAGGCGTTTAGCGAGCCTCATGCGGGCGACGGTCTCTTGTGATCTGTGGCGGGGTTTATCAGGTACTGCAGACAGCCGCGCGTGTCAGGTATTGGGAAACCGGTTCTGAGGCGCTAATCCCCACGTAGTCCGCGCAGTTCTTCCTCCAACTCACGAATTCTGGCGGTGTTTGCCTTTTGCCTGCCGCGGCCAAAAAAGTTTGCGGCGACGTTGGCCAGAATCGCGGTCAGCATTACCACGATGATTTCGTTGAACAGTCCCCGTCTTTGCTCCTGATCGGCCACAAAAGACGAGATTAAGGCTTCGTCGACCAGTTCACTCTCTTGAGCGAGTTCCTGTAGCGTCTTTGTGATCCCGGTTGTCGTGGCACGTAGCCTCGGCCCATCAGTGATTATCTGACTCAGAGCATATAACATCGCCACAATCGTGATCGCATTGAAGATCACCGGCGGCAGCAACTTGCCTTCCATTTCCTGTCCTCTTTGTCCGAGCAGTTCGTTTGAAATTCAGGTTTCAGAGTACTGCATATAGCTATTTTGTGACAACATGCAGGCAGCTGAAGTCGGTAAGAGGCACTTGGGAATAAAGGCCGTACTGTGTGGGCAGCAAATTCAAAAGGCCAGGAAGATACTCAGGAGAATTCTGACTGAACCAGTTATTCGCGGTAGATTGTCGGGTTGAAGCCAGGGGGTCTTCGTTGATGGCCCCAATTGATGTCAACTGGCGTGCCCCCGCGTGAATTGCTTTATGCGAGACAAAAGCCGCTACCACGGCGTCGGTTCTCGTGGAGGCGAGGGGCGGTCCGCGATTGAGCGGGTGGTATCGAAATAGAGAACAGGAGTGAACCGCCTTGGGGCAAACACTGGCAGCTTCGGTTCAGTCTGTGACGGTATGGGAAAGGGGCGGACAATCCGCTGTACAGGTCACGGGCTTCTCATGAGGTGCGGAGGCGTCAGGCGTCGTTGGCGTTTATCCGACCTGGGATTGGGAGGCGCACAGTGTTGTCATCCTCGAGGGTCACAGAGTTTCGCTAAGCTCTCACGAATGGAAAGACCACGAGGGCACCCACAAGGGGTGCCCCTACGGGGATCCTGGTTGATTGGCGCTGTTGCGGACGGGCTTGGGCACCCACAAGGGGTGCCCCTACGGGGGGATTATGGCAGGCTGGCGTATTGGGGCTGCGGGCCTGGGCACCCACAAGGGGTGCCCCTACGGGGGGTTGGCCGGGTGGAAGAAAATTTCAGCGGGCCTTAGTCTTCTCGCAGTGCACGCAGTTCTGCCTCAAGTTCGCGAATCCTGGAGGTATTGGCGTGATGCCTGCCCCTGCCAAGGTAGTTGGCGACGACATTGGCGAGGATCGCGATTATCATCGTCACGATCAGATAGTTGTCAAGACGCGTGCGCTGGTCGCGGTTGGTGGAGAGGCCAGAGACTATCGAGTCGTCCTCAAGGACGCCGTCTGCGGCGAGTTCTTCGAGGGCATGGATGGCATCGGCCGTTCTGATCAAACGCCCTGAAGTCCCAGTAACAATCTGGAAAAGAGAAAACAACAACGCCACGATGGTAATTACATTGAATATCACAGGTTGGAGCAATTCGTTCTTCACTTTTGAACCTCCCAGTCCAAGTGTTACTTCCAGCTCGTGTCAGACTCAGAATTCAGGGTAATTTGGAGACATTGTATCACCAGAGTAGGTTAGCGTGTCCAGTGGCGTTACGTTGCGTCGGGTCGGAATTTGGTCACAGGTGTTCCCGTCGCGGTTCAAATGCGATCTCACATTGGTTGGACCTCTTTTTCGACAAGGAAGAATGGCGCTGGGATGTCAACTGGAGTTAGGTAGCGAGGCATGCCGCTAGTTTTCCAGCAGGACTTTCAGCAACTCTTTGGCGCGCCGCGATGCTTGCCCCCGATGGCTGATTTCGTTCTTGACCGATGTTGGCAGCTCGGCCAGGGTTCGGCCGCGGTCAGGCAGGAAGAAGACCGGATCGTAGCCAAAGCCATGTGACCCTCGCGGCGACCTGGAGATGATTCCCTGCAGCGTTCCCGTACAGGTTTGGGGCGCGGCCGCCGGACGCGCGATGGCAACCACACATTGGAAGCGGGCCGTCCATGGGGGGGGATGTGAATGCAGGTCTCTCAGCAGCATTTCGTATCTCTCCTGATCGGTTGCACCGGGGCCGGCATAGCGGGCGGAGTGCACGCCCGGGGCTCCCTGCAGGGCATCTACTTCCAGGCCGCTGTCGTCGGCCCACGTCCACAGACCGGTCATGCTGGCGTACTCCTGCGCCTTCAGCAGGGCATTGGCGGCAAAGGTGTTCCCGGTCTCGGCAACCTCTTCGCGGATGCCGATTTCGTCCAGATAGGTGAGGGTAAGGGGCAGGTCCTGCAAGAGCTTCCTGTACTCCAGGAGTTTTCCCTGATTGTGGGTCGCGACTAACAGTTTCTGTTCCATTTCAGTTCCCCGGGGATCGCGGGTGTTGCACATGCCCTGATGTTTTTCCATTGTGCTGCAGTTCACACACCCACATATAACACAGCGTGCCCGGTTTGGTGAAAGGAGCCCGAGTGCATCCCAGATTTGGGGTGGGAACAGTCTGGCGGGGAATCGGCGCCAGCGGTGGCTGGCG
>VXOE01000028.1 GCA_009840225.1 Caldilineaceae bacterium SB0662_bin_25 | reverse complement strand
GGGCGGAGCCCCCGCACAAGGGAGGGCCGAATAGGCCCGACCGCACAACTGCAGTAACTGCAGTAGTCAGTGGTCAGTGGTCAGTAGTCAGTGGGGGTGCTTTCGGCGGTGGAGGTTGGAATGGGGACTGGCTGCGGACTGGGTGCAGGCGGATGAATGGGACTTTTGGCTCCGATTATGGGATGCAGACGTTTGGGGGACGGGTTTGACAAATTGGTGGGGGGGTCTATGATGCAGGCAGAGATTGGCAATCTGAAGCGAAGGGAGAGGGGCAATGAGTAACGCATGGCTGGAGAATCTGGTGACGGAGGAGGAGGAGCGGGAGTTTGCGGAGCAGGGCTATATGGTCATTGAGGACGCGATTCCGCAGGAGCTTGTGGAGCGGGCAACCGAGGTTGTCGACCGTCTGACTGCCGACCAGAAGGCGAAGGAGGGCTTGGGTCCGAAAGATGGGATAAACATTTTTGACTTTATTGGCAAGGACGACGTTTTTCTGGAGCTGCTGGACTACCCGACGACTTTTCCGAAGGTGTGGGGTATTCTGGGCTGGAATATCCAGCTCTACCATTCGCACACGATAATCACGCCGCCGAACGCAGTTTCAGGGCCGGGGCAGCAGGGGTTGAACTGGCACAAGGACAGCGGGCGGTTGAACAACGAGCTGGAGACGGACCCGCAGCCGCGCATTTCGCTGAAGGTGGCGTTTTTCCTGACGGACACGTCTGATTTGGGGCGGGCGAACCTGTACGTGATACCCGGCAGTCATCTGCTGAACAAGCTGCCGGTTGATGAAGAGAAGAAGCCCAAGGGCGGGATGGCGGTACGGGCAAAGCCGGGTGATGCGGTGTTTTTCGACCGGCGGATCTGGCACGCTTCGAGTCCGAATACGTCGGACATGACGCGCAAGGTCCTCTTTTATGGGTACAGCTACAGGTGGCTGCGTCCGCGTGACGATATGACGGTGGACCATGTGATGGGGCGGATCGACCCGATCAGACAGCAGTTGCTGGGGGCGGCGCCTTCGGGTTGGCATGGGTACTCTTCGCCAAAGCCGGAGGACGTGCCGCTGCGGGCGTGGATGCAGGAGAAGGCTGGGGCGAACGGTGCGGATTGAGCATGTTGAGGCGTACAGCCTGCTTCAGGGCTAGCCGTAGTAGGACTGCTTTCAGTAGGGAGGCGGTGTCGGCGAGGCCTGGGAAGTTGGACGGCTGGAGGTGGAGGACGGCGAAATTGCGTTTGGGGACGCGCCGGGGCTGGCGATCGAGTTGAACGAGGCGCTGTTCGAGCGGCGCCGGCTGGCGGGTCGGTTGCACATTCGGGACGGCGAATCTTCGGATATGATGTTCGGCAGAGATTATCTGCCAAGCTGCGCCGTATCCGAAGAGCGAGGCCCAGAATAAGTGAGCCGGGACCGGTCACCATTTGTGAAGTCGCGAGTCGATAGGCGAGGGCACGCTGAGAGGCCCAAATGACACCTTTTTGATCCGAGAAAGGCCTCGCAGAAAACCTGCCTGTCCGCCAAGGCACGCGAAGAGGCGCGAAGAGCACCATTTTGTTAACGATGGGCCAATTGGGGCCGAGAAAGACTTAGAAGGCTTCCAGTGTTTTGCTTGCGCGCATGCGCGGAGGAGCCGAAGTTTGCGCATGCAAGTCGTTGTTCAGGCTGTCGTCGACGAGCCTCGTAACTTTACTGACGAGCCTCAGGACTTCACTAAGGTCCCGTTCACATCTGCCTAACCATACTCTCCTCACAGTTTCCTTTACTCTGAATACATTACCGATTTCTTTTGCTGCCTGCTATTGGATCTCATCGCACTGCTTGCAGGTAGTCAGTTGCTGTGGGACAATCTCTCACTTTTCGAGTCATGAGGGTCATACTTCGACTCAATTCTCGGTGATGAAATGAAAAACACAGTCAGTACAGTGCCCAGGGGCGGCATTCCGATATTTATTCTGATCGCAGTAGCAGCGACGCTTCTTTCACTCGCGTTCTTCAACCATGTCGTAACGTATGCGCAGGAAGAGACGTCGGACGAACTGGAGGCGCCGGTGCTGACCGCTTCAATGTCCGGGGCGGATGCGGTCGACCTGAGCTGGAGTTCGGTCGACGGCGCGGTCAGATATGAGCTGCTGGTGTGGTGGGACAGTGAGATAGGGTGGCAGCAGTTGGGCGAAGGAGAGCTGGCAGACACGACATTCAGACATGCCGAGCTGGCGGCAGGAACGACGTATTTCTACCTGGTGCGGGCGGTGAACGAAGCAGGGGAACCGGGTGCGTGGTCTGAACGGGTTGAGGTTACGATCGAAGGGGCGAAGTCGACGCTTGCGCCGCCGGTCCTTTCGGCAGCGGCGGTCGAGGGGGGGGTGGAGCTGAGCTGGACGGAGGTGGACGGGGGAGAGAGCTATGAACTGTGGACGTGGACCAGCTGGGAGGGCTGGGAGAGGCTGGACGACGGCAGTTTGCGGGCTACAAGCTACAGTCATACAGGGTTGACGGCGGGTAGGACGTACTTCTACACGATTCGAACGGTGGAGGGGAGCGGGCGGAGCAGCGAGTGGGCGCAGCAGGTGTCAGCGAAGGTACCGGGTTTTCTGGTCGTTCCGGAGGTCCCCGAGGAGAGGGCGGCGCTGGTTGCTCTATACGAGGCTACTGACGGCGCGAACTGGAGGCGGCAGGACCACTGGCTTTCGGGCGTATCGATTGCAAACTGGTATGGCGTCCATACGGACCAAGAGGGGCATGTAACCTCACTGTTTCTCGAAAACAACGGGCTGGAGGGAACTCTACCCGATCTGAGCGCTCTCGCCAGCTTGGTGAGCCTGAACCTGAGCATTAACAGGCTGTCGGGGCCGGCGCCGGAACTGAGCCACCACCCTGGCCTCACGACGGTTTCGCTGCGGAAGAATCGGTTAAGCGGCGGCGTGCCGGAGTTGAGCGCGCTAATCGATCTCAGAGCTCTGCACCTCGACGGCAACCGGTTGACGGGACCGATCCCTGACCTGAGTAGTTTGAGCAGCATCGTTGCTCTGAATCTAAGGGAAAACCAGTTGACAGGGCGGATTCCGGAATTGAGCGCGCAGACAGAGCTGCGAACGCTGGACCTTGGCGCCAACCGGTTAACCGGGCCGGTCCCGGAACTGTGTTCTTTTTCGGGGCTGACAAAGGTCGACCTCGGCGACAACCGGTTGACAGGGACAGTTCCGGAATTGTGCGATTTGCAGGCGTTGAGAGTGCTCAATCTCAGCAGCAACCGCTTGACCGGACCGATTCCCGAATTGAGTGCAGTTACCAATCTTGAGGTCCTGTATCTTGGCAACAACAGGCTGACGGGGACAGTTCCAGATATAAGCTCTCTCAGCAGGCTGTGGAGGCTGTCGCTTGGGTCTAACCGGATAACGGGTCCTGTGCCCCAACTCGATGGGCTTACCAACCTGACACAGGTATTCCTTGAGAATAACCTATTGACCGGGTCCGTCCCCGGCCTGGAAAACGTTCCCAGACTGACTGATCTGAACCTAAGCGGCAACCGACTCGAAGGTACAATCCCTGAACTGGGGGCCCTCTCCAGGTTGACCAACTTGAAGCTGCGTGCCAATTTGCTGTCGGGGTCAATTCCGTCGCTCGATGGTCTTTCATTCCTGAAGGAACTGGACCTCAGCGACAACGGTCTGACGGGCGGAATCCCGGACTTGGGCGCGCTATTCAGGCTCGAGACTCTGGACCTGTCGGAAAACAGGCTGAGTGGCGGCATACCTGAATTGAGCAACCTGAAAAGGCTCGTGCTGGTGTCGATGGGGGACAACCAGTTGACGGGAATGGTTCCGGAGTTGAGCTCTCTTGCGAGGCTGAAATGGCTTTTCCTGGAATCCAACCGATTGACCGGTCAGATCCCGGATCTCAGTCTCTTGCGCAGTCTGCGGGAGCTGAACCTGAGTGACAACCGGCTGTCAGGACCAGTCGTCGAGCTGGATGGTCTGGAGGCATTGAGGCGTTTGTCTCTCGGCGAGAATCTGTTGACGGGGCCGCTTCCTGATTTTAGGGGACTTTCCAACTTAGTATTGGCGGATCTCACGGGCAATCAGTTTTGCCTGGCGCCGGGGACCTGGGTGTCGGGGTCAAATGTAATCGTAAACGCGCAGCTGGCAGCGCTTTCGCTGGCGGCATGTTCGGCGGCCGATGCGGCGCGTACGCCGGCTGTACCGAGGAATCTGAAAGCAATTGTCAGCGAGGGCAACGTAACGTTGGCGTGGGAGGCGGCGGCGGGCGCCGACAGTTACGATGTGCGGGCGTGGGACAGCATCGGGCGGAGTTGGGAACTGATAGGGAAGGGGGTTGCGGAAACCCATTTCGCGCACAGTGTTCTGAGTGACGGCAGGAACTATTATTACCAGGTACGTGGGCGTGACGGCAGCGGGGTAAGGGGCGCGTGGTCGGAGCGGTTGTTGGCCGCGGTCGTTCAGCAGCCGTTTCGACCGCCGCCACGGTCTCTGGGACTTGACCTGTTCTTTCAGAAGTACGTGGATGTTGACGGGATTGCGGTGGTCGCCCCATCTGAGGTGCCAGACGCGAAGATGAACGAGGCGAGAGAAATTATCGGCGGTGTGCTGGTGGGCCGGCCCGACCTGCGGGAAAGGCTGGCCGCCAACGGCGCGCGGGTCGAGTACTTCGGTTACTGGGGGGAGGCCGGCGACGGTGCGGACGGGTGGGAGGCAGAGGTGACGCAGAATGACCCGGACTGCGAGCACTTTTTGCAAGAGTTCGCTGGCCTTGTTCGCCGCGCACTCGAGGAACAGCCTGAGGGAGAGGCGTTCAGGTCGCGGCTTGAAGATGTGTACACGGCGGCGATGGAGGAGGGCCTGTGGAGAGGCGGGCCGGCGTCTGTTGGGGTCGAGGGATACTGGGCAGAGACGGTCAAGTACTGGTTGTGGGGCGTGCTGCCGGATTCGGTTGCTGCGGACGGTTCAGGGCTGGCGGAGTACGATGCTGATGTCGCATCGTTGATCGGGGAGGTTTTGGGAGAGGCCAGCGTACCATCTTACTGTAAGCCTTGACATTCAGGTGCGCTGCAAACTGGCTGTGAGAGGGTCGGAGGCGTCGCGACACTGCTTCTCTGTCCTGACCTGAATGTTGTGACGAACAGAAGCAATCGATCCGTGAAGATACGCGAATGGTCGCGGAGAACGCCAGGGGCGAATCGGGATTCCCTTGTTTGAGAGCGCCGCCCATCACGAAGCAGTCACAGTTTGCTCCTGCATCTCGTTGTTATGACGGTCGTCAACAGTTCCAAGCCCATGGTCAGGGGTCAGTGGCGACGCTGGGTCCCCCCTGAATAGGACGGGGAACTGACAGCAATTTGGTTACCTCCCAGATTTTTAAGAAAGTTCGAACCCTTTCCGGAATGCAGTTGGGCGAAATTGGATGCCTCCCAGATTTGGGGTGGGAACAGTCTGTCGGGAATCAGCGCCGGCGGCGGCTGGATTAGATTACCGTCTTTGGGCGAGACTCAGGGCAGGCAAATGGCCGGCACGTAAGGGGGTTTGATGGGACTGACGGGACGTGGTCTGGCTGGACACTTTCGATTAGGGACCTGTTACGAATATCGACACCCGGTCGATGAGGCATGTTGTTGGGGGGGGCGTTGGGGGGGGGGGGGGGCCCCCCCC
>VXOE01000048.1 GCA_009840225.1 Caldilineaceae bacterium SB0662_bin_25 | reverse complement strand
GTTTTTCGGGGCATTCGGGGCGGGTGGGGATGGCGCGGCGCATGGCGGCGGCGGGAGCGCCGACGCACGAGATAATGGCGCAGGGGCGCTGGAAGACGGCGCGTATGGTTGAGGTGTATACGCGGGCGGAGGAGGCTGGCCGGGCGGCGCGGTGGTTGGCGTGAGGGCTTTGGTTGACTACACGAAGAGAGAGACCAGGGGTTAGGGGATAGCTTGAACTGTGATTTGGGGGCTGGCGGGATGTGGTTTGCCGGGCCCGGATCGGGGCGCAAATGTGGTATAATAGAGTGGTGCTGTTTTGGGCGATGGCGTGCGCGGCCGCAGGCGCGGCGGTTGTTCCGGCAGGCCGGGGCGGAGCAGTCTGAAACAGTGTACGCCGCCGCTCAGAACAGCACAGGACAGTGAACTGCAGGGGGCAGGGGCAAGGGAACGGAAGTTGCCGGCCGCCGTCCTTTGCAGTTCTTTTTTCTTCTCTCGCCTCTTCCCTCGCTCCTCACCGGTCGGGCTTGCAGTAGTCGGGCACGTAGGCGTTCTCGGTGAAGGTTTCCACGATCAGCTTGGCGATTTCGGGGTCGTAGTCCTCCAGCCTCATCCCATGCGCTTCCGTATACGTTTCTATGTACTCATGGAACCAGAATGTGACCGTTTCGGCCCAGTACTCCCGGTAATTCCTTGACGGGTACGCATTCCGCCACAGCCCGGCGTCCACTGCGGCCCGGTGGAGGGCCTGAATCCGTGCGTTGAACGCCCCACCGCCCGGCGCATCCCTGATTGCGCTGTGGATCGCGTGCGCGAATTCGTGGATTTCGAGATAACAATGCTCGCGGGCGTCGCTGGCGACTGCCACCTGCCGCTTTGAGAAAGGTCTGAAGTGCAGGCCCGTTGTGAAGTAAGGTTCATACGGCAGTTCCGGCAGCTGGCTGAGTCCCTCGTCATTGTCACCATATTTGAACAGGACGATCCGGATCAGGTTGTCGGACAGCGCCTCAAAATACGCGGGCCGGCCGGCGTACATGCCTGTGATGACTTCACGCGCCCGCGCCATCATTTCGTCCGGGACCTCGCTGGGCGCGGTCACGATCACGCCCAGCACCTTCAGATACTTCTGGTAGAAGATGTTGAGCTCGAGCGACGGCGGCGGCGGCGGATATCGCTGCGAAACAACGATGACGTGCGCACGCTCAGACCAGGGGCCGCGCGCGCCGGCGGCGTCGCGGCTGCGCACCTGGAAGTAGTAGTTGCGGCCGTCGGTCAGCACGGGGTGGCTGTAGCTCGTGCCGGTCAATGAACCGGCGGCGGGGCCCCAGATGCGGTCGAGGCTGTCCCACACCCACAGGTCGTAGCTTGACGCGGCCGCGACCGCGTCCCACGACAGCGTCACGCGGCTGCCGTTGACGGCTGCGGTCAGGTTGGCGGGCGCGGCCGGATACGCGGCCAGCTCGGCCGCGGTGCAGGCGGGCAGAGCCAGCGTCTGCAGATGGGCGTCGACGGCGGGATAGTCATGGGACAGGCTTACGCCCGGCGGCAGGCAGAAGCGGTTGCCGGAGAGGTTCAGGTCACGCAGGGTGACGAAGGCGTTGGCGTCCGGCAGCGGTCCGCTCAGGTCGTTGTTTTCCAGTCTCAGCTCCCACAGGTTGGTGAGGCGGTGCAGGTCGAAGACCGGGCCGCGCAGCCGGTTGTCGTACAGCTCGATTTTTCTCAGCTTGAAGAGGAGGCTCAGGTCCGGCAACGGACCGCTCAGCTCGTTCCTGTGGAGGGACAGATCCGCCAGCTCGGCGAGGCCGCTCAGGTCCGGGAGCGGACCGTGCAAAAAGTTGCTGCCGAGCCACAGCTTCTTCAGGTTGGCGAGCGCGCGCAGGTCCGGCAGCGTTCCGTTCAAATTGTTGTGCCCGAGGCTAAGTCGGGTCACGTGTTCCGCGCGCCCTTCGGCGGTGACCCCGTACCAGCTGTCGAGCGGCGCGTCGCTCAGCCAGTTGTCGCTGCGATACCAGTTGTCGCCGTCGGTGGCGTGGTAGAGCGCGATGAGCGCGCCGCGTTCGGTGGTGGCGACGGTCGGCGTCGGCGTCGGCGTGCCGGCTGCGGTTGCGGTGGACGTGGGCGTCGCCGTTGATGCGCCGGAGGCGGGCGCGGTTGCGGTGGGGTAGTCGGTCAGCCAGGCGCTCGTCTGCCCGGCCGCGTTCACGGCGCGGATGGAGTAGTGGTAGGTCGTGCCGGCGGTGGCGCCGCTGTGCGTGTAGCTTGTGCCGGTGAGGTTGGCGCCGCCGATGGGCTGCCAGCCGGGGTCGTCGGCCCACCAGGTCAGCAACTCGTAGCGCACGGCGTGCGGCACGGCCTGCCAGGTCAGGAGGATGCCGGCGGCCGTTGTTTGCGCGGTCAGCTGCGGGACGGCGAGTTCTGCGGACGTCGACGCGGTTGCGGTCGGCGTGGCCGTGGGCCCGGGCGTGCTTGTCGGCGTGGGTGTCGGCGTTGCCGTTGCCGGGTCCGTTGCGGCCGGCGCGGTTGCGGTCGGGTAGTCGGTCAGCCAGGCGCTCGTCTGCCCGGCCGCGTTCACGGCGCGGATGGAGTAGTGGTAGGTCGTGCCGGCGGTGGCGCCGCTGTGCGTGTAGCTTGTGCCGGTGAGGTTGGCGCCGCCGATGGGCTGCCAGCCGGGGTCGTCGGCCCACCAGGTCAGCAACTCGTAGCGCACGGCGTGCGGCACGGCCTGCCAGGTCAGGAGGATGCCGGCGGCCGTTGTTTGCGCGGTCAGCTGCGGGACGGCGAGTTCTGCGGACGTCGACGCGGTTGCGGTCGGCGTGGCCGTGGGCCCGGGCGTGCTTGTCGGCGTGGGTGTCGGCGTTGCCGTTGCCGGGTCCGTCACCGACGGCGCGGTTGCGGTCGGATAGTCGGTCAGCCAGGCGCTCGTTCGGCCGTCGGCGTAGACGGCGCGGATGGAATAGTGGTAGGTGACGCCAGCGGTTGCGCCGGTGTGCGTGTAGGTTGTGCCGGTGAGGTTGGCGCCGCCGATCGGCTGCCAGGCGGCGGCCGCGGTCCACCAGGTCAGCAGCTCGTAGCGCACGGCGCCGGGCGCGGCCTGCCAGGTCAGGAGGATGCCGTTTTCCGTTGTCCGGGCGGTCAGGGCCGGCGCGGCCGGGGGCGCGGTCTGTGCGTAGGTTGCGCTGTTTGCGAGGATGAAAAGCGCGGCCGCGATCGCCAGAATCGCGGCCGGATGCAGTGCGGAGCGGGGCGTCGTTGCCGGCATGCTTGCGCTGAATTTCACGGTGGCACCTCCCTGAAATCCGAACGGCAGTTTTTGGTTGTCAGTGAACTGCGAAAAACCTTGATCCGCGAAGGGACGCGAAGGAGCGCGAAGAACGGCAACTTCAACATCTTTATCCGCGAAGGGCCCACAAGGGGGAACGGCCAGGGCACCCACAAGGGGCGCCCCTACGGGGGCAGAGGCGAGGAGAGTCCCAATAACGGCGGCGCCGTTGCAGGTTCTCACGCCTTTTTCGCTTCTCTCGCTTCTTCACTCGCTCCTCACCGGTCGGGCTTGCAGTAGTCGGGCACGTAGGCGTTTTCGCCGAGGGTTTCGACAACCAACTGGGCGAGCGCCGGGTCGTACTTTTCCAACCTCATTCCGTGCGCTTCGAGCGGGGAAATTATGTATCCCCAAAGCCAGAAGGTGACCCCCTGGGCCCAGTATTCGAACCGATCCTTTGCGGAGTGCGAATATCGCCACAGGCCGGCGTCCAGTGCAGTCTCGTACAGGGTCCCGAGCCGCGCGTGGAACGCCTCACCGCCCGGCGCATCCCTGATCACTCTGTGCATCGCGTGCGCCATTTCGTGGATAAGAGAGAAACACCTCTCTTGGTCGGCGGAGGCGACTGCCACCCGCCGTCCTGTGAACAACCTGCCAAACACGGGTGGGGAATCGTATGGCTTATATCCAAATTCCGGCAGCTGGCTAAGAGTCTGGCTCTGCTCACCCCGTAGGAAAAGGATGACCCGGACCATCCCGTTTTCGGACAGCGCCTCAAAATACGCGGGCCGGCCGGCGTACATGCCTGTGATGACTTCACGCGCCCGCGCCATCATTTCGTCCGGGACCTCGCTGGGCGCGGTCACGATCACGCCCAGCACCTTCAGATACTTCTGGTAGAAGATGTTGAGCTCGAGCGACGGCGGCGGCGGCGGATATCGCTGCGAAACAACGATGACGTGCGCACGCTCAGACCAGGGGCCGCGCGCGCCGGCGGCGTCGCGGCTGCGCACCTGGAAGTAGTAGTTGCGGCCGTCGGTCAGCACGGGGTGGCTGTAGCTCGTGCCGGTCAATGAACCGGCGGCGGGGCCCCAGATGCGGTCGAGGCTGTCCCACACCCACAGGTCGTAGCTTGACGCGGCCGCGACCGCGTCCCACGACAGCGTCACGCGGCTGCCGTTGACGGCTGCGGTCAGGTTGGCGGGCGCGGCCGGATACGCGGCCAGCTCGGCCGCGGTGCAGGCGGGCAGAGCCAGCGTCTGCAGATGGGCGTCGACGGCGGGATAGTCATGGGACAGGCTTACGCCCGGCGGCAGGCAGAAGCGGTTGCCGGAGAGGTTCAGGTCACGCAGGGTGACGAAGGCGTTGGCGTCCGGCAGCGGTCCGCTCAGGTCGTTGTTTTCCAGTCTCAGCTCCCACAGGTTGGTGAGGCGGTGCAGGTCGAAGACCGGGCCGCGCAGCCGGTTGTCGTACAGCTCGATTTTTCTCAGCTTGAAGAGGAGGCTCAGGTCCGGCAACGGACCGCTCAGCTCGTTCCTGTGGAGGGACAGATCCGCCAGCTCGGCGAGGCCGCTCAGGTCCGGGAGCGGACCGTGCAAAAAGTTGCTGCCGAGCCACAGCTTCTTCAGGTTGGCGAGCGCGCGCAGGTCCGGCAGCGTTCCGTTCAAATTGTTGTGCCCGAGGCTAAGTCGGGTCACGTGTTCCGCGCGCCCTTCGGCGGTGACCCCGTACCAGCTGTCGAGCGGCGCGTCGCTCAGCCAGTTGTCGCTGCGATACCAGTTGTCGCCGTCGGTGGCGTGGTAGAGCGCGATGAGCGCGCCGCGTTCGGTGGTGGCGACGGTCGGCGTCGGCGTCGGCGTGCCGGCTGCGGTTGCGGTGGACGTGGGCGTCGCCGTTGATGCGCCGGAGGCGGGCGCGGTTGCGGTGGGGTAGTCGGTCAGCCAGGCGCTCGTCTGCCCGGCCGCGTTCACGGCGCGGATGGAGTAGTGGTAGGTCGTGCCGGCGGTGGCGCCGCTGTGCGTGTAGCTTGTGCCGGTGAGGTTGGCGCCGCCGATGGGCTGCCAGCCGGGGTCGTCGGCCCACCAGGTCAGCAACTCGTAGCGCACGGCGTGCGGCACGGCCTGCCAGGTCAGGAGGATGCCGGCGGCCGTTGTTTGCGCGGTCAGCTGCGGGACGGCGAGTTCTGCGGACGTCGACGCGGTTGCGGTCGGCGTGGCCGTGGGCCCGGGCGTGCTTGTCGGCGTGGGTGTCGGCGTTGCCGTTGCCGGGTCCGTCACCGACGGCGCGGTTGCGGTCGGATAGTCGGTCAGCCAGGCGCTCGTTCGGCCGTCGGCGTAGACGGCGCGGATGGAGTAGTGGTAGGTGATGCCAGCGGTTGCGCCGCTGTGCGTGTAGCTTGTGCCGGTGAGGTTGGCGCCGCCGATGGGCTGCC
>VXOE01000273.1 GCA_009840225.1 Caldilineaceae bacterium SB0662_bin_25 | reverse complement strand
CAAGGGAGGGCCGAATAGGCCCGACCGCCCATAACTGCAGTGGTCAGTGGTTAGTAGTCAGTGGTCAGTGGGGAGGGGGTTAGCCTTTGAGGCCGGTGAGGGCGATGCCGCGGACGAAATTTTTCTGGAAGATGAGGAAGACGATGAGCGGGGGGATGGAGACGAGTACGGAGCCGGCCATGACGGCCTGGTAGTCGGTGCCGCCGAAGCGGTTGGCCATGCGGGCGATGATGAGGGGGAGGGTGAGCTTTTTTTCTTCGTTGAGGATGACGAGGGGCCAGAGGTAGGCGTTGAAGGCGCCGAGGAAGACGAAGATGGCGAGGGCGGAGAGGATGGGTTTGGTGAGTGGGAGGATGATGTTGCGGTAGATGCCGAAGTCGCCGCTGCCGTCGATTTTGGCGGCGTCGTAGAGCTCGCGGGGGATGCCGTAGACGAACTGGCGGCAGAGGAAGACGCCGAATGAGGAGAAGATGCTGGGCACCCAGACGCCCCAGAGGGAGTTGAGGAGGTTGAGCTCGCGCATGACGATGTAGAGGGGGATGAGGAGGGTGAGGAAGGGGACCATGGTGGTGGAGAGGACGAAGTAGAAGAGGTAGTCGCGGCCGGGGAACTCGAGGCGGGCGAAGATGAAGCCGCCCATGGATGAGGTGATGAGGACGCTGATGACGGTGCCGGTGGTGACGATGATGCTGTTGACGTAGGCGATGGGCAGGTTGGCGCGGGTCGGGTCCATGACCATGAGGTAGGCGCCGAGGGTCCATTTTTTGGGGAGGAGGGTGACGGGCAGGCTGACGATGTCGGCGCCGGTCTTGAAGGAGGAGAAGAGGAGCCAGATGAAGGGGTAGAACATGGCGAAGCTGAAGAAGGCCAGGACGAGGAAGACGACGGCCTTGTTCCACCTGCCGGAGATGATCCAGCGGCGGAGGGGGGAGATGGGGGTGTTCAGCGGTCTGGAGTCAGCGGTTGTGGCCATGTGGCATCAATGTTCCCATTCGATGCGCCAGCGGCGGAGCTGGAATACGGTGGCGCCGAGCAGCATTACGAAGATGATCAGGGAGACGGCGGCGCCGTAGCCGAGGTTGAGGGCGCGGAAGCCGAGCTCGTAGGTGTAGAGGGCGAGTGTGCGGGTGCTGAAGCCGGGGCCGGGGATGAGGAAGAAGGCCTCGAACATCTGGACGGTGCCGATGACGCTGACGACCATCTGGTAGACGAGTACGGGGCGGATCAGCGGCAGGGTGATCTTGAAGAAGGACTGCCAGAAGCCGGCGCCGTCGAGGCGGGCGGCTTCGAAGAGGCTTTCGGGGACGTCGTTGATGCCGGCGAGGAAGAGGACGATGCCGGTGCCGAGGTGCGCCCAGATGACGACAAGGGTGATGGCCCAGAGCGCCTGTTGCGGGCTGGCGAGGAAGGGCTGCTCGGGCAGGCCGACGCTGCTGAGCAGGGTGTTGAAAGCGCCGCCGGTGGGGCGGTAGAGCCAGCGCCAGAGGTAGATGGAGACCACCAGCGGGGTGATCACGGGCAGGTAGTAGACGGAGAGGTAGAAGTTCTGCCACTTGCCGAGGATCTGGCTGAGGGCGAGGGCGAAGAGCAGGGCGATGGTGAGGCCAAGGCTGATCTCGACGACAGAGAAGAGGACCGTTTTTTCCAGGGCTTGCCAGAAGTACTGGTCGGTGAAGGCTTTGGTGAAGTTGCGCAGGCCGACGAACTTGGGATTGGTGATGAAGTCCCAGTTCTGGAAGGCGAGCCAGATGCCGGTGCCGAAGGGGATAATGAAGATGATGGTATAGAAGATGAGGATGGCGGCGGAGTAGATGAGCGCGAAGGGGCTGGCGCGGCGGAAGCGGCGCCAGACGCTGTCACGGCGGGCGACGGGCATGTGCGGCAACGTTTGACCACCGGAGACGGGGTGATCCTGCAACGTAGTCATACTTCTGTTTCCGCTGGTTGGCGGGCGCCGCGTACACGGGTACGCGGCGCCCTTTCAGACTGTTGTTATGTGAGATCAGGCTGCGAGACGTTCTCGGGCCTGGTCTTCCTGCTCCTGCAGGTAGGCGTCCATGTTGGACAGCGCTTCCTGGATGCTGATTTCCTGGCGCATGGCGCGGTCGAGTTCGGCTGCGGCGGGGCCTTGCTGGGCGACGTGGTCCTGCGGATAGCGAGCGTGGGGCCACATGCCCTCGGCGACGCGCTTGGAGACGAGGCCGTACTTGACGTCGCCGATGCCGGGGTCGTTGTAAACACCCTTGGAGGGGACGACGCCGGAGTAGAAGTCGAGGGCCTGGAGGAGGGCGCCGTTGCTGACGATGAGCAGGGCAAAGTCGATGGCGGCATCCAGCTTGGCAGAGTCATCGGCGAGCCGCTTGGAAAGGCCATAGCCGGCGACATGCTGCGGGTAGAGAACATATTCGACGGCGTTGGCGAGGGGCGGCGTGACGATGTTGTCGGCGGGCACGTCGGCGACGTCGGTCATGACGCTCATGGTCCAGGCGCCGTTGCCCCAGATTGAGACGAGCTGCTGTGTGCAGGCCTCGTATTCGTTGGTGAAGAGCTCGAAGTCGACGGTATTGTGGACCCAGTAGATGTCGTGCAGGATCTGCGTGGCGGCGGCGCCCACTTCGCTGTCGTGGGACCAGACGCCGGTCTCCTTGTCGAAGAAGTCCCCGCCGAGCTGCCAGATCAGAGTCCAGAGCAGCTGATATTGGGAGCTGGCAATCGAGTAGCCTGAGCGGGTGACTTTGCCTTCATCGTTCTTCTGGGTCATGGCGATGCCGGCATCGACCACGTCTTCGTAGGCGCCGAAGTTAAGGTAATCGACGCCTGCTTCGGCGCAGTGATCCATGTTGACGGTCATGGCAGCGCCGCGAATGCCGGCAAGCCAGGGGAGGTAGTAGACCTTGTTGCCGGGCACTTCGACGGCCTGGAAGGCGGCCGGCCACATCTTTTCTTCGAGTTCGGCAGCGCCGCCGGCGACGTCGGTAATGTCGAGGAAGACGCGGGTGATGTCGGTGGCGACGACCCAGTCGGTGTACATCATCATGACGTCGCCTTCGGTGCCGGAGGCGATGGAGGGCAGCATCTTGTTGAGCAGGTCGCCGTAGCCGATGGCCTGGAGGTCGACGTTGACGTTTTCGTGGTCTTTTTCAAACTCGGGCTGGACCCATCCCATGATGCGGTTGGCGCCGTCCCAGTCCTGGTACCAGACGACGAGGTCGATGGGTTCTTCCATGGCGTCGGCAGACCCTGCGTCCATCTCTGTTGCTACGGGTGCACAGGCGGCGAGCATTGCAGCGGCGCCCATGCCGGCGCTCACTTTGAGAAACTGGCGGCGGCTTGTCTTGTGCATCTTTTCCTCCTGGAAGGGTGAATGAGATGTCTATGCGTAGTGGGATTATTTGGTGATAATCAGTGCAGGGACTGCTTCTCCAGATTGAGGTGGGGGCACGATGGGCAGTATAGCATTAAGCAGGGATCTGTCAAACCGCTCTTGTCAAGAACTGTCCGGGCGTGCAACCCAAATAAGGGGTGGGAACAGTCTGGCGGCTTTGGGATAGACGCAGCGAAGGCGCCTGGCCGGGCATTATCGCGGGTTGCGTCAGTTGGAGGGGATGCGAAGGCAGGCACAGGGCCGGCACCTACGATAATATGATGGGACTGGCGCGACGTGGTTTGGCGAAACTCTTTCGATTCGACACCTGTCACCAATGTCGGCACCAGTTCGACCAGGCATGTAGTTGGACCGGGGCGTTGCGGGGGCGGAGCCCGGAACTGCAGTGGTCAGTGGTCAACGACGGGCTACTTCTGATTCAGTGTTGATCGCGAGATGGCTGGGGTACCGCTGCTATCCGAGGCATGGGAAAGTTCGCCCACATTTGGGATGCATCCCGCGGCTACCTTGCTTTCGCAATGAAGAGGGTTCCGTTGTAGACTTCAGCCGGAAGCCCGCACGGAGAGGCTGGCGTTGATGAATGCATGGAGGTGCCACCGTGGGAAACGGAACGAGAAGACAGTTCATTGGGCCGCGGAGCGTTTTTCTTTCCGTCGCCCTCTTGATGGTTGTCGCCGCTTTCGCCCTTTCTGAAAGTGGCAAACTGAATGCCCAAAGCGGGTCTTTGACTGCGCCGAGTCTGAGCGCGACTGCGAAAGAGGGAGGCGTTATCGATTTGCGCTGGACGTCGGTTTCCGGCGCTGTGAAGTATGAGCTATTGGCGTGGGTCGATGGCGGCAGCAGTTGGGAATCGGTGACCGACGAGGCCCTGACAGGCACGGCATACAGCCATAGCGGCCTTACTGCCGGCACGACTTATTTTTATACCGTGCGCGCAGTGGCGGCTGACGACTCAAACAGCTCGTGGTCAGGATTTGCGAGCGCGACCGCAATCGGCGGCCCACCGCCGCCCGGGTCAACATCTACACCAACGCCTACGCCTACGCAGCAGGGCTATGTGCCGCCACCGCCAGCGAATAATGCGCCACCGCCAGGGAGTGAAGCGGAACAGCCAAGGGGTGGGTCGGTACTGCCACCTGACACGTCTGATCCGAATGAGGAGGGCGGGGAGGAACCGCCAGAGTCCAGGTCGGTTTCGACGGCAACGTCGACGCCAACACCAACAGCGACACTTACATCTACGTCTACATCAACAGCAACGCCGACCGCGACGGCGGCGCCGTTGATTGCGCCGGCGCTGACGGCGGAGGCGACGGAGCAGGGTGTGGTACTAAGCTGGGAGGCGGCGGCAGGGGCAGTGCGCTACGAACTCGCGACATATTGGGACGCGGGGACCGGGTGGCAGCGGATTGGAGGCAATAATCTGACCGGTACAACGTACACGCATACGGATGTTACGCCCGGGACGAAGTACTATTATTCAATCCAGGCGGTGAACGCGGAGGGGGAGACGAGCGGCTGGCAGTTGGACTATCCCACTGCAATCGCGCTGGCGGCAGCCGCGACTACAACGCCGACCGCGACTCCGACGCCGGGCGGCGCGACGTCAACGCCGACACCGACCGCGACTGCGTCCGCGCTGTCTGTGCCGGCGCTGGCGGCGCAGGCCACCGCGGGCGGGGTGGTGCTGAGCTGGGAAGCGGTGCCGAGCGCGGTGCGTTACGAGCTCATGACGTTGTGGGACGCGGGGAACGGTTGGAGTGGATGGCAGCCGATAGGCGGAGACAATCTGACCGGTACAGCGTACACGCATACGGGTGTAGTGGCCGGGAGGACGTACTACTATTCGATTCGCGCGGTGAATGCGGAGGGTGAGGCGAGCGGCTGGCTGATGGATTATCCTTCTGCGACCGCGCAGTAGATCGTGTGTGCACCGAACCCTAATACACCAGCAATTGCGCCCGCCTCCACGGTCAGGGCAATGCCGGCAGCCGCCGGGGGAGGCGGGGTGATCGCGCTCGCGAGGCATCAGACGGTGTCTGCTCCTACCGGACTTTTGAAGGGGAATGGGAAGGCGGCGTTTGAGAGTGTGCGAGGGCAGGCACGAGGCCTGCCCCTACGGGTGGGTTTCGGGGCAGACGGAGAGTGTGACGCGCAAGGGGGGAGGGCAGGCACAAGGCCTACCCAATAACGGGGGTTTCTGGCCAGCCGGTCCGGTTCTCGAATTAAATTATAAACATCTGAAGCTGCCGCCGAGATTACGCGTGGAGGTGTCGGGGGGGGCCGGATGA
>VXOE01000280.1 GCA_009840225.1 Caldilineaceae bacterium SB0662_bin_25 | reverse complement strand
CCCCCCCTTATCCCTCCCGCTTCCGGCGGGTGGGCGTGTTTTTTTTTATACTCCCCCCCCCCGGGGCCGGCCACCCCCCCCCCCCACCGCCCAAAACTGCAGGGGCCAGGGGACAGGGGTTAGGGGTCAGAGAGGGCGCTTATTCTGGCGGAGACTGGAATGGGAACTGACCGTGGTCTGGTTTCTTCCAGAGGTATGCGAGAGTTCGCCCCCATTTTGGGATGCACCCCTATCGCGCTGCCGTTGTTCATGATTTGGGGGCCGTGCTACAATTGGGGTTCCTGTCAGAAACAGGAGGGACGTACGTGCCGCGGCGGGGTAGTTTTTCGGGTGGACAGGATGGGAAGTGTGATGAGGAAGGCGTGGGGGGTGCGGGGGGTTGTTTCTCTGTGCACGCTGCTGGCGGTTGCGGTGGTTCTGTGGCAGGGGACTGCGACGACGAGGGCGCAGGGGCCGCCTCCGGCTCCTGGTGATAGTGAGGTGGGCGCGGCCCATCTTTCGCCTGACGGTTGCAGCGAACTGATCATCAACGGCGGTTTCGAGGCGACCGACCTGCACTGGGGCCTGGCGGGGTCGGCGCTGCCGCCGAGCTACTCGACGGCACGATCGTATGCGGGTGACCGCTCGCTGCGGCTGGGGATCGTGGACAGCGCCAACCTGGAGGCCAGCGACAACCTCTACCAGGACATTGCGCTGCCGGACTCGGCGCAGCACTTCACGCTCAGCTTCCGCTACTGGGCGAGCCACGAAGATACGCCCGGCAGCGACATGCAGCTGCTGAACATCTACGAAGCGACAACCGGGGTACGGCTGGCGCAGCCGTGGGCGCGGCTCTCCAACGAGCAGTCGTGGCAGTTCGAACTGATCGATTTGACTCATTTCCGGGGGCGCACGCTGCGCATCGAATTCGGCGTGCATAACGACGGCGGCGGCGGCCGCACCGCGCTCTACCTGGACGAGGTGAGCCTGCTGGCGTGTGAACCGGACGCGACGCCGTTCGTGACGCCGCCGGCGACCGCGGCGCCGCAGCCCAGCGGTACCCCACCGCGGGCCGCCACGCCGCAACCGGTGACGACGCCTGTGCCGGGCGGCTGTGTCGCGAGCGATTCGCTGACCAACGGCGACTTCGAAAGCGTGCTGGACGGCTTTTCCAACTGGGCCGTGGGCGAATCACCGAACCCTCCAGTTCTCGCCAACCAACCGTCCGGGGGCGCGCTGTCATTGCGGCTGGGCAACCCGCCGGGAAGCGGCACGCAGAACATCCAGTCCTATTCCTCCGTGCGGCAGCTGATCCAGCTGCCGGCGGGCGCGTCGAGCGCGTCGTTGCGCTGGAACCATCTTTCGCGCAGCCAGGAGCCGGCGACGCTGAGCCCGGCGCTGGCGTCCGACCGCCAGGAGTTGATCCTGCTGACGCCGTCTCTGGCGACCGAGGCGATCCTCTATCGCAGTCGTGCGGAGAACGCGGCCTGGGAGACAATGACGGTCGATCTGACCCCCTACGTGGACGGGTCGTACTATCTCTATTTCAATGTATTTAACGACGGCAATGGCAGGCGCACGTGGATGTTCCTGGACGACGTGCATCTGCTGGTCTGCTACGGGAACGCGGCCGCGCCAAACGCGGGCGGCGCGTCCAATACGCAACCGCCGGGCTCGCCGGCCCCCGCCGCAACCAGTGCGCCGACAGAGGAGAGCGCGCCCGCGCAGCCCGGTTCCGGCCCACAGACACCGGCTGCGGAAAGCACGCCGGAAGTGGAGGCGAGCGCGACGCCGGCACTGGCTGCGCGCGGCACGATGATCGCGGTCGGAGTGTCAACGCCTTCATCGATCATCCAGCGGTCCAGTCCATCGGCGGCGCCGGCGCAGGTCGTGGACGTCACGGTGTGGCAGCGGTTCGTGCGCATCTCGCAGACTGCGCAGGGGCAGACGTTTATCTTTCTGCTGCTGATCGTCCTGGTTGCAATCGGTTATCTGCGTTTTCGCGGCAGCGGACGCCCCCCGCTATAGGGGCCGGCAGCCACTTTCCTGTCCCCGCGCCGGTCACTTGGGTTTGTCGAATCCCCACCAATTGGACTAGAATGGCCGTGCTCACTACGATATTCGTAGTGGAATGCGCGGATCATATAGCGTCCCTCAATACCAGAAGACAAGGTTCAGACAAGCAAATAGAGGAGCTTATGCTTATCACGAAATCCCCGGCGCCGGACGTGCCTGCGGTGGCGCGCCGGTTGCGGCGCGACGGCCACCACAGAGACGGCGTTGCCCCAGGGGAGGAAGCGTCTGCGCAGGATGCAGACCGCGATGCAGTCCCACCATGTTCACTTAACGTAACCATTTATGGTCCAACCACCTATCCCAATGGTTTCAGCGCGCTGGCGTCGGGATGGAATGATCTGCTGGCCCGCAGCCGCTACGACACTTTTTTCCTGACGCACGAATGGCAGTCGGTCTGGTGGCAGCAGTTGGGGGCGGGCGATCTGTGGATACTGGCGTTTTATCGAGGAGAGAGTGAAGATCCGGCTGACCTTTCACACTCCACTCACGATTCGTCCGGGCTGGTTGGGATAGCGCCCTTCTATCTGAGTGAACACAAGGAGGGCGAATGGGCGGGGAAGCGCAGTCTGAAACTGGTCGGCTGTGTGGAGGTGAGCGATTTCCTGGACATCATAATCGCCGCCGGCTGGGAGAAGGAGGTCTACTACTGTCTGCTGGACTGGCTGCAGAGCGAGGAGGCGCCGGCATGGGACTATCTGGACCTGTGCAATCTACCTGAGGACAGCCTGAGTTACAATGCGCTGCCCTCGATTTTCCGGAATGCGGGTCTGCGGGTGGAGGTCGACCAGGAGGATGTGGCGCCGCACGTGCATTTGCCGGCACGTTATGAAAGCTACCTGATGCAGATCGACAAGAAGCAGCGCCACGAGATTCGGCGCAAGCAGCGCCGGGTGGAACGGGAGCTGGATGTCGGCTTCTCGTTGATCCAGTCGATGGACGAGTTGCAGGGGGCGATGGATGAGTTCCTGCGTTTGCAGCGTATGAGCCGCCCGGACAAGGAGTCGTTCATGACGCCGCACATGGAACGCTTTTTCCGCGTCATGGCGGGCCGCATGCTCGAAACGGGGCATCTCCATCTCAGTTTTCTCTCTCTGAACGGTGAGAACGCGGCAGCGCTGTTGGCGTTCGAATACAAGAAGGAGCTGCTGCTTTACAATTCCGGCTACGATACTGAAAAGTGGGCCGGATACAGCCCCGGTTGGGTGTTGCTGGGCTATGTGATCCAACACGCGATCGCGCGCGGCATCGAGGTATTCGACTTTCTGCAGGGCGACGAGGAGTACAAATACCGCTTCGGCGGCCACGACTACCGGGTCATGCGTACTTTGATAATGAATGAGCCGGTGGAAGGAGCAGAACGGGCGCCGGCGGGCGGGAAGATAGGCACGGCGGCT
The DNA here is from genome assembly GCA_009840225.1 of Caldilineaceae bacterium SB0662_bin_25. GTDB lineage: Bacteria > Chloroflexota > Anaerolineae > Caldilineales > Caldilineaceae > Bin5. The sequence continues at coordinate 2,234 of VXOE01000280.1, read as the reverse complement.
CCGGCTTGACGGGGCGCGGCTGTGCAGGGATGGAGTGATGGCAGAGAACGGATCAGTTCCAATCAGTGACGGCAGCGACCAGAACGGGACGGGTTCGGGGCCGGACGCGGAGCCGCAGACGGAGCCTCCTCCCCGACAACCGCGTGCAGAGCGTGCGGACGCCTTCACCTTCTCCGCGTGGCTGCTGGAAGGGATGGCCGGATTGTGTGAGGAGCTGCGGCACAACGATCTGGGTCTGCCGCCGGAGTTTTGGACGCATGCCTACGCGGCGCGGCGGGAGGGGCTGCTGGCCTGCCGTGCGCTGGTCGACGCGGCGCTGGCGCGCTGCGAGGCGGATGCGGCGCGGCAGAAAGAAAAACCCGGCAGCCAGCGCGGCCGGGTTGAAATCGATTGAAACTTCAGCGGCCAGCAGCTCGCGGCCGCTAACCCTCTCTTTAGGAAAGAGCCTCCTCCTCTGTCACAATCCGTTGCCTGCTGGGTCGCGGCGGGGCCGGTTCGATCGCGGCCGGCGCCTCGCCCGCTTCGTGCATAAGGCGGAGCAGCCGCTCCTGCAGCACGTCGGCGGCGCGGCGATGGGACTCCAGGCCAACGAGGTTGGTCAGCTCGTACGGGTCCGCCTGCAGATCGTACAGATACTGCTCTTCGTAACGGTCAGAGCTAGCATCTTTTCTGCCATCCTTGTCCGGCGCGGTGACGCAGTATTTCCAGCGCTGCGTGCGCACCGCCCGCCCCACCTGGGATTCGCTGATCTGAATCAAGGCATCCTGCGGCCAGTCCGACGACTGGCGGCTGACAAGCGGTACCAGTGAACGGCCCTGCATCTGCTGCGGCAGTTCGAGGCCGGCTGCGTCCAGGAGTGTCGGCGGCAGGTCGACCAGGCTGACGATCTCGCGCACTTCGCCGCCGCCGAAGAAGCCGGGGCCGGTTATAGCGGTGGGCAGACGCACTGACGCTTCATGGCAGGAGCGTTTGTATTCGTCGTTGCGCGTCTTGAAATGGCAGCCGTGGTCGGTTGTGTAGAGGACGATTGTGTTCTCGTCCAGCCCGAGACTCTTGAGGGCGTCGAACAGGCGACCCAAGGCCTCGTCCAGCCGTTTGATCATGCCCCAATAGCCGCCGAGATGCTGCTGGGAGGAGCCGCCGAGGGCGAGCAGGTCGGGCGGCGTCCAGCGGCCGGCGTAGCGTTCGCGGTAGCCGTCGGGCGGGGGATAGTCGTCAAGATGGTTCTGATGATGCGGCTCGATATAGGAGAGGAAGAGAAAGAACGGGTCCTGCTGGTGGCCGTCGATGTAGCGGATGGCGGCGTCTGTGAGGGCGTCGACGCGATAACCGGGCAGCCTGACGGGCTCACAGTCGTTGTCATACATGACGGTATCGTAGGCGTCGGAGGTAAACTCGAGGGCGTTGGAGGCCAGCCAGCTCTGGTAGCCGCCGCGGCTCTCTTCCGGCACAGGTCCGGCGACGCCGCGGTCGGCCAAGTGCCATTTGCCGATATAGCCGGTATCGTAACCGGCCTCGCCGAAGAAATGGGCGAGAGTGCGCGCGTCCCGGGGCAGCGGGATGGCGTTGCGGAAGCAGCCGGTGGAGGTGGCGTACATGCCGGTCTGCAGACAGGAGCGGGCGGGGCCACAGACGGGCTGGCAGGTGACGGTGGTGTGCAGGTGGGTGCCCTGACGGGCCATGCGGTCGAAATTGGGTGTCAGATCGAGCGGGTTGCCATGGACGCCGGTTGAATCCCAGCGCTGCTGGTCGGTGAAAAAGACGATCACATTGGGCCGTTTGGATGTTGCCTGCGCTGCCGCATCGTCGTTTGCGCGCGATGATGGACGGGGCATAGTTTGTTTCCTCCAAAGTCTGGTTTGAGCGGTGTTGGACACGCCCCGTCCGGCGGGGACGCGGAAAGCCGACAGTTCTGCGGATGGATCGAGCTTCGCGAAGCCGTCTGGTCAGGCATTCTATCCCATCACTCCGGGGAACGCTATTGGCAGCTGCGGTAACGGGTGCAGTTCATTTTTGGGGCGAGAAAGGTCAGGCGGGGGCATCGTGCCAGTGGTGGCTGAAATTGCTTGCCGCCCATCGACCAGGTGGCAGATGGGCAGGCACAAGGCCGGCACCTACGGGGATCTGATGGGACTGGCGGGACGGGGCTTGGCCGGACACTTTCGGCTAGGCACCCGTAACCAATATCGACACCCGGTCGATGAGGCAGTAGGGGGGGCGTGGGGGGGGGGGGG
>VXOE01000227.1 GCA_009840225.1 Caldilineaceae bacterium SB0662_bin_25 | reverse complement strand
CCCCCACCCCGCGTCTTGGCACATTCCGAGTATATGCCAGCGCAGACAAGACAGGCGAGGCGACTCCCATATATGCCCAGCGTCCATCGCTATGACCATCGCGAGCCCGCTACAGAAACTCTGACGGTATAATCCCGCTAGACAGACCGCACACAGTACACACGGATCTTGGCTTGGTAGTTACGAAGAGAAAGCAAAAGGGGAGCGAACCGTGTGCCGCTCCGGTGGGCGCACAGCGCAAAATGTCGAATCCCTTTTCCTCTACAGCGCCAGCTCCGCCATCATGCGCACAGTCTCGATGCTGTCGGTTATCACGGTCAAAGTCGTGATTGGCGCCGCCTGCCAGAGCTGCAGACGGTCCGCGACGCGAGCGCGGCTGCCGCACAGGGAGACCGCGTCCACCAGCGCATCCGGCACAGCCTGCACCGCGCCGGCCCGGTCGCCGGCCAGATAGCTCGTCTGGATCCTGTCAGCCGCCTCTTCAAAGCCGTAGCGGCAGGCCAGATTGTAGTAGAAGTTCCTGCCTCTGCTCCCCATCCCGCCGATGTACAGGGCCAGCATCGGCTTGAGTTGCATCCAGCAACCCGCCAGATCATCCCCCACCACGACCGCCGCCGACGGAGCGATGTCGAACCCGTCCGGCCTGCCTGCCTCCCCTGCCCGCGCCCGCCCGGCAGCCACCGCCTCGGCGAAAGTCGCCTTGTAATGCTCCGGCGCGAAGAAGATCGGCAGCCAGCCGTCAGCCAGCTCTGCGGCCAACTCCACATTCTTCGGGCCAATCGCAGCCAGGTAAATCGGCAGATCAGCCCGCCCGTGCAGGATGCTTTTCAGCGGCTTGCCCAGCCCCAACGAGCCGGGGCCGCGGTAGGGCAACTGGTAAAACTCGCCCTCAAAGGTCAGCGGCTCCTCACGCGCGAAAATGCGCCGCAAAACTTCGATATACTCGCGCGTACGCGTCAAGGGCCTGGCATACCCGACCCCGTGCCAGCCCTCCACCACCTGAGGGCCCGACACCCCCAGCCCCAGCAGCATGCGCCCGCCCGACAGCTGGTCCAGCGTCATCGCGGTCATCGCCGTCATCGCCGGCGAGCGCGCCGCCATCTGCAGGATCGCCGTGCCCAAATGAATCCGCTCAGTCTGCGCGCCGATCCACGCCAGGGGCGACACCGCGTCAGAGCCGTACGCCTCAGCCGTCCACACCGCGTAGTAGCCGAGCCTGTCTGCCTCGCGTATCAGCTCCATCGGCAGTGCAATCTTCCCGCCGGAATAACCTGTATTGAGTCCCAGTCGCATCAAAGCCTCCGCAGGCCGGTTTAAGAATTCGGCCAACGCATGTCCGGACAGAGTTCTTGCTAACTCTCTCTACATCCCTGTCCCCGCTCCTGGCTGTGTACGCTATCCCACCAGCTGTCGCAGGGTCTCCACCAGCAGCCGGTGCTCCACCGCGTGGATGCGTTCCGCCAGCGTTGCATGTGTATCGCCGGGACGGATCGGAACGGCCTCCTGCGCCAGCACCGGACCCTCATCCACGCGCGCATCCGGCACCAGATGGACCATTACGCCCGTATGGTCGATTTCGCCGCGCCCAAAGGCCGCCAGCGCGTCGTCGATGGCGTGCGCGCCCGGGAACCGCCCGGGCAGCGCCGGGTGCAGGTTCACGACCTGGTTGGGAAAGCGGCCCAGAAACTGCTCGCTGAGTATGTGCATCCACCCGGCCAGCACCACCCAGTCCGGCGCGTACTCGCTCACCAGCGCCGCCAGGTCGGCATCGTACTCAGCGCGGCTGCGCTGCCCGTCGCGGTAGGGCTTCAACGGAAAGTAGCGGTCGGGGATCTGCGCCCGCTGCGCCCGTTCCAGCCCGTATGCCCCCTTGCGGTTGGAGACAACGACCGCAATCTGCGCGTCCAGGCTGCCCGCCGCCACCGCGTCGATGATGGCCTGCAGATTCGATCCGTTCCCCGAAATGAGAACCGCCAGCTTGGCTTTCATAGCATCCCGAAAACAGGTGACATGGCCCCGTGATAAGGTCTACAGTATAATCGATCTCCATACCCGGCGAACTATTCTTGTCCCCGGAGAACGGCGCCCTTCTCAGTTTCACGTAACTCCCTGCCCCGTGCACCAGTCTATGGGCCGGGCATAGTTTTCCCTTCACATGAATCCCTGCCGAATTCTGATTCTGATGAGCGATACCGGGGGCGGCCACCGTGCCAGCGCCCAGGCCCTGCAGGCCGCCTTTGCCACCCGCTATCCCGACCGGTTTCAGGTGGAGATCGTCGATCTGTGGACCGACTACACCCCCTGGCCCATCAATCAGATGCCCTACCTGTACAGCCCGATCATTGCCCGCGTCCTCTGGTTCTGGAAGCTGCTCTGGGCTGTTTTCGAAAACGAGCGCGCGTTCTCTGCCGCCCTGCGCCTGGTCTATCTGATCAGCCGCAACGAGCTGCGCAAGGTTCTGCAAGCCCACCGCCCCCATCTGATCATCTCCGTACACCCGTTCATGCAGCATATCTTCCTGCGTCTTCTTGAGCAGGAGGGCGCCGCGATTCCATTCATGACGGTGGTCACCGATCTGGCATCGTTCCATCACGGCTGGTTTCACGCGCGGGCCGAACGCTGTTTTGTCGCCAGCGAGCCCGCCGCCGCGACAGCCCGTCGCCACGGCCTTCACGCCGGTCAGGTCCGCTTGCTCGGTCTGCCCGTCCGGCCCCCCTTTGCCGGTGCCTTGCCGGATCAAGAGACGGCGCGCGCCCGGCTCGGGCTCATCGAAACCGCGTTTACCGTACTGCTGCTCGGCGGCGGCGAGGGCATGGGCCCGGTCGCGGCGACCGCGCACGCGGTAGCACGCCGTCTGGCCGCGACGGGGAAGGCCGCGCAACTGGTCGTCATCTGCGGCCGCAACGAGCGCCTGCGCCAGTCGTTACAGCGGTCAGATTGGCCGATTCCGGTGCAGGTGCGCGGCTTTGTAGACAACATGCAGGAATGGATGGCCGCCAGCGACTGCGTCATCACCAAGGCCGGACCGGGCACAATCGCCGAGGCGCTCATCTGCGGGCTCCCCATCCTCTTGAGCGGATTCATCCCCGGCCAGGAAGAGGGCAACGTGTCGTATGTCGTGCAGAACGGCGTCGGCGCCTACCGCGATTCACCCGACGGCATCGCCGCCACTGCCAGCAATTGGGTCGATGGCAGTCAACGGGCCCACATGTCCGCCCGCGCCCGCGAACTGGCCCGCCCCCGCGCCGCCTATGACATCGTCGATGAGATTGTGGAGCTTCTGGACGGGGGGGCCGCGGACACAAGAGATAGTTGATAGAGGGCCATGAAAAGTGCAGAATCCTGATCAAACGTAGGACTGGGAGGTGTATATGCCGCGAACAACCACGACAATCACATTTTCTCTTCCTCGTGAGATGGCTGACTGGGTGGAAGAGGTGGTGAAGCGGGAAGGCTGTTCCCGCAGCGCGCTTCTGCGCGAAGCGTTATATCGTTATAAGGAGGAGAACGAGTGGCAACAACTCCTCCGCTATGGCGAACAACGAACACGTGAGCAGAAGATCAGTTCTGAGGATGTTAGTCGCTTGGTGGAAGAGTACCGGGCCGAGATCGGTTCATCGCGGGAGTGAGCGCCTTGTTCTTGAACTAGCGCGCAGGGGGCAGTTCGAGTTGCATCTTTCCTCTATGTCCAACAGGAGACCGTCGGCGTACTGACGTACAAGTATGACTGGTTTCCGGGTCATCCCCTATGCATGTTCAGCACAACCACGTCCAGACCTGGGGCCCGCGAAAGCCGGCCGTCAGCAGTAAGCAAAGGGAAACCGTGGACGCGGGCGACCGAAAGGTAGACAGCGTCATAGGCACTGACGTTTCGGTGGTACCGCCAAGCCATTCGAACGAGTGCCCGGTGTGAAATGCGGTCTACCGGCCAATGAGCCAAATCCTCTATGGCCATCAGCGCCCGTATCTCGGAAAGGCGTCCGCTCAGCACCGCGCGGCGCAAAACTGACAGCACCTCCGCGTCCATTAACTCCGGCGCAACCAATGAGGCGCCCTCGACCATGTCAGTTACTGTCAGGCCAAGGGGTGTTTTCAAGAGATACTCGACCGCGACGGAGGCGTCAAGGACGAATCCCGTCACCCAGTTCCCTTTCACGGCGCGCGCGTTCTTCCATAAGCAGCGTTGCCGCTTCTACACCAAGATCGGTTTCAGGGCGTTGAGCCAAACGCTTCCGCCACTCCCAGCGCGCCAACTCCCGCTCTATAGCGGTTAGTGCCACCGCGCTCATTGTGCTGTTGTTCTCACGCGCATGGCGGCGCAGTCGCTCATGAAGAGTATCCGGCATGTTCTTAATCTGTAGATTAGCCATATCATGATAATAGCATGATACTGGCATGAACACAAACTCCTGGATTACCAAGGGTGACGTCATTTTTCATCTTTTCTTGCCGCTTACATAGTTGAGCGCGACAATGGCACCATGATCTACGCCTATCCGTGTGAACTCACCCCCGACGAAGACGGAAGTCTTATAGCCCTTTTCCCCGATGTCCCAGAGGCTGTCACGGGCGGCAAAGACCGGACCGAAGCGCTAACAATGGCCGAAGACGCTCTCGTCACAGCCTTGGCCTGATATGTCCACGCACAATGGGAGATCCCCACACCCAGCCAACCGGCCACCGGTCAGGAGCTTGTCGCGGTGCCAACTGTGGTTGCCGCCCATCTGGCGCTCTATTCAACCATGCGGGCGTAGCGTATTCGCCACGCGGAACTTGCCAGCCGGCCGGAGATTAGCGAGGTGGCTGCGCAGAATTTAGTCGACTTGGGGTGCAATTCCCCTATCGCTCAGGCGCAAAAAGCGCTACGCAAGCTAGGGCGCAAAATGGTGTTTAAGGTCAAGGCTGTTTGAAAGAGAAGAGACCGGAAGCAACATCCTTTCCAGGAGGCAAAAATGCCGATACCCGGCAAATTTTCAATGACATTGCCAATACTGGTGCTATTGGGCGATGGCAAAGATCATGAGGCTCATCAAATCGTTGCTCATCTCGCCCAGCACTTCAATTTGTCAGAGGCCGAGAAAAATGAGCTTATTCCTGGCGGCGCCCAGACCAAACTGGCCCGTACAGCGAGATGGGCGAAAAAGGAACTGACAGATGCTGGTCTTGCCGAACACGTCGGGTGGGGCACTTGTCGAATTACTGAACACGGGCATCAAGTACTGAATCAAAAGCCAAATACGATTGATAAGGCATTACTAGATCAATACAAGGCTACCGATTCCTTGGTCGAAGCGGACCCCCCAGACAGAACGCCTGAGGACGACGTTAGAGCAGCTTACAACACGATCCGATCTTACCTCGCGCAGGAAATTCTCGAAATGGTCATGAGGTGTTCATCCTCGTTTTTTGAGCGTCTTGTCTTGGATGTATTGGTCGGCATGGGGTACGGGGGGTCTAAGGAGGAGGCTAGTGAAGCGGTTGGGCGTGCGGGCGATGAAGGTATTGACGGCACCATTAGTGAAGATCGGCTGGGCCTTGAAATGATTTACGTCCAGGCCAAACGCTGGAAGGGTAACGTGGGAAGACCAGAAATTCAGAAGTTCGCGGGTGCCTTGGCGGGTCGGAAAGCCGGGAAAGGTGTGTTTATTACTAGGGCCTTATGCTAGTTAGCGTTTGAAAAAAGTCCCCTGGTGAGATAACTTT
>VXOE01000392.1 GCA_009840225.1 Caldilineaceae bacterium SB0662_bin_25 | reverse complement strand
ACCCCAACTCCCTCGCCGCCTCAAGCAACGCCTCATCCACCACATCCGGGTCCTCCCACAACCCCCTCTCAATCGCCTCCAACAACCGCTCCGCGATCGCCTGCCACGCCCACGGATTGCTCTCCGAAAAGAACTGCTGCATCGACTCGTCCCGCACAAAAGCATCCGTCACACGCTCGTACATCCAGTCGTCCAGCACCTGTGAAGTCGCATCATAACCGAACAGATAATCAACCGTCGCCGCGATCTCCAGCGCCCCCTTGTACCCGTGCCGCCGCATGCTCTCCAGCCACTTCGGATTCACCACCCGGCTCCGAAAAACGCGCCGCGCCTCCTCCCGCAAGTCCCGAGTCCGCACTCGTTCCGGGTTGCTGCTGTCGCCGAAATAACGGCTCGGATTCCGCCCTGTCAGCGCCCGCACCGTTGCAATCATCCCTCCGTGAAACTGCAGATAGTCATCGCTGTCGAAAATGTCATGCTCGCGGTTGTCCTGGTTCTTCGTCGCAACCTGCACCGTCTCCAGCGCCCGCGCGAACTCCGCCTCCGCCGGCACGCCCGCCTGCCCGCACCCGTAGGCGTAGCCGCCCCAAAGCAGGTACGCACGCGCGAAATCCTCATCGCTCTGCCAGTTCTTGGCATCAATCAACGGTAGAATCCCGGCGCCATAGCTGCCCGGCTTGCATCCGAAGATCCGGTACCTGGCCTTTTCTCCTGCTTCGTCACCCTCCCCTGCCTGCCTCAGCGCACTCTCACTCGCCAGCGCATGCTTGCGCACGTAGTTCATCTCCGGCGCCTCATCCGCGTCGATCGCCATCTGCACCGCACTGTCTATCAGCGTGATCAGATGCGGAAACGCATCCCGGAAGAACCCGCTGATCCGGCACACAACATCCACTCGCGGCCGCCCCAGCTCCTCCAGCGGGATCAACTCCACACCAGTCACCCGCCGGTTCTCCTGCTGCCACACCGGCCGCACGCCCAATAACGCCAGCACCTGCGCAATGTCGTCACCCGCCGTCCGCATCGCGCTCGTACCCCAAATGCTGATCCCCACGCTCAACGGAAACCGTCCCTCCTCCCTCTGATACCGGCTGATCAGCGTCTCTGCCAGTCCCTGCCCTACCTGCCACGACGCCTTCGTCGGCAGTGCCCGTGGATCGACCGCAAAGAAATTACGCCCCGTCGGCAGCACGTGCGCCATCCCCCGCGTCGGCGACCCGCTCGGCCCGGGCGGGATGAATCCGCCATCCAAAGCATGTATGATATTGTCAGTTTCAGCCTCCCCGCCCTCCAACAACCTCGGCACGACTGACTCGGCGGCATACCTGAGCACTTCCCCCATCTCTGCAAGCGCCGCCTTCCCGTCCGCCGTCATCAACGAACCGTTCCGGGAACCCAGCGAGCCAAGACGCCCCGCCGACTCCGCCGCAATGTCTGGCACTCGCTCTACCTGCCATCCTGACCCCGCCAAACTGGCCAGCGCCCGCTTGCACTCCGCCTCGATCCGCTCAACCAGATCGGCGTTCGTCCTGACTTCGCAGTCGACGTCCCCCCTCCGCTCGCCCAGTCTCTCCTGCAGCCCCAGCCACGCCTCCCCCGCAACACGCGCCGCCGCCTCAGGCAGCGACGGAACCTCCGCGTTCGGCAGCTTGACAAGGTGATACATCGTCTCCACCAGCTGCTCACCCTCCGGCACGGTCCCCAGAATATGCAGCCCGTCCCGGATCTGCGCACCCGTCAACTCACACAGATACCCCTCGATATCCTCCAGCAGATGCGCCACCTGCGCCCCCTGCATCTCCCCCAGCGCCGTCGGCGTCCCGTCATCCAGATACGACCCGTCCCAGTCGTGCGTGTGGTCGCCGTGGTCCGCCCGCAAAATGTACTTCAAATCATCGTCCAGCCGGTCCCGTTCGACGATCTCCCAGATCTGCCTCTGCAAAATCGGTAGCTTCGCCGGATCGAGCTGCTCGGCCGCGTAATACTCGTCCGCCAGCTGCGCCAGCTCCGCCAGCGACCCGTACGCGCCCGCGCTCGTCATCGGCGGCGTCATATGGTCCACGATCGTCGCGTGCGCTCGCCGCTTGGCCTGGCTCCCTTCCCCCGGATCATTGATGATGAAAGGATAGACCAGTGGCAGGTCCTCCAGAATCAGGTCCGGAAAGCACGCCTCGCTCAGTCCCACGCTTTTGCCCGGCAGCCACTCCAGCGTCCCATGCTTGCCCATGTGGACCACCGCGTCCGCCTGCCACACGTTCCGCAGCCAGCGGTACAGCGCCAGGTAATTGTGCGGCGGCGGCAAGTCCGGCCGGTGATAGATCTGGTCCGGGTCCATGTCGTACCCCCGCGGCGGCTGCAGCGCCACAAATACATTGCCCAACTCCAGCCCCGCAAGCGCAAACCCGCCCTCATGGACGTACGCGCCGCCCGGCGCCTCACCCCACTGCTTCTCCATCTCCAACCGGCTGGCCACGGGCGCCTCTTCTAACCACCCCGCATACTGCTCAGTCGGCAGCCTGTGCGCCGCCGCCAGCTGCTCCGCCTCCAGCCACGTAACGTCGTAGGAGCAGCGCCCGATCAGCTCGAACAGCAGTTCATCACCGGACTGCGGCAACGGACCAATCCGGTACCCTGCCTCCTGCATCCGTTCGAACAGCTTCATCAGCGACGCCGGCGCGTCCAACCCCACCGCATTCCCCACCCGCGCCGCCTTCGCCGAACTGTTTGTCAACACAATCGCAATCCGTTTATCAGCATTGCCCTTTCGCCGCAGAGCCGTATGCTTCTCGACAATCCCCGCCAGCCGGCCGATCCGCTCGCCGTCCGGAACGTAGCGCGTCCCACCCTCGCCCAGATCCTCCTTGAACGACACCGGCGTCCCCACGATGCGGCCGTCAAACTCCGGAATCGCCACGTTCATCGCCGTATCCAGCGATCCCAGTCCCCGCCCGTTCCGCTCCCACGCCGCCCGGTCATTGCTGCAGTAGATCGCCTGGAAGACCGGCACGTCCAGTTCTCCAAATACCTCGCCGCCGTCCCCCAACGCAAAGCTCAGCGTACTCACGATCGCGTCAACAGGCCCCGCCTCTTCCAACACGCCCAGCGCCAGCGGTCGCCCCGCACTGTCGCACTCCTTCAGCGACTGCGTATACACCGCCCGCACATCCATGCCCCGCCCTCGAAACTCCGCCGCCAGCGCGTCCACAAACTCAGTATTCCCGCTCAAAAGGTGGGCCCGGTAAAACAGGATGCCGACGCTTGCCTTGGCCGTGCCGGTCCCGCCGTCGGCACTTTCCCTCTCACTGATGCCGTCCCGGCTGTCGGCTCGAGCGCCTGCATACCATGTTCCTGCCTTCCCCTTTTCCACCTGCCCGCCTGAGACCGGTTCGGCGCCTTCCAACCTGCCGTTCAGATTGCCCGTTTCAGCACCGACTCCCGCGCCTCCCTTCGCTGCCCAGCCTGCCGTGTTCGGTTCATAAATCCCGTGCAGCGGCAGCTCCACCGGCTGGTCGAATCCCCACCCACTGACCAGCAGATGATCGCTCAGACACCTCAGCCCGTTGGCCAGATTCTGTGGACCGCCGCACTGGAAATACGCGCTGATCGCCTGCGCCAGCGGCACGCCCACATTGGAACGCGCCATCAGGTCGTAATCGAACGCCTCCACCGCCGGCAGGCAGATCAGGAAACCGTCCGTCCGCTCCGCCCACGCCTGCAGCAGTCCAAGCCCGTATTCAAATGCCCTTCCGGAGTGCAGCCGCGCCACCACCACCTGCGCCCCCGGCAGCACCCGCTGCAGCAACGCGTCCACAGCCCCCTCATCCGCCAGCCGCCCCACGTGCGCCGCCTCCAGCCCCGCAAAGCCCTCCGGCAGCAACGCCCGCGCCCGCTCCAGCGCCAGCAGGTCCGTGTCCGACTGGCTGAGAAACAGCACACCCTCTCCGCTCGTCTCCACCACAGCCTGCAGCGCCGTCTCAGCCCCCGCGTCCTTCTCCCCATCCCACGCAAAACCGTTGAACACGTGCGGCTGCAGCAGCGCCGGCGGCGGCGTCCCGACCTCCTCCAGCAGACTCTCGATATAGTCGAATATCGCGCCCACAATCGCCCTGTCGTTTACCGAGTGAAACCACACCGGGCGCCCATCCACCACCACCATCACCACGTTCGCCAGCACACACGGTCCCAGGCATCCGCCCTGATTCAGATGCACCCGGTTCCGCAGCCTCCGCCGCTCCCACTCAGCGTGGTACAGCCCCTCGTCCACCTCCGCAAAGCCCCGCTCCGTTCGCCCGCAGCAGCAACCCGTCGCGCACACAAACAGCATCCCCCGCAACTGCCCCGAATTGACCATCCGCCCGTCAATCCGCTCCACCATATTCCGCCTGCGAATCTCAGCCATCACCCCTATCCCCTGGTCCCTGACCCCTAACCCCTGGCCCCTAGAATTCGATTCCCGCCTGCGCCCGTATCCCCTGCTCCGCAAATGGATGCTTTATCGGCCGCATCTCCGTCACCAGGTCCGCAAAGTCAACCAGATTACGCGGCGCGTACCGTCCCGTGATCACCAGGTGCATCATCGGCGGCTTGTTCGCCTCCAGCCACGCCAGCACCTCGTTCCCGTCCAGCCAGCCGTAATGCAGCAAATACGTAAACTCGTCCAGGATCAGAACGTCGTACCCGCCGTTCACAATCCGCTCCTGGCACACCGTCCACGTATGCCGCGCCCGCGCCGCCGTCTCGTCCATGTCGCTGCTCGTCCACGTCCAGCCGTCCCCGCTGCTGATCCAGTCTATCTCCCCCATCCGCTCAGCCGCCCGGATCTCCCCAAACCTGGCATTCTCATGCTTCAGAAACTGCACCACGCCCACCTTCATCCTCCGCCCCCACGCCCGCGTCAGAATACCCAGCGCCGCCGTCGTCTTGCCCTTCCCCTCCCCCGTATTGACGATCACAAGACCCTTCTTCTTGCGGGCGCGCCGCGCCGCCATCCGCCGCTGCTGCGCCGCAGCTTCCTCCTCGCGTTCAACCGCCTCACGGTCCGTCTCCGGCTCCGCCTCCTCCCTCAGCGGCCCCCACGCCACCGGATCCAGAGCTTCATCCCCTCGCACATCCGGCGCATAGGCCGGCTCCTCTCCCTCTGGAAAGTGACGGTGAAAGATCAACGCCTCAACCGGCTTTCCCCCGATCAGATGCTCCCGGTAAATGCGCTCCAGCCCCGCCTCGTCAACCCCGTGATACCAGGTCCCGTCCGGATAAACCACCGCGATCGGACCGCCCTGGCACACCCCCAGGCAGTCCGCCAGCGTGCACTTGATTCGATGCGGATTGCGCAGCTTGTTCAGCCCCTGCTGCCGGTTCCGCGCCAGTGCCAGCCGGTGCAGTCGCTCCGCCTCTTCCGCAGGCGCACAGTCACCGTGATTGCAGATAAACAGCTGCCGCCCATAGTGCCTCATGTTGGGAACACTCTCCTCAACCACCCTGCACCTCCTCTTAACGCCCTTTCCCGCTCTACCCCTCTGCCTCCCTACCCGCCTTATTCCGTCCCGGAAAAAAGAGGGCCGCTGCCACCCCGACCGCAATCCCCACGAAAACGCTGACCGAAAGCAGTCGCCCCGCCCGCCTGATATCACCCGCACCCGGCTTCCGCAACCCCTCCCCAAGCCGGTAATGCCCGACCTTCTCCAACTCCACCTCCAGCGCACCCGCCGCCGCGCTCATCACCTGCCCGGCAT
>VXOE01000341.1 GCA_009840225.1 Caldilineaceae bacterium SB0662_bin_25 | reverse complement strand
CAACAACATCCGTCGTCGACCGAGTGCCGAAATCTGTAACAGGTGCCTAATCGAAGGTGTCCAGCCAGACCGCGTCCCGCCAGTCCCATCAAATTCCCGTAGGTGTCGGCCTGGCGCTTGCCCTCGCACTCTCCCAAAAACCGGTAAACAACGCCAGCCACCGCTGGCGCCGATTCCCCGCCAGACAGTTCCCACCCCAAATCTGGGATGCACCCCTCCTACCCCGCGTCGTGGCAGATTCCAAGTATGTGCCAGCGCAAGCAAGACAGGCGAGGCAACGCCCATATATGCCCAACATTCACCGCTATGACCGGCGCGTGCCCCCTTCAGAAATAGTGGCGGTACATTCCCCCCAGACAGACCGCACACAGTACACACACAAAACATGGCTTTGCAGCTACGAATCCGGTTCCGACGGCAGACTGTTTCTGCAATCAGGAGAGGCAACTCGGCCCCTGAACTGCTCTGTCGACAATCGGCCGGGAGGAGGGAACTATCCCTGAGCGAAGATCAGAATCTCAGCGAAGAGGATTGACAGGTGTTCAGAAGGAGGAAAATGGAGCGTGGACTTACCGCGGTCCGCAAAGAAGCCAGCACTTGCTGCCCCTACGTCAATTGCGCGTGGAAGGCATCCAATTGGGGCAGGATCCTGTCCCATGTAAACTGTTCCTCGACTAAAGAACGACCGGCTCTTCCGAGCGCGCGACTATGCTCGCCGCCGGCGTCTTGGTCGCGAAGCAATGACAGAACTGCGTCGGCAAAGGAACTGGCGTCGTCGGCGATCAGGAGGTGTTCGCCGTCACGAAGCGGGATCCCTTCTACGCCAAGTGAAGTGCTGACCACCGGCTTTGCGCAGGCCAGCGCCTCCAGAATCTTAAAGCGCGTGCCCCCGCCGACACGCATCGGCGTCAGGTAAACGGATGCTCCCCTAATATAAGGAACGACATCGTCGACAGCCCCCGTCAACTCTACGTCCGTGTCCGCCCGCAATCTGTTAAGCCTGGGGTGGGGATCCATGCCCACGATCTGCAACTTCACATCCAACTGGCGCCGGATGCGGGGAAGCACCTTCAGCCCGAACCAGAGCATGGCATCCACATTGGGGCGATAGTCCATCTTCCCCGTGAACACCAGCAGCGGCGGGCCGGTTGCTGGCAAAGGTTCAGTCTCGTAGCTGGAAATGTCGATGCCATTGGGCACCGTGACGACTGGGCTCTCCGGTGCTAACGAGGACAGCGCCCGCCGGTCGGGTTCACTGACGGATACGATTCCGTCTACGGCCCGGCAGAAGGCCCTTTCATAGTGATACAGTTTCCGCCACTGCAGAATGCTGTAGCCCGCAGCGTGCCAGCGCTTCAGGCTTCGGGCGTCCATCTGAGCGGCTCGCCTCTGTAACAGAAACTCCACGTTGTGAGCGTCGAATACAACCTTGGGCCTGTGTCCGGAAGCGCCCAAGACCTGGAATCCGTACGGCGCCATCTCCAACCCCTCTACCTGGACCAGATCATAGCTTTCTTCGTCCAGCATTCGTTGCAGGACATCGCGAAACCCATCGTGTTCCAGGCGCAAGGCCATATCCGGACTGGACGCCACGAACGAATCGACAATGCGGCTGTGCACAGGGCGCCCAGGCTGACGAAAACCTTCCACCCGGGAACAGATCTTCAAGAGACCTGGTTCGGGCCATTTCTGACTTTTGGGCGAGAGACAGGTCAGCAGATGAACCTCATGCTTTGAGGCGCAGTGGTGCAGAAGATGGTAGTTGCGAAGAGCTGCTCCCTGCCGCGGCGGGTAGGGGGACTGAGGCGTAAGGAAGAGGATCTTCATCACCGGACGTCAGACAGAGGAGTGCTGTGCAGGCGCGGCCGGAACCGCATTTCTGTCGCAAACCATCCTATAGACGTCAAGGGTTTCCGAGGCTGCACGGCTCCAGCTGAATACGGAGGCGCGCTGCAAGCCTTTCTGGCTGAGCTCCTGGTGCAACGCCTCCTCGGTCAGGAGTCTGTGCATGGCGACGGCTATCTCTTCCCGGTTGGCGGGGTCGACGATCAGACCCGCGTCACCGACAACTTCCGGCATGCTGCTCGTGTTGCTCACAATCGTAGGCGTTCCGCAGGCCATTGCCTCCAGCGGCGACAGCCCGAACCCTTCATAAAGTGCCGGGTGTACATGACAACGTGCCCCGACAAACAGCTGATGCAGATCTTTGTCAGGCACTCGGCCTACGAAAAATGTGCATTGACCAAGCTCCAGCTGTTCGACTTTTCGGTAAATCTCCTCATACAGCCAGCCGGGCTTCCCGGCCAGAACGAGGCCTGTGTCCTCGACGTAGTAATACTTTCGAAGGTGGTAAAAGGCCTCCAGCAGCCCTTCGATATTCTTGCGAGGTTCGATCGTGCTGACAAAAAAGATATACTTTTCAGGGATCCCGTATTTGGCCTGCATGGCCGCCCGGCATCGCTCTTGCGACAGGGGGCAGTAATGGGGCGCTGCCGCCTCGTATATGACGCTTATCTTCTTGGGTGAGGCGCCGAGTTGCCCAATTACATCCCTCTTCGTACTTTCGCTGGGCACGATGATGTGCCTGGCATGGAGTACAGCCCTGTCGATCTGACTGTAATAGGCAGCGTGAGTTTCAGTCAGAAAATGGGGCCAGCGCAGGAAGGCGAGGTCGTGAACGGTGATGACCGAAGGGATGCTGCTGTTCAGAGGAGGGATGAAATCTGTGCTGTGAAGAAGGTCCAGAGAATGAAATGACAGTTCGGCCGCCAGCATCGCCTGTTCAACGCGTGAATGAACAGGCGTGAACAACGTGCGCCGACGAAAGTTTGGCGCCTTTGACAGTGGCTCTCGCTGTTTGCGGTGCTGGAAAACCGTGTACGTCGATTCCCTGTCCTGTTGCGCAAGCTCTTCTATGAGATGCTTCGTATAGCGACTGATTCCTGCCGGCTGATGGTAACTCAACCGGGCGTCTATACCAACTCGCATGGTCTTAACGTTCTCTTGATGGGAATTGTTCGCCCTGTGCCCCTCCTCGTTGTTTCGTCACAGGACTGCATAAGACACCGATCAGAGGTCTCGGTAGGCCGGGGATACCTTTTCTGGCGCGGACATACTCAAAGAATTTTATCAGTACCTGATTTATCGGTCAAATGGAATTGTAATGCTGTCCTTAAGTTTTCGTCTTCAGTTCGACGATCGATCCCAAGAGCTCCTGGGTATCCAGGTAAGCCCACACTGCGCCAGGGTCCAGTGTCGACCCGCCGCTCTGGAGAATGTCCACCTCCAACTCCCGTGCAACGCCCTCGGGATCGGGCACTCGGAAGAGCAAGTGGTGCAGGCCCTCGCCCTTCTCCTCCAGGAACTCGGAGTAGATGTTGTCTCCCTCCAGAGGCTCGATAAATTCGATCTGCACGGTACCGGCCTCAATGAAGGCCAGTCTCATGCGAAAGTTTCCCGGCCTGCCGCGAAACGTTGATTGCGCATCCAGATCGCTGCCCTCAGGCGGCCAATCCACGACTTCCGCCGGTTCCATCGCGAAGCGCTCAGTCCATGCCTTGGCAGCGGCGCGGGCATCTCGCACAACGATGCCTACCTGTACGATCGATCCCAATTCTATCTTTTCCATATGCAGTTTCTGTTAGCGGGTCCTTTTACCCATTTACTATCTGACCGCGGCCTAAAAATACAAGTGGGAGACAACGTTCATGAACCGCATGAACGGATTGAGCCTGAAGCACAACGGACTGTGCAATCTCAACTTTTATTTTACTTGAAGCGCCCTATCTGGTTCCTACAGCAACATTCTTTTGCTGAATCTGTGGGATAATACCAACTGCCAACTTGATCGCCAAACAACCTTGCAGGAGGCTTTCAATGATTATCCAGGACGTCAGGACAACCGTCCTGTCCCTCCCCCATTTGCCGGGATTTCAAGACGCGACCATACGCCACGTTACAAAGGGGCGCAGCCAGTGTTTTGTTCATGTTCACTCCGATCAGGGCCTGGTCGGGTTAGGGTTGGGAGGAGGAGTCACTGCCGCGCGTGAGGTGATCGAACGTACACTCAAGCCCATTCTGATCGGTCAGAATGCCCTGCATATCGAGAAGCTGTGGGACGACATGTTCTGGGCGATTCGGGGCGTCGGTCGCAAAGGGCTGGCATTCAGCGCCCTTTCCGCCGTGGATATCGCCCTCTGGGACCTGAAGGCAAAGTACTACCAAACCCCTCTCTATCAGCTGCTCGGACCCTACACGGAGTCGGTACCGGTCTACGGTAGCGGCGGCTGGACCCACTTCAGTCGAGATGAACTGGTGGCTGAGCAGTGCAGTTACGTGGAACGCGGCATGAAGGCCGTGAAAATGAAGGTCGGAAAGGACTTCGGCCAGAGCGAGCAGGAAGACGTTGCCCGCCTGGCTGCGGTGCGAGAGGCAGTTGGCCCTGATGTGCAGATCTACATCGACGCCAATAACGGCTATTACGCCAAGCAGGCCATTCGCATGGCGCGAACCTTCGAGCAGTACAACGTGGGCTGGTTTGAAGAGCCGGTATTAGCAGACGATATCGAGGGACTGGCTGCAGTGGCCAGGGCCATCGACATTCCCGTAGCAACCGGCGAGCACGAATATACCAAGTATGGCTTCAAAGACCTCATCGCTCGCGGCGGCGCCGACATCGTGCAGCCTGACGTGGGCCGGGTTGGCGGAATTACCGAATGGATGAAGGTCGCCCACCTGGCACACGCTTTCAATCTGCCTGTTGCGCCCCATGCCTACCAACTGGTTCATCTTCACATGGCCTGTGCAACGCCAAATCTGAAAGTCGTCGAATATCTGGGCACCGTGGAAGCAGCCGACCGTATCTTCTACACCTCCTTCGATGAGCCGCAAAACGGCTCTTGGTCCCCCGATCCGGAAAAACATGGACTGGGTCTGGACCTGGATCCGGTCGCGCTCAAACACTATGCCGTAGAGTAAGCACCGGCCGGTTCTCGTTCAGAGTCCCAAGCCGGCACGTCGAAAACCATATACGACTGGCCTGCAAACTGGGTGGTAATCCTCAATCTTGTTAGGAAAGGCCGGACTGAAATCGCACTACTATCACAGCAATGCAATATGCGCATTGGGCCTGGGCGCCTCATCGCTGTCTTGCCGCTTCCGACCTGCGGCGCATCTGTGAAAGTTCACCAAATGCCATGGATTCCTCAAATTGGCAGGGCAATTGCATCAGGAACAGTGATATAATGGCAATGTTCTGGCATGTGACAAGGCACTAATGAGGGCGTTTCATCATTTTCAAGCCATGTCTCCCGTTGGCAGGAATGCTGAAGGCGAGGGAGGCCCTTCCTAGACTGAAGTCTGCCCGGTACCCAACAGAGACACCGGGGAAGCGTGCGCGAAGTCAAGCGCATAGGTCCAGGAAGAGGAAAACTGCCCGCTCTGACCCGACTTAGCCCGACCTTTAGCGTCCAGACAGGACACCCTGACCCATCCGTCAGCCGACCGGCGTGTATCCGGCGTCTGTGAGATAGTCTGGGTGGAGCTGCCAGTACCGGGAGTCGCCTCCGGAAACGAAAAAACTGATGCAAAACCGTAACGGCAAAAAAAGGCCGGGGAAAATTTTTTCGCCCGACTTCACCCGACTTTTGCCGACATAACCCGACTTGACCCGACTTGACCCGACCATTTCGTCCCACCATGTCAGAGTTCGTACAACTCTCGTACAATGCACGCAAACAGTTGAACGGGCCCGCCAGCGCCGGCGAAGCCCTAACTGCAGACCATCACATAAATCACAAGAATTGCAGTTCAGACAACACGAAAACGCTTGCAAACACTGGTAAACTCTCGCAAACGCTCGTAAACTCTCGTCCAACGCTCATACGAGACAACCTG
>VXOE01000383.1 GCA_009840225.1 Caldilineaceae bacterium SB0662_bin_25 | reverse complement strand
CCCCCAACACCCCCGTAGGGGCACCCCTTGTGCGTGCCCAGTGTCCCCCCCGATAAACGGGCGCGGCATCCGCCGGCGAGTTTCCCCGCCGGGCCAATACAACCCCAAAATGCGGGTTACTCCATTGCTCTGAATATCCAGTCAGACAAGAGGACTCAGAATACAACTGCGGAGGTCCGCCAAGGCCCGCATTCTCACGCCCCGGCTCAAGTCAGCCGAGGGCCAGTGGACCTGGGGTACGGGTCAACGCTGCCGCCAAACTGGCGCCAGTACGCCGCGAGACAACCGCACACGGGCGCTGCCTTGCACAACGTCGCTCGTTCTATGCTGCTGACTGATCGTTCTGGAACTGTCGTCCTGGCCTGCCAGAGGATGGCGGCTCTACGACAGGAACGTCGGTGATTCGACAGTAATGGTATCCACTTCAGTCACGGTGCATGCGAAAGTGCCCGAAACCGGTTCAACCTGGCCATCGCTCGAAATCCAACCGCGCAAGTCGAATTCGAACATCTCCACCATCGATTTTGGCAGGGAAACAAATGATTACGACCTGCCGCAAAGACATGTCGCCTACGCGACGCTTCCCCAAAATGCAAGGTTGTACCAGTCTTCGATTCGGTGTCGACCTTTAGAAAGTGAGTACCCTTTCGCAATTTCACTCACCAGGCCAAACTGCAAGTCCGGCTCGTGGAAACTCCCTGGAACCCGGGGTTCCATTCCTTCAGATTCCTGCCTCACCGAGCTGCTCGGTCCAACGCGGCGGCCTTGGCGGTGCGTGTACTTGCCCGAGGACTGCAGCCCGGTCGGGAACGGGCCCAGCCCTCTTGCCCCTGTGATGCGTGTAACTATGGCCTCGACTCCCCATCCAGGTACACTCTTGCCTCCAAGGCCGCCGCACTGGACCGACCAACCCTCTCTCCTCCCGAACTCACTCCCTGCAACGCAATTCCGCTCTACGCTCCCTTTACAAAAACGTGATTTCAACTAAAATACACCACGTGAGTGAGCAAACGGTGAACACAAGACGCCTTTTTGGTGAAATCTTGTGAAATGAGAGCCTTGGACCTGAAGTGGTGCCAAATGAATCGGGTTCGACGCAACCCAAAGTCCCCCTACCCAAAATAGGGACCTTCTCAGTTGCCCAAATCCCCCACGACCACGGAGAGTACAAATGACTCAGGTCATAAAGCTGCAGCGGGAAGTCGAAACACTACGCGACC
This sequence comes from Caldilineaceae bacterium SB0662_bin_25, assembly GCA_009840225.1. Classification (GTDB taxonomy): domain Bacteria; phylum Chloroflexota; class Anaerolineae; order Caldilineales; family Caldilineaceae; genus Bin5. Next base: position 4,703 of record VXOE01000383.1, on the reverse strand, counting down.
GCCTTGCTCGTTTGAGCGAAGCCAGCCGTCGCATCAACGACAGCCTGGACTTCGAGAGCGTTCTGCAGGAAGTCCTCGACAGTGCACGTATACTGACCAACGCCAGGTACGGCGTCTTCACTCTCCACAATGACCTCGGAGAACGACCAACCTTTCTTACCTCCGGCCTGACACCGGACGTGACCCGGAAACTGTGGGACTGGCAAGAAGGAATGGGGATCTACAGTTATCTTCGCGGCATTCCGCAGCCGCTGCGCCTGAACGACTTTCTCGGGCACATGAAAACGCTCGGTCTCCCCGAATACCAGCCGTCTATGCCCATTAACACGCCCTTCCCCTTTCTTGCCGCTCCAATACACAACCTGGGCGATATCGTGGGTCACTTTTTCCTCTCAGACAAGGAGAATGGAACCGAGTACTTTACCTCCGATGACGAAGAGACTTTGGTAGTGTTTGCCTCCCAGGCTGCCCTGGCCATCGCCAACGCCAAACGTTTCCAGAACGAACAGATGGCCAGGGCCCGGCTGGAAACGCTGATCGACACTTCGCCCTTCGGCGTTGTAGTACTCGATGCCCAGTCAGGCGGGCTGGTCTCTTACAACCGCGAAGCCGCAAGAATTGTCAAGGACCTGCAGCCGCCCGATACTAGCTTCGAAACGCTCCTGGGTCTGGTGACCATCAGGCGGGCCGACGGACGTGAGATCCCCTTTCAGGAGTATCCCGTCGCCCAGGCCTTGAAAGCCAGCGAGACCGTCCGCGCCGAGGAAATCGAAATCAGTGGCCCCAATGGCAACGCCGTCCGAATTCTCGTCAACGCCACACCCATCCACCTCGAGCAGAATGAGGAGCCAGACTCCTTGGTCGTGACCGTGCAGGACCTGGCCGCGCTTGAAGAATTAGATCAGCTCAAGTCCGAGTTCTCGGCCATGATGAGCCATGAACTTCGCGTCCCCCTGTCCTCCATCAAAGGCTCGGCAGCAACTGTACTGACCGCTCCCACTTCTTTCGGCTCGACCGAAATGCTGCAATTCTTCCGCATCATCGACCGGCAGGCCGACCACATGAGCGGTCTCATCAACGACCTCCTCGATGTGGCCCACATTGACGCAGGTACGCTTTCGATCTCCCCTGAACCAGTCCCTCTTACCGAACTGGTCGAAAACGCCAGAAGCACCTTTCTCAGTGGAGGCAGCAACCATAAACTTCACATCAAATTGGAGCCCGGCCTCCCCAGGGTCATGGCCGATCGGCGCCGGATCGCCCAGGTCCTCGATAACCTTCTTGCAAACGCAGCCGAAAACTCGCCCGATGCCTCCGCCATTCGCATCAGCGCTGTCCGCAAAGGTGTCCATGTCGCCGTAGCCGTTGCCGATGAGGGCGCTGGCTTGGCCGCCGGCCTGCTGCCGCGCCTCTTCAAAAAAGGCCCGCCGGGCGAACGCGGGCCGGGCCTCGGGCTTGCCATCTGCAAAGGAATCACTGAGGCCCATGGAGGTCGCATCTGGGCTGAAAGCAACGGGCCTGGAACGGGAGCCCTGTTTACGTTCACTCTCCCTGCCGCTGTAGAAGAAGGCGCCTACAGCGCTCCATCCTCGGATGCCCCGGCAGTTACCCGGCCCCACTCTCGACGCGACCGCATTCGTATCCTCGTTGTAGATGACGATCCCGTTTCCCTCAGATACGTCCGCGATATACTGTCAAAAGCCGGCTTCGATCCCGTTGTAACCGCCGACCCCGGCGAAACCCTGCACTTCGTCAAGGAAAGAAAACCGCACCTGATCCTGCTCGACCTCATGCTGCCCGGAAGCAGTGGCATCGATCTGATGAACGAGATTCTCAACATCGCAAACGTGCCCGTCGTTTTCCTCTCCGCCTACAGCCAGGAAGACATAGTCGCCAGAGCCTTTGACTTGGGCGCCGCCGACTATGTCGTCAAGCCCTTCTCCCAAACTGAACTCCTGGCCAGGATTCGGGCCGCCCTGCGCAACCAGGAAGTCTTCCCTCCCTCGACCCCCTACCAGTTCAAAAATCTCGCTATCGACTACGCCGAACACGCCGTTACCCTCGCCGGCCGTCCCGTCCGCTTGAATCCTCTGGAATACCGGCTGCTCGCCCACCTCTCAGCCAGCGCCGGCAGAACCCTGACCTACGACCATCTCATGCAGCAAGTTTGGGGCTTGGAAGGCGCTCTCGACCTGCGGCCACTTCGAACCGCAGTCAAAACTCTCCGCCAAAAACTGGGCGACGACGCATCCAATCCCTCCTACATCTTTACCGAACCACGCGTCGGCTACAGAATGGCCAGAAGCAACGACACTTAGCGGTCGGCCGGCTGGATTCTTGATTTCTTCCTCTCCCAGATAACACTTCTCCCCAGCGCAAATGATTCCAGCCCCCAAAATGACTGCAGTCTCAAAGTGTTTGCAATCCCCAACCGTTGTGTTATAGTTGAAATGCCATCGTTGCCCATCACTCAAGACAACTGAATGTAGCTCCTGGCCCCCTTGCCCTGTTTGATGTGCACCTATGGCAGCTGCTCTCCAACAGGACTGCAAGGGGGCTCCCTTTGCCGCTTTGGATGAATCGGTGACCCGACCTGCCATCCCCGTTGCTGTCTCGACTACCTTGTCTGAGCCCTCTTTCTCCCACATGCCTTGCCACCGCAGACCATACTTCCTTTGCCTCCCATAAGGCACGAACCCCGGTGGTTTTCGAACTGACAGCGACCTTGCTGACCCATGTCAAGAACAACCCTTGTCACTATGCGGTCCGCCAAATCCATTGAATGCATTTCGGTGGAATCCCCGTTTTCTTTTTCTGAAAAAATGTGTCATAATAGATATGCCATAGTTACACGTTCAAAGGACGTACTGGATGGAGCATCATGCCCCCTTGCCCTGTGATGCGTGTAACTATGGCACCTACACTCCATTCAGTCAGCAAGGGGGCGCCTCTTTCCCCCAAATTGTACTGATGCCCCAATCGCCAACTCGGTCTGACTGCCCGGCACACCATTCGCTCGTACCGGTCGGGTCAGGCATTATGATTGCACGGCGCCCCTGGCGCACGCTACGGTAGGGGCGCCCCTTGTGGGTGCCCGGTCGCCCCGGCCCGCATCGGCAACGGGGTAACCCTCGGACATACGGTAGGGGCGCCCCTTGTGGGTGCCCGGTCCCCCGGCCCGCATCGGCAACAGGGTAACCCCCGGACATACGGTAGGGGCAGGCCTTGTGCCTGCCCGGCAACTCTGAAGATCGGCAAATTTCTTTTGTACTGTTGCTGTACCCGTGTACCGGGATGAACTCACCGAGGGGTGGCAAAACGGGGATAACGCTCATGCACGGACGATTGAATCATCCGCGCAAGAGCTCGTAAACGGTTCAGACAGCCTTCACACTCTCAAAAGACGCGGCAGGTGCCAGCTCATTCAAACACAAGCACCGACCTCGCCACCTTGCCCGCCTTCATGTCCGCAAACGCCTCATTTATCTCATCCAGCGGCCTGTAACGCGAGATCAGTTCATCCAGCTTGATCTTGCCCTGCTTGTACAAGTCCAGAATCCACAAAAAATCAACCCGCGGCCGCGCCGCCCCGTGAAAGGCCCCCATCAACGTCCTGTCCTCCAGCAGATGCCAGCCGTCCACCGAAACATCCTGCCCCGTCGGCTGTACGCCTACCACCACCGCCGTGCCCGTCATCCGCACTGAATCAATCGCCTGCCTCACGATAGCCGGAAAACCCACCACCTCAAACGCATAGTCCGCGCCCCCGCCCGTGATCTCGATGATCCGCTTTACAGGGTCCTCCTTCGCGCTGTTCACGAAATGCGTCGCCCCCATCTGCTCCGCCAGCTCCAGCTTGTAGTCCACCGTATCCACCGCAATAATCTTCCCCGCCGCGGCCAGCACACCGCCCTGGATCACGTTCAGCCCTACGCCCCCGCAGCCAAACACCGCCATTGACGCGCCGGTCTCCACCTGCGCCCGGTTCACCACCGCGCCGATCCCCGTGATCACCCCGCAGCTGATCAAACACGCCTGCTCCAACTGCGTATCATCCGGCACCTTCACGCACGCGTCCGCCAGCGCCAGCGTCTGCTCCACAAAAGTCGGGCGAACATGATAGATCGGCTCGCCATCCTGCTTGTACCGGCTCATTTCCTCCATCCTGTGCGTCTCACACAGCGCCGGCCGCCCATTCGTGCAGTTCCGGCAGCTCCCGCACATCGCATCCAGAGAAAGGATAATCTTGTCCCCCGGCGCAAAGTCGCGCACACCTTCACCCACCGCCCGCACAACGCCGGCCCCCTCATGGCCCAGCAGCCACGGCAGCCGCCGCGGCGTCCGGTGGTCCGTTACGTAATGGTAGTCGCTGTGGCAAACCCCCGCCCCCACGATATCCAACAATACCTCCCCAAACGCCGGCTCCTCCAGCTCAACCTCCTTCACCGCCACCGGCGCATGCGCCTCATACATGATCGCAGCCTTCATCCTGTCTCTCCTCTAATTTCTACATTTCTGCCCCGAATCCTGGAGTCAACCCTCGTGCCCGAAACCTACTACGAAATCCACAATGAGTAAAGCCAGCCAAATCGACCCCCACATCCCGATTGGTGCCGACCTTCATCCCTGTAGGGGCACCCCTTGTGGGTGCCCGTCCCCCCCCACGCCGCCAACATGATAACCCTCATACACCCAGTAGGGGC
>VXOE01000037.1 GCA_009840225.1 Caldilineaceae bacterium SB0662_bin_25 | reverse complement strand
CCGCGCCCCTCACTTTCCTCCCTTCGACCCACAAACAAACCGTTGGTTGCGGGGGGGGGGCCCCCCCCCGGGGCTGGGGTGGGGGGCCCCCCCCCCCCCCCCACGCCCCCCCTTCTTAAACGTGCCTCATCGACCTGGTGCCGACAATCCAACAAGTGCCTAATCGAAAGGATTCCGCCAAACCGCCCCCCGCCTCCCGCCGCACGCACCGGTAGGGGCACCCCTTGTGGGTGCCCTCGTACGCGCGGCAACGTCCGTCCACCGCAGGCGCACCCCTTGTGCCCGCCCCCCACCGCCCGCGCCGGTAGGGGCACCCCTTGTGGGTGCCCTCGTACGCGCTGCAACTTCAATCCACCGCAGGCGCACCCCTTGTGGGTGCCCTGGCTGTTCGCCTCTTGTGGACCCTTCGCGCCCCTTCGCGGAGAAAGATGTTGCCGCTGGCACGAATCCCTCACCTGGCCCTTCCCGCCCCAGACCTGAAATCCACCCACGAATCGCCAGTCGATTGAACCGCCCAAAGAGACGTGATACAATCCAAACAATGAAAACGCGACTTCCGCAACAGGTTCGCCGAAAACTCGAAGAACTCCCCAGTAAGCCCGGCTGTTATCTCATGTGGGACGAACACGCCAGGCCTCTCTACGTGGGCAAAGCGCTCGTCCTGCGCCCTCGCGTCCGCAGCTACTTCCAGCGGTCCGCCAAACACTCCCCCCGCATCGACGAAATGGTCGGCAAGGTGCGCGACATCACCTGGTGGGTCACCGCAACCGAGATGGAAGCGCTGATCCTTGAGAACGACCTGATCAAGCGCTATCAGCCCCACTACAATGTCATGCTCAAGGATGACAAGGGGTACCCCTATATAAAGGTCAACTGGCAGGATGACTTCCCTAAAGTAGAGCGCGTGCGCCAGATCCATAACGATGGCGCTCGCTATTTCGGCCCTTTTACCAGCAGCTGGGCTGTGAGCCGCACGCTCGAATCAATGCGCAAAGTCTTCCCCTATCTCGACTGTGACCGCTCCATCACCGGCAACGACGAAAGCCCCTGCCTCTACTACCATCTCAAGCTCTGTGGCGCTCCCTGTATCGGTGTCCAGAGCCGCACCGAATACCGCGAAGGCATCGGGCAGCTCGTCAACTTCCTCGAAGGCGACACCGAAGAAGTGCTCAGCGAGTTGGACACCCGCATGCGCGCCGCCGCCGGCCGCTTCAACTTCGAGCTCGCCGCCGTCTACCGCGACCGCATCAAGGCCGCCCAGCGCATCGTCCATCAGCAGAAAGTTGTCGGCGTCCAAAATGACGACGAAGACGTCGTCGCCATCGCCCAGGACGCGAAATCCAGCGACACCGTCGTCCAGATACTGATGGTGCGACGCGGCAGACTCATCGGAAGAGAAAACTTCGCTCTGCAAGGTGTCGAAGTTTTCGAGACGAGCGCCGAAAACCTGGGCGATCTCATCGGCATCTTCATCCAGCGCTTCTACGCCGACGCCTCCCATGTTCCCCCTCGCGTCCTTGTGCAGTTCGCGCCCCGCACAAAAGACCTCCTGGCCGCATGGCTCACTAAACTGCGCGGCACAAAGGTCGAAATCCGCATGCCTCAACGGGGCAAAAAGCGCAAACTGATGGAGTTCGCCAAAAACAATGCCGCAGAGCACCTGCGCGTACAGAAGGCCCAATGGGCCGAGGACACCAATCGCCAGACCGAAGCGCTCACTGAACTCCAGGAGGCTCTGGCCCTCCAAGTGCCCCCGACCCGTATCGAATGCTACGACATCAGCACCCTGCAGGGGACCAACACCGTCGGCTCTATGGTCGTCTTCGCCCGCGGCGCGCCCCTCAAGTCCGCCTACAAACGCTTCAAGATTCGCGGCAGAGGCGCCCATGGCGAACCCGACGACTACGCCAGTATGCGCGAGGTCCTGCGCCGCCGCTTCCGCCGCGCCGTCGAAGACGACCCCGACAGGCCCGGCAAAAGATCCACCGGTGCTGACCACTGGAAACTACTGCCCGACCTCGTCATCGTTGACGGCGGCAAGGGACAGCTCGGCGTTGCCAGCGAAGCGTTGGCTGAGTTCGGTCTTTCCGAAAGAGTACCCGTAGTCGCCCTCGCAAAACGTGAAGAGGAGCTCTTCCTTCCCCAGCGCCGCAATCCACTCCTTCTGCGCCGCGGCACCCGCGCTTTCTATATGCTACAGCGCATCCGCGACGAGGCCCACCGCTTCGCCGTCACCTACCATCGCAGTCTTCGCCGCAAAGGACAGACCACAACCGTGCTGGATACCTTGCCCGGCATCGGCCCCAGAAGACGGCGTTCGCTTCTGCAATACTTCAACGGCGACCTCGATAAGATCCGCCAGGCCACCCTCGATGAACTGCGCACCGTGCCGGGCATGAACCGCAGTGCCGCGCAAACGGTCAAGGAGCATCTGTGAAGGGGCACCTGCAATGACCAGCGGCAGCCACGCCGGCCTCGCCCGCTTTGTTGGCACGCCTCCAACTTTGGCGTTGCTTCAATCTCTCCTCTATCTGAAGGGGTTGCCCTTGGAGGAAATCGCCGATCTCCTCCAAGCCAACTCCCTCGTCATCGAATTCTCCCCCGGCGAGGAGTTGACCCGGCAGGACGATGCCGCCGAGTACCTCTTCTTCATCCTCAGCGGCTCCGTACGCGTCACCCGGCGCGACACCACCCCGGCCGGCGCCGAAGACACACTCGCCCGCGTCGCCATCGCCGGCGATATCCTTGGCCGCTACGAGTTGACCTTCAGCCTCACCTACAGTAGCACCGCCACCGCCGAAAACGCCGTCTCGGCCCTCTGCATCGAACGGTCCACCGTCGAACGGCTCCTCTACCGCTATCCCACCGCCCACCAGCAGACCGCCTACCAGGCCATGGTCAATCGTCTGCGGACAATACCCATGCTGGCCGATGTCGATATGCCCGTTCTCGGCTTCATGGCCGACGAGGTCCGCAACCAGACAGTAAAGGCGGGCACCGTCCTCTACACGCAAAACCAGATCCCAAGCACCCTCTATCTCATCGCCCAGGGACAGATTGAGCTCTATCATCCACGCAGGACCGACAACCGCCTGCTGCTCGGAACCGGCGGCTCCTTTGGCTTTCCAGGCAGCGTCGGCGCGTCCAATAACGCCGCCCAGGACAAATACGGCCATTGGGCCGAAGCCAAAGCCGAGACGACCGTCTACGAGCTCCCCTGGAATACGGTCCGTCAGGTCGGCCGTCGCCTTCCTCAGGTTATCGATCCGGACATACAACTGCTGCCCGCCAAAACCATCAGCGCAGTCTCCATCTTCGCTGGACTGACGCCCCTCGAACAGATCCAGCTGGCCGGCTTTTGCAGCTTCCACCGCATTCCCCAATACCATCCCATCATGCAACAGGGGGACAGCGCCGACAGCATGTGGATCCTGCTCGAAAACAGCCGCGCCGTCCTCAGCGCACTTGACGAGGAAAACCGCGCCCTGCCGCGCGCCCCGGTGCGCGGTATCGTGACCTTCAATGAGTCCGCGCTCCTGGCCCCGACCCCGGTTGAGCTGACCGTCGAATCCGAGCCCGGCAGCCTCTGGCTGCGGCTCCACCGGCAGGACTACCAGCGCTTCGGGCAAATCTGCGGCCCCGACATCTTGGATAAGGTCGCCGCCCGCCTGCCCGCACAGACCGACGACTCCGATCGCGAGCAGCGCCAGGACTATCCCTGGCTGCGCAAGGACGAACTTCTGGTCAATCTGCATCTGCGCCACTGGCTGGCGCTGGTAGGACAGACCAAGGCCGCCGCCCTCGCCTTCCTCGCCAGCGCCGGTCTGATGTGGCTGCTCGCCTTTCTCGGTTTCCCCCTCTGGTTCGGCTTGGGAATCGGCGCGCTCCTCGTACTCCTGTCACTCATCTGGGGCTTTCTCAACTACCTGAACGACTACTTTATCGTTACCAACCGGCGCGTCATCCAGCAGGAAAAGGTCATCTTTTTCAGTGAACATCGACAGGAAGCCCTGCTCGAACAAATCCAGCGCGTAGACGTGGCCACAACATTCTGGGGCAATCTATTCAATTTCGGCACCCTGTCCGTCTACACCGCCGGCACGACCGGCTCCATCGACTTCAACTTTGTCGCCCACCCCGACAGCCTCCGCACGGCCATCTTTCACCACCGCAGCCTCTCCCAGCAGCGGTCCAGCGCCGAAAACAAGCTGGACATCCAGAACGCCCTCGAGAATCGTCTCGGTCTGTCCGTTGACCTGCCCAGCCGCGTACACACCGATCTTGCGCCCTCCACCCCCGAAGACACCGCTGCAGCGCCCGGCCTGTGGCAAAAACTGCGCCGCCTGATCTCCGTAGACAGCTCACTCGAATGGGAGTCCACCGAACGAATCGTCTGGCACAAGCACTGGTGGATTCTCCTTGTCCAGATTGCGCTTCCCGGCCTGCTGCTTCTCTTTGAACTCCTGTTTCTTGCAGGTGGTTTCTCCTCGGTTGCACTGCTGCAGCAGCTCCACTCCAGCTTGGACGCGCAAACTCTCCTGCTGTCAGGTGGTCTGGTGACTCTCGCCACTCTCGGCTGGATCCTCTGGGCAGTCACCGACTGGTGGAACGACACCTACACCGTGACCGAAGACCGAATTATCGACATCGAGAAGCTGCCGCTCTTTCTCAGCGAGCAACGCCGTGAAGCCCAGCTCAGCGACATCCAGGACATCCGCCTTGAGATGAACTCACCCCTGAAGGTGATGCTGAACTTCGGTAACATCATCGTCCAGACTGCCGCCGGCGAAGGCGCCTTCACCTTCGACCACGTTCCCAATCCCAGAATCGTCAAAGAAGAGATCACCCGCAGGATGATCGCTTGGCGCCGCGAGGACGAACGGCGCAGAGCCCACGACCGCAGCAAGGATCTGCCCGACTGGTTCGAAATGTACAATCGGTTGGAAACGGGACAAGCCAGAAATGAGGACTGAAGAACTGGCAGAAGAAGAAAGAGAAGTGACAGCAGACAAAAGGGAAACCGTTCCGGTCTGCTCTTCGTACTGACTAAGAGTTCAAGCGCACATTAACTTCCATACGTCAGGCGGTCGATCAGCCGCCGCGGCAACTTGACAACTCGCATCTGGCTCTGCGTCAAATCGATCGGATATGCTACCCGGCGCTGTTCCCACGTCAACTCCTCTAAATCCAGCAATGCGTAGGCGGCTCTCGGATCGTTGTCCCTCGGCTGCCCCACACTGCCGGGATTGAGAATCAGACGCTCCAGCTCCGTCAGTTCCAGGCGCACACGTTGTCCCTCATAGGGCCTCAGAAAGTCGACGGTAACCGGAATGCCGTTGCGGCTGCCCCGCCTCGAAAATATCCTTCTCAGCTGCCAGCGGTAGATCGCCGGTTTGTGCGTATGACCCACCAGACACATTTTCGTCTCAAAATGGGCAAAGTTTTCCAGCGCGATCTCCGGCGACTGCACATATTCCGACACTGGTTCCCGAGGGCTCGCGTGCGTGATGACCAAACTGTCCGCGCCTTCGGGTTCAAGGGGCTTCGCTGGTAAACTGTCGAGGAATTCGCGGCTCTTCTCGTTGAGCTCGCTTTGCGTCCATTCAACCGCCGCCCGCGCCAAAGGATTGAAATATCTGATATCCAGGCCCGGGCGCCCCAGTACGGCCCAGTCATGGTTGCCGATGACGCACAGGTCCGCCTCGGCCCGCACAAAGTCGACGCACTCGTTCGGCGCCGGTCCGTAGCCGACTACGTCGCCCAGACACCAGATCGCATCGAAACGGTTCGCAGCGTCGGACATCACCGTTTCCAGGGCGACAAAGTTTGCGTGAATGTCAGATATAATCAATACGCGCATTCGCTCATCTTAACACAGACTGAATTTGACCTCAAACGGTCACATGTATTATCTGAATATAGGTA
>VXOE01000332.1 GCA_009840225.1 Caldilineaceae bacterium SB0662_bin_25 | reverse complement strand
GACCACGTCCCGCCAGTCCCATCAGATCCCCTTACGTGCCGGCCATGTGCCTGCCCTCGCACCCTCCCCAGCTGACGGATTCCACCGTATGGCCGGGTCTGGCGCCTGCACTGCGTCTCGCCCAAAGACGGTAAACAGCGCCAGCCACCGCTGGCGCCGATTCCCCGCCAGACTGTTCCCGCCCCAAATCTGGGATGCACCCCCCTTGTGCGGGGGCTCCGCCCCTGCAACGCCCCCGGTCCTATTCGCGCCGCAGCGAGTATGTGGGTGATACGATATTGTCGTCCCGCGGCGACCCGCACTTCCCCCGCGTCTTGGCAGGTTCCGAGTATGTGCCGGCGCAGGCAAGCCAGGCGAGGCAACTCCCAATTGGGTCCAACCTACACCACTATGACCATCGAGAGCCCGCTACAGAAATATTGATGGTACGTTCCGTCATTCCCTATCCAGACAGACCGCATACAGTACACACACAGTACATGGCTTGGTGGTTACCTGGAAACTGAAAACTGCACCTCTAACTGCTCTCCCGGACCACCAGCCGCGTCTCGCTAATGTGCGGCGACTCGATATCAGCCTCACTGATCTGCTCATTGATCAGTTGAAAAAGCGTGCGGATTGCCAGCTGCGGCTGGCTGTCCATATCCCGGTGAACCGTCGTCAGCGGCGGGCTCGACACGCTCGCGTCGGGCAGATCGCCAAAGCCAACCACCGCCAGGTCATCCGGTACAGAGATCCCTTCCCGCCGCGCGCCGCTCAGGACCCCCAGCGCCCGCACGTCGCTGACACAAAAGACCGCCGTCGGCCGCCTCCGTAGCTGCCAGATGTTCCGGAACGACTCGAGGCCGGCCGCCGGCACACCGCGCGCGTGTACGATCTGCACCGCCGTCGGCGGCAATCCCGCCTCTTCAACCGCCTGCGAAAACGCCTGCACTCTGCGTTCGATCGAGGGTATCACCACCCCGTCGCGGCGCGGCGTCATCGTCGCGATCGCGAACTGGCGATGCCCTTTCGCCAACAAATGTTGCGCCGCCGCATACGCGCCGCCGCGATCGTCTATGTTGAATGTCGGCGCCTGCAAGTCATCGGCGCTGTCGAGCAGAACGATCGGCCGCAGCGAGCGTTGCACCGCTTCGGCCAGCGGGTGGGCGCGGTTGATGCCGAACATCAGGAAACCGTCCGCCGCAATCGAGGCCAGCCACGTTATTGGCGCCACTGCTTCGCCGCCTTGGCGCGTGTCATGCCGCCACGACTCGTGCATCGACGCCAGCACGATCCGCTTCTCCTCCCGGTCGCAGGCCGCGCCCACCTCACCCAGAAAATGCGTGAACAGCGGATCGTGCAGCATCCAGTTCAAACTGGTCGCCACCAGCAGCCCGATCGCATTCGTGCGACCCGTCGCCAGCGTGCGCGCCACCGGATGGGGCTGGTAGCCAAGAGACTCCGCCGTGTCCAGGATATGTTCCCGCGTTGTATGACTCAACTGGTGCGGCGCATTGTAAGCGAACGAAACCGCCGTCGGGGACACCCCCGCATGCCGCGCCACATCGCGCAACGTAACCCGCTTCCTCTTCCTGCTCAATACCCCATTCCCCTCTCTCGCTTCCCGTATTCACAGTCTGGTTCTCAGTGAAGTAGCCCTCTGCAAACGGCCGAAAACCACCGCCCGTACGCGTTAAGGGGTTACTAGAAACTAGAAACTGAAAACTAAAAACTAAAAGCCAGCCTCCGCCAGCGCACTCCGCTGCAAGCGGATCAACTCCTCTATCCCCATCTCCGCCAGCAGCATCATCGCATTGAGCGCGCCCTTGCTGAACGGTTCCCCCTCAGCCGTACCCTGCGCTTCCACAAACTCGCCGCTGTCCGTCATCACCACGTTGAAATCGACATCCGCGTTCTGGTCCATCTGGTAGTCCAGGTCCAGAAACGCCTTCCCGTTCAGAATACCCACACTCACCGCCGCCACCTGGCGGACCAGCGTGCCCGGCTTCGCCCGCTTCCTGCGCTCCAGCCGCTTGACCGCCAGCGCCAGCGCCACGTAACCGCCCGTGATCGCCGCCGTGCGCGTACCCCCGTCCGCCTGGATCACATCGCAGTCGACCACGATCTGGCGCTCGCCCAACCTGTCCAGGTCGACCGCCGCCCGCAGGCTGCGGCCAATCAACCGCGTGATCTCCTGCGTCCGTCCTTTCGGGCGCATCGTCTCCCGGTCAACCCGCTGGTGCGTGCTGCGCGGCAGCATCGCATACTCGGCCGTCACCCACCCATGCCGGTGCGAAGACCGGTGCAGCCAGCGCGGCAAACGATCCTCCACCGTCGCATTGCACAGCACCTTCGTGTTCCCCATGCTGATCAGCACCGAGCCTTCCGGGTGCAGAATATAATCAAGTTCAAACCGTACCGGGCGCAACTCATTCTCCGCCCGCTGTTTCGTAGCCACGACTACGCAGTGCTCCTTTCCCGCGCTTCCCGCCCCTGCCGGCAGCGGCCTATGACGCGTTTACTAAACTGTTTAATGAACCGCGCAATCATACGCCCTAACCCGCTGGGGCGCAAACCGGCCAGAGGGCAAGCTTATGGGGCCTGTATGACAGTAAGTCCGGGGATTCCGCTGAAGTCCCGGTCGTGCGAGGCCAGCGGACACTGTAGCAAAATGGCAGTTGCGGCAATCCAGGCGTCAGCCGACTGCAAAGTACGCCCGGCAACTTTCCGATCGGCGCGCAGTTGGGCACATACGTTCACCAATCGGTCGCTGGGCCAGATCACCGTGTATCCTTTGAGATGGTTGGCGAGTTCATGTCTGCGCCTATGGCCCCATCCTCCGAAGTAGGCGCCGTGCCAGAGTTCCTCCAGTGTCTGGAACGAGATCAGCGCGCGGCGTCCTTGAGCCTGCTGCAGGTAGAACGAGGCCCTGCTGTCTTTCTTGAAGATGTAAGATACAACGCTGGTGTCCAAAACTATCAACCTGGCGACTCCTTTCCGCCCACGTCACGGCCGGAGTGGATAATACTGACGAATTCATCGACGTCGAACGGCTCGCTGGCGGTGACCAGATTGTCTGGATCGAAGATCTTCGGGTCCGGATCGGTCAGGAATTCGTCCATGTCGAAGGGCTCGCCCCATGGGCGCCCAGTACGAATCTGTTCTACGGTGACGGGCATCCAGTCCCCTTTCTGGTTGAATTTCCCATGGCCCCTGACTTCCACATGCTGTCTTGCCAAACGCTTCATATCTTCGGCGTGCTCCTCGCTGAAGCGAAGACGCACGAATGAGCCTGCATAGTCGTGCAGTTGGGCTGTCCCCCTGTGCCAGTTCACCTCCCTGAGCCAGCCCTGCAGGAGAGCCTCTTCGCTCTGTGGTACAGAGCGGACAGCAGCACTCGGTCGTTTGATTTCCGTCTTATGGGGAGTATCGGCGCTACCAAGCCAGACCCGCACGTCCGCGGGGAGTTCAGAGGGTATGGCTCCGAGTCTGTTGACCACCTCTGGCGGCAGCGCTGAATCCTGGCTGCCATCCCAGCTGTGGATAGCTTCGACTGCCTGCTGCCCCAGGTTTTCCAAGGAGAGTTGCCCATCGACCTCCGCCAATGTCAGTTCGGCGACCAACGAGCCTGGCCGTACGGCAGTTAACTGTAAGCTGCTCTGCTCGCGCGCCCAGCGGGGAGGTTGCCCGGGCCCCGACTGGCGTCCTCCTAGATGTTCGACCATCAGTCTCATCGCGTCCTGCATACCTGTCAGCGCATGGGCAAAGGCATCTACGGGTAGGCCGTTTTCGCCGACGTTCGGCCCTTCGAATGTGAGATACAGTCTATTCATCTGTATGGCCTCCTCTCGTCCCTCAAACCAGCTCCCCGTCAACAATATCATCCAGCGTCGGATCACCCGCCTTCGGCAGCTTGACCCGGTCCAGACTCATCACCGCGTCGATGATGTTCAGCAAAAACCAGGCGTCGGTCTCGCCCATCCTGAATACCTCCGGCTTCGCCCGCGCCGTATCGCGCATGATGCCCAGCCCGTCCCGGTACGGATCAAATGAAACGATCTTTTCCAGCCTCACCCGAAAGCTCTTGCTGTTCCCCTTGAAATAGATATGCTTGGTCGTGATCCCCAGAACGCCCGAATCGGTATGCTGCATCGAGCTGGTCGCCACCGAGCGGCCGCGAAACGCGCCCGGCCGGATGTAAACGCCCTTTGCCACGCGAAAACTCACGCCCAAAGATCCGCCTCGAAACTCCCGCTGCGTCACCTGCTCCAGGTAATCTACGCCGCCGAACAGCCACAGCAACTCCTCGCTCTTCATCAGGTTGAAAGGCGTCCGCACCTGCCGCCGGTCAAACCGCGGCACCACCCCGTGCTCGCTCAGCGCGTTCAGCAGGTTCATCATTCTGAACAGCGTAAAGTACCCGTTGCCATCCAGATCGCGGGCGCTGAGATTGTACTGCGCCCGGTAGCGATTGAGCGCCCGTTTCTCCTCGTTCGACAGGAAGTGGTCATCCATCGCCGCCTTGACTGCCTGCCCCCAGCCCTGCGCCAGAGCAGCCGTCATCGCCGCGCCTGACGTGTCAATAAAGGAGGATGCCCCGATCGACCGCACACTGTCGGTCAGCCGGTCGACATCAACCCCGTACAGCGCCGCATCCACACAGACCTTGCGAATGCTCTCCTGCCCTCGCTCATGCGCGGCCGCGCACGCCTTATGCTCCTTGCGCAGGAAGCCGGCAGACTTTCCGCAGTATCTGCAATCACCCATCTTGTCCCCCTCGCCGAATAGCGCCTCGCTCAGTCCCCGTGACAACGGCCCATCCCGTAACTGCCTATCCCACTGTCCAGGCCGCGGCTGCGAGGATGATAAACGATCTCGTTCCACCGTTCAATTCCTCGCAGGAGGAGCGCCGCCGCGACAACCCCCCCATCAGCCCTTCCGAGCTCGCCGGTTCAGTGCACATGCCCCCTTATGTCGCGCCTGTTCCTCCGCATGTCCGCCCGGCTTCTGTCTCCCCTGCAAACGCTGGCAAAAAAGTGATCCACGATCTGCATACGATCTGCCTACGAAATAGACGGACTGACCCCCTTACGCGGACGGCAGGGCGCCGGCTTCCATGCCCCATGCCTACGCAATTCCAACGCGCCGCCTTTCCATTACACTGGAAAACCGGCCTCTGCGCACGCGAATCCGCCCTCTGTTCCCGCCCCGGCCCCGTAGCATTTTAGTAACCGAAATCGGTCCCTAAGGCTTGACACCGACGGTACACCATTCTACGATCAGGATCCCTTCGCGCCCCTCGCGTCGCAGGGAACTGTTCTTGTTATTTTTATCGGTACAACAACCCGGAAAGGCGGCCAAAGCGGTATGACTGCATACAACGCGGACAGCGTCATCATCGGCGTACACGCGCGTGCAGCGATAACGCAAAATCGGCCGCCTGAAAAAGCCCCCTCCCGAGCGCAGTTGAGGTGGATGCACGACCCCGGTCCACATCCTCCTTAGGGCACACGGCGCGCCTCCGGTTGTCATTCTTATCACCGCGACGCGCCCAATCCCCTGTATCATTCGAGCGGCCTTTCTTCCCGCTCCCCGTTCATCTGACAACCCCATAGACCCTGGGATGCACCGGTTTCGCACAGCCGATTTTTCTGTCTCCGCCTCCCAATTCGGCGAACGCTCCATCCGCAGGACTGAATGGAATCGTTCAATTTTATGCCCAATGGCAGGAGAGCTCGCCGATAGGAGAGAGGCAAAGACGATGCGAACGCGAACCAATCTCACGATAGTCACTATAGTAGGGCTGGGCGCACTGTTGATCGCTGCCCTGGCCGTTATCATCGCGCCCCGGCCGCAGATCGCCTACGCCCAGAATCCTCAACCGTCGGTACATATCGATATGAATCACTACATTGGGAAGGCGACATATAATCAGACCTTGGCGTTCTACACCTTCAGGAATTTCCAAAGTATTAGTAACTACTAAGCCTATGTAACGAGGAAGAGCTAATGTGCGATTGCTCTTGGATG
>VXOE01000329.1 GCA_009840225.1 Caldilineaceae bacterium SB0662_bin_25 | reverse complement strand
ACAAGGGAGGGCCGAATAGGCCCGACCGCCCAAAACTGCAGTGGTCAGTGGTCAGCGGTTAGTGGTCAGAGACGGGGCTAACCCTGACTGAAAGTTGATCGCGGACTGGACATGGCTGTGTTGCTGCCGGAGGCATGCGAAAGTTCGCCCGCATTATGGGATGCACCCTTGCTGCGGGAGATCATGTGTAGGGGTACCGAATCGCGTACTCAATCCTTCCTGGAGGGGTCTGCCTTTGAGCAATCGTTCTTCCTTTGGCATACTGTGGTCAGTCGAAGCAGAGAGAGTGCCGGAGGACGCTGGCAGCCGAGTTGGAATGGAGATCGTTATGCCGATATATGAGTATATCTGCCTGGATTGCAACAGCCTGTTCGACCGACTCTGGCCAACGATCGCTTCGGCACAGGAGCAGCCCACCTGCCCGGAGTGTTTCGGCAGTTCAACGAGGCGAAAGGTATCGCAGGTGGCCGTTCTGGGTGAATTGGGCGGACTAACGCCACAAGAGAGGAGCGCGTCCAGCGCCGAGTCGGCCGGGTCGGCTTCATACACGCCGAAGGAACAGATCGAGAAGCTTCAGGCCAACAGGCAACGAAAGCGCGAGCAGGGCAGATGAACGGGCACGTTCCTTTCGGTGTCGCCGACTATTTCTGGGAGGAGGCCAACATGCGTCAGGGCCTCCTTGATCAGCTGATGGAAACATTTCGCGGCTGGGGATACGGCGACGTGATTCCGCCGATGTTTGAGTTTGACTCTACCCTGAGCGCGCAGTATGACGACCGGCTGCGCAGCGGCATGTACCGGTTTCTCGACCGCGACGGCAGCACGCTCTCCCTGCGGCCCGAGTTCACCACGCCGGTAGCCCGCCTGGTGGGGGCACGGCTCCACGACTGGCCCATGCCGCAGCGATTCTGTTACGGGGGCAGCGTCTTCCGCTACCTGGAGCCGCAAGCCGGCCGCCAGCGCGAGTTCTGGCAGGCTGGCGGCGAGCTGTTCGGCGCACCGGACCCGGCTGCCGACGCCGAGATTCTGGCCCTGACGGCCACTGCCCTAAAGGTTGCCGGGCTGACTCAGTTTCGACAGATTGTGGGGCATATCCGCTACTATCGCAGTCTCCTGGAAGCGCTTAAGATTGATCCGCAGCAGACGCAGCAGCTGCAGTGGGCGCTGGAGCGGAAGAGCGAACCGCTGCTGGAAGAGTTTCTGCGGGACACGCCTCTGCGGACCGGGCAGCGCCAAGCGGTTGAGACGCTGCCGCAACTGGTGGGCGAGAATGTGGACAGTATCCTTTCCCTGGCAGAACGCCACATTCAGAACAGAGGGATGCACGAAAGCCTGCAGAATTTGCGCGGAATCGTTGACGCGCTCATCGGTTACGACATTCTTGACAGTTTTGTCATCGACCTGACCGAGATTCGCAATTTGGGGTACTACACCGGCGTCTCGTTCGAGGCGGTGGCGCCGGGATTGGGCACGGCCGTCGCCAGCGGCGGCAGGTACGATGACCTGGTGGGCCGTTTCGGACCGGCGCAGCCCGCAGTGGGCGTTGCCCTGGGGGTGGACCGGCTGTTGGTGGCGCGTCAGCGGCAGGACGGGCAAGACGCGGGGGCCGGCCAACACCGACTTCAGCCCGCACTGGCACTGCCCCAGGGCAGTCCGGAGGCTCTGGCCCAGGTCCAGAGACTGCGCCGGGCGGGGATGCACATTCAGGTGGACGTCAATGGCTGGGGGCTCGATGCTGCCTTCCTCTATGCAGCGGAGACGGGCGTACGCGACGTCCTGGTTTGGGAAGATGGATTTCAGCATCACCGCCGCGACGAGCGGGGCGACTTTGTGCTGCTCGGTCCGCTGGAGGTAGGCGGTTTGGCAGGCAGGACGGAGATGAGTCGGGAAGAGCTGTTCAAATGACGCAAGCTACAGTGGCGCCCTTTCGCGGCCAGGCGGAATCTGACGAACGGCCACTGCCGTCCGCGGCGGACAGGCGCAGTAAACAGTCGCTACTTTTTGCCCTGCCGAAAGGGAGGCTGGCACAGGATAGTCTTTCGTTCCTCGAGCGGGCTGAGCTCTCGATTCCCACCGACACAGAGAGCCGCAAACTGATTTTACCTGCGGCGGACGGCTCAATCGGCTTTGTGATGGCCAAGCCGCGCGATGTACCCACCTATGTAGAGCACGGCGCCGCCGATCTGGGTATCTGCGGCCTCGACGTGGTCCGGGAGACGGATCGTGCGGTCTACGAGCCGTTGCTGCTTCCTTTCGGTCACTGCCGCCTGAGCGTTGCCGGCCCGGCGCCGGGGTCGGCCACAGCGCATGTAGAGAACCCCGATGCTGCAGGCCTTGCCGTCAAGCCAGCTTCATCTGCTCAGTTGGATGGAACGCCGCTGCGCTACATGAGCCAGCCCCGTATCGCGACCGAGTATCCGCGTCTCACGCGTCAGTTCTTCGCCGAAAGAGGCGTGAACGCGGAGATCATCGCTCTGGGCGGCTCGGTCGAGCTTGGACCGATTCTGGGGCTGGCCGACCTGATCGTGGACGTAGTCCAGACCGGGACCACCCTGCGCATGAACGGGCTGGTGGAGATCAGGACGATCCTGGAGAGCCAGGCGGTGCTGATCGTTAACCGCGCCTCGTACCAGCTCAAAGCTGCCGAGATCAACAGGATTATCGAGCGGATGCGATTGCTTACCACATAGTCACCAAGCCCCACCGGGCGGGCTGTGTATCAGAGAAAATTCGACAATGAAAGAGTCCGACGCGCTTCCCCGGGGTCGGAACTGCCAGAGGTATTGCATTGCCAGAGATTACCGATTCACAACTGATTGACGGCGTTCAATTCACTGTACTGCGCGCGTTCGGCGATGACCGGGGCCGCTTTCTGGAGACCTTTCGGAAGGCGTGGTTTCCGCAACGCAGCTGGGCGCGCGTGCAGTCGAACGTCAGCTATTCGAAGGCGGGCGTTCTGCGCGGGTTGCACTACCACTTTCATCAGGTGGACTACTGGTTCTGCGTGAACGGTACGGTTCAGGTTGCACTGGCCGATTTGCGGCCGGACAGCCGGACTTTCCGAAAGACGGAGACCCTTCAGATCGGTGAACAGAACCGGATGGGTGTCTTTATTCCGACAGGTGTCGCGCATGGATTTCTGGCTCTGACGGATGCTGTTCTCACCTATAACGTTGACAACTATTACGACAACACGGATGAACACGGCGTAGCCTGGAACGATCCGGAGCTGGCCGTCAGTTGGAAGCAGGACGCGCCGCAACTTTCCGAACGCGACCTCGGCAATCCCCTGCTGGCGGACCTGCCGGTCGACAGTTTGCCGCGCCTGTGTTCAGCTTAGGTCCGGCGCAGTTTGGCGGCGACTTTGGACCCCGGTGCACCTGCACTGTGCGTTACTCTGCGCGGCAACGACTGAACCATGGATGAAACTGGTCACAACCGATCTCCCAACGCTTCCGAAGGTGGAAAGCCAGGGCGAGAAGAGGCGGAGTATCGAAAACTGCCGGCGGTCGACAAGCTCCTTTCGCTGCCGGAGATCGCCGCACTGGCTGCGAGTCACGGGGGCGGACCCGTAACCGAAGCAGCCCGCGCTGAACTCGACGCGGCGCGCACGGCCATCCGCAAAGGACAGCCGGCGCCTGCAGAAGGGGAATGGCAGGAGCGCATTACGGACAGTGTGCTCGCGGCCTCCGCCTCTTCCCTGCGGCCCGTCATCAATGCCACCGGCGTACTCATTCACACAAATCTGGGGCGCACTCCCCTCAGCAGCGCCGCCCAGGAGGCGGTCGTCCGCCTGGCACAAGGGTACAGCACACTTGAATATGATTTGGAGGCCGGTCAGCGTGGTAGCCGCCACGCCCACCCCGCCCGCCTGCTGTGCGAGTTGACCGGAGCCGAAGATGCGCTCGTCGTCAACAACAACGCCGCGGCCGTTTTTCTGGCGCTGACCGCGCTATGCGTTGGACGGGAGGTGATCGTAAGCCGCGGCGAACTGGTCGAGATTGGAGGCGGTTTTCGGATACCCGATGTCCTGCGCCAAAGCGGGGCAACACTCGTGGAAGTCGGCACGACAAACCGCACGCATCCCCATGATTTCGCGGCCGCCATGGGCCCCCGGACTGCCGCCCTCATGCGGATCCATGCCAGCAACTTCAAACAGGTCGGCTTTGTGAAGAAGCCGGAGCTGACGGAGCTGGTCGAGATCGCCCGCTGGCAAAGTTCCGCCGGCGCGCGGGGTTCTGTGGAGACTGCGGACGCGGCTGACGAGAGAGGTGCTGACGCCGGGGGTCAAAGGGGCGTACCCGGCGACGGCCCGCTGGTCATAGACGACCTCGGTTCGGGCACGCTGCTGGATACGACCCAATTCGGGCTGGCGCCGGAGCCGATGGTGCAGAGCAGCGTACGGGCCGGCGCGGACGTTATCACCTTCAGCGGTGACAAGCTGCTGGGAGGACCCCAGGCCGGTCTGATCGTAGGCAAGGCCGAGGCTATTGCAGGGCTGCGTTCGCATCCGCTGGCGCGGGCCCTGCGCGTGGACAAGATGACGCTGGCTGCGCTGGATGCAACGTTGGGGGCCTATCGACGCGGGCGGGCTGTTGATGAGCTCCCCGTGTGGCGCATGATCGCGCAGACGTCGGAGGCCGTTGAACAGCGCGCACGCCAGGTCCGGCGCCGGCTGGCGGCCGCAAATATTGAGGGCGAACTGGTCCCAGGGCAGAGTACAGTTGGCGGGGGCAGCTTGCCGGGCGAAACGCTGGCCACGGTCCTCCTGGCGCTGGACATGCCGCGGCCTGACAGCGCGGCCGCGGCACTACGCGAAGGAAACCCGCCCGTAATCTGCCGGATACAGAACGACCGGCTGCTTTTCGACCTGCGGACCGTCCTGCCGGAGCAGGAGCAGGCGCTGTTTGAGGTACTCTGCAGCCGGCTGCCCGTTTCTGACGGCGGATCAAGTGGCGACGGCCTGTAGGCGAAGAGCGGTAGCGACTGTGCCCCTCATCTACCTGAAGCTCGGCGGCTCGCTGATCACCCAGAAAGACCAACCGGAAACGCCCAGACCGGATGTGTTGGCGCGGCTGAGCGGGGAAATTGCCCGGGCCAGAAGGGCGCGCCCAGGACTGCAGCTGGTCCTCGGGCACGGCAGCGGCAGCTTCGGCCACGTCAGCGCGCAGCGGCATGGCACGCGCAGGGGAGTTCACGGCGAGGCCGGGTGGTATGGCTTTGCCGCCACGGCGGACGCGGCCGCGCGTCTGAATCGTATCGTCGCCGCGCATCTGCTGCAGGCAGAGCTGCCCGCCTGGACCGTGCAACCCAGCGCGGCGCTACGCTGCGAGGATGGCAGGGTCGTCAGCGGCCCGGGAGAAACGGTTCGCCTGGCGTTGGAGCGGGGCCTTCTGCCCTTGCTGCACGGAGACGTGGCACTCGACAGCGTGCGCGGCGGAACGATTGCCAGCACGGAGGAGATCTTCGAACAGATGGCACCGCAGCTTCCTCCGGTACGGATTGTGCTGGCGGGCGAAGTAGACGGCGTCTATTCCAGCGATCCCCGCCGGGACCCGGCCGCAGTCATGCTGCGAGAGATCACGCAACTCTCCTTTGAATCGCTACACGCAACTCTCGGCGCCAGCCATGCCACCGATGTCACCGGAGGCATGGCGGCAAAGGTCGAACAGTCGTTGCGCATGGTGCGCGCCCTGTCCGGTCTGGAGGTAGTTGTCTGCGGCGGGTTGATGCCGGACGCCGTCTTTCGCGCGCTGACAGACCTCTCCGATCCTCCCGGCACGCTCATTCACGCCGGCGCGTCGCGGGACCCCTCCTGAATATCCCTCTGTCTTTGGCGGTAACTTATTTCAGTGGTCAGCGGGTTAGTTTCCACCCGTTTGGTCGCGGCTGTGGGGCAAAGGCAGGCTTGGATGTGCCCCCTGGCTGCCCTTCTTCAGGGGTGCGGGCGGGCCACCGCAGAGGCGTTGCGTTTTGGCCCGGATGGGCGACCGACGGCGATTGCGACGCACAGTTGGGGTGGGC
>VXOE01000254.1 GCA_009840225.1 Caldilineaceae bacterium SB0662_bin_25 | reverse complement strand
CCTAAACCAGGCCATGCCTCATCGACCGGGTGTCGATATTCGTAACAGGTGCCTATTCGAACGTGTCCAGCCCGACCACGTCCCGCCAGTCCCATCAGATCCCCTTACGTGCCGGCCATGTGCCTGCCTTCGCACCCGCCCCAACTGACGGACTCCACCGTACGGCCAGGCCCAGCGCCTGCACTGCGTCTCGTCCAAAGACGGTAAACAACGCCAGCCACCGCTGGCACTGATTCCCCGTCAGGCTGTTCCCACCTCAAATCTGGGATGTACACGGATGAACCTCAACTGTCGTCAATCGGATGCTTGAAAGTTGGAGCTCCCGGCTATCAGTGAGTTAGGCTCACAGTCAACCCCTCATCTGAGAATATCTCGCGATCTGGCGGTACACCTCTTCAATCGTCGTTTCATCCGCCCGGTAGAACTGTCCTCCGCCGATGCGGGCCAGTTCCTCCAGCAATCCTTCGTCAGCATCGCGCCCAAATGCCACTGTATGGATGGAAACCGAATTGCCTGTCCCAACCATCGCCCGCTCCAAACTGCGCAGCCGGTTTTCGCTATCGTTATCACGACCGTCTGTCAACACGACAATCGCGTAAGTGGCATCTGTTTCGGCCTGGTCCGATAGCTCAACATGCGCCGCCCACACGGCGTCGAGGAGCTTTGTGGAGCCGCCGGCCTCCAGACCTTCGATCAGAAGGGACATGCGCTCACGACCTTCAGCATCCAACCGCTGCAAGCTCCCGAAACGCTTAACGCCGGAGCCGACCTCCACCAGCCCCACCCTGTCGTGTTCGCCCTGAATCTGGTCCGCGAAACCTTGCAGCGCAGCTTTCATTCTGGCGAGCTTGCCCCCGCCCATCGACTCGCTCGTATCCACAACCAGCAAGATGTTTAGCGGAGGCACAGATAGGCGCCAGGCGTCCAACACCATCTCCAGGACCGGCTGAGGTGGCAGCTGCATTATCGTCTGCGGAAGGAGGGGATTCACTGTCAACGCCTCTTCAAACGGGCTGCCCTCCGCCATCAGATCCAAAGCCGGGTCGACCGGTCTGAACCCGGCCTCCAGCATGGCCGTCTGGCTCTCTTCACCCAGAAGAAACGCAATGAACGCCCGATACGTGGTTCGCTGATTCGGGGTCACGGCAGGGCCTGCCCGGCCATCCAATTCCAGCAGAGCCAGGGGATGATCAGCCCATAGCGTCCCCTCTTGAGGGTAAACGGCCGCCAACTGCCCAGTTGGCAGGAACTGCCCGGCACTTTCCCGGCCTGACAGCCATGCAAGACCCTGGTCAGAACCGGAGTTCCAGGCGATGACCGCCTGTTCTTGGGTTACGAAGGCGTCCAAGAGTCCCTCGTCTGCACCCACGGCTGCGTTCTCCCCGCCTACCTCCTGTGGGCGAGTTGCTCCAGCCCGCGCACCGACACCAAAAACGTACGCGTCTCCCTCCGCTCGTTGAAAATACGCGATGACGTCGGGCAGCCTGACGATCTCCTCTGTCAGTCCGCGCGTAATGCCGGCCCCGGCATAGAATTTGGACAGTGTCGCCGCAATCCCGGGTGTGCTATTGGGGTCAGGATGTCCCCATTTGAACGCCCCCGATGGTGAAGCTGCCCGGTCCTGGACTGCTTTCCATCCTATGGGCTGATGTGGCCAGCCCAACTGTTGAGCCGCATCCAAAGTTACGGCTATGACCACGGGACTGACGGCAAAATGAGTCGACTTCCCCACCCGGCTCGCAGGCAGACTGCCGCGCTCCCCGGGAAACAACTGGGCCCATCGCCTATCGATCATCTCAAGCCAGAGTGAACTATCCGGCGCGACCGCCTGAAAGGCTGGCTGGCGCACCGATTCCCCTACCATCTCGCGTGAGGAACGCGTTACCAGCTCTACCGTCATCTGTTCGCCGTCAGGCGTGCGCAACCCCTGGCCATTAAAGCTGTCGGCCCGTTCCCTCAAGGCTCCAGCCATCGACGGTGACACGGCTATCGTCAACTCTGCACTCGTGGCCGGCCAATCTACAGGGAACGCAAAACCGATTCCGGATTCTGTCGACTCACGCCCTGCCAGTGTATCGGCGACCCAGTTTCCCGCTCGCACCGTCGTCAACCCGCAAGCACAGAACAGAAAAAAGCCCACTGCCACCAATGCAAAGAGATTCCCGTGGGAGAGGATTCTCTTAGGCTCAGCCATGGTCGGCTCGGTGAGCTCCTGTTCCGTCCCGTCCAGAATTTCGCTCATGGCCCTACATTCAGATCCCGCCAGCGGGCGAGTGCAGACAGGACGTCCCGATGCGGTGGGCTCATCTCCTCAGCGGTGAGAACCTCCTTCTGGACGCCCAACCTCTGCCAGCGTTTAAAGAGACTGCCCGCCGCGGCGTCGATTGGCAGCCCGGGATCGATGGGACGCAACCCGAATTCGAGCGCTTTGTGCTGTTGAGCTTCGCTGAGCAGGAACTCTTGGAATGCTAGCGCTGCATTCTTCTGTAACGCTGAAGTCTCGGGACCCGCCCAGATCGCAAAGGGAAAGTCAAACCAGGTTGTCGCTCTCGGATAGTGAAGAGCCATCGGCTCCCGCCAGCGCGACTCGATGCCCTCCATACTCTGGAGCAAATCGCTCTCAAGGAACTGCCCCCCGTCACCCGCAGTGTAGCCGAACAAGGCCACCCTTTCTGCACTGCTCGTGCCTCCACCGCCGAAGTTGGTCGCCGCCAGAATCAGCTCGGCCAGCCAGGCCCCGAACCTGGGGTCCGAAACGTCCTCAACCGAAACCTCAGTTCTGCCATGGAACTCGCCTGCCGCCGCGACGATGGCCGCCAGCCCGCTCGCACTTCTGCCGGAAACGGAGACAGCCAGCTTGAAATTGCCCCAGGCGGGATCGCCTCCCAACTCCTTCCAACCCGTCGGCGCGGCGGCTGCTTTATGAATTGTCGACCAGGAAATGGGACCGAGATTCTCAAGCAAAGGTACGCCCCTGCTTCGAAAAAGTCCCCAGACAAGAAGCGTTTTTGCCACTGGCCTCATGCCATATTCGCTCTCGCTCAAGAACCGGTCTTGACCGATTCGATCTTGAAATGAGACGTTGGCAAATTCTACGAGGTATCGGCTATCTGCAATCCACGCGGCTGGAAAACCCTGGAGGGTTTCCAACCCGTCACGAGGCAGGCCTTCGAGGTGTTCTTCCGACTTCAGGGCAGCGAACTCGTTACGCTCCCACTTACCGAGCGCGACCAGGCCATCCATTGGGATGACTTCAACATCGACAGCCGCGCCCCCTGATCGGTGGCTAGCTGCACTGAACTCGACAGCCGCATTTCTCACCCACTTTTCCACAGGAAGGGCCGTGATCACGCCAATCCGGACGACATCGGGGCGGGCGGCAGCCAAGCCCGAGCCGGCAACGTCTCCGCTTACTGTCCGCCAGACCAGCGTCCCGACCACGAACAGCGCCGCCGCCGACAGAACGGCAGCACCGAATAAACGTGCTCGATTCATTCTGCCTGTGCCAGCGGGGAGCCGCAGAAGCTGCAAACCGCGTTCAGTTCCGCAGACGTTCCTTCGCGAAGCTCACGCGGGGTCGCGGCCCCGCAAGACGCACACTGCGCTGCATACCGCACGGCTGCCGGCTGCTCCCCCTCCAACGGCTGATCTACTCGCAAAGGAATGTCATCTGGCCCCGGCTCCGAACGCCCGAGGTATGCTCCTACCAGGCTGGTTACGCCGACCAAAACAAGAATTCCCGGCCAAATCCAATCTGTGGCGAACAAGAGGGCCAGCCCGATCATGAAAATCGCGCCGGTCAGTCCTTGGCGAGGAGCGGTGAATCTGGGAGTCATCATAGTTACAGTATTCCTGCTGAGATCCACACTTTCGCTTTAGCGTTAGATTCTACTACAGTCTCGACAATGACAACACTACCGCAGCACGCGGGAGTCGACGGAGATTGAAGCAGCTGACGGTTCTTCCTTCAAACGCTGATCGCCCCCCCGTAATCGCCCGAAAGGAGGCGGCGTCAATGTAGAAACAATGGCACTCAAGGTTCTGCCCGTCAATGCCATAGCAGAGCAATTACCTGTTTCTCCCGGATTAGGTATGTCGATCGACAAAAATCGGAAGGTACAATCCCCAAATCGTCTTGAAAATCGTGTAAACTCTGAAGCAAAACATGATTCAATGCAATTCTTGACAATTTAGGCAAAATGGTTTATATCCCGGTTGAGTTACCCCCAAGAATAGGCAAACGCAGCGATTTGAACACAAAGGAGGGGCATCCCTCAGAAAAACGTGAAACTGATCTAGGGAGTCCAGACGGTACCACATAGGAGGAATATCATGATCACTGAAGATATTTCGCCTGCCAGATCGACTTGGCGGCCCCATCGAAATTCGATAGCCACTTTGCTCATCTTCCTGCTGTCTCTTCTAATGATTCCCCAGCCCGTGGTCGCAGCACCGTCGGAGCGTCCAGCTTCTCTTCAGGAATACTTCCACGTCATCAGACCCGGCGAATCCCTCGTAACCATCGCAGCGCTCTACGGAATTTCAGTCGAGGAGCTGAGAGTTTCCAATAACCTCTCAAACCGGGGCCGTCTGATAAGTTGCACACCCAACGCCGACAGCACGCAGGTGAAAGGCACGGTGCGCCTGAATGGCCACCTGGCCAACGGCTTTAGGGTTGCTTTCAGCTGGCACCCGGACGAGACGATAGTAGCATGGACGGAATCTGGCGCTGGCGGCCAGGAGGGAGGACAGTTCAGCCACATTCTGGGAGGGGGAGCCCGCGAAGGGAACTGGTGGTTCTGGATCGAGAACGGTGCCGGTACACGCATCTCGGAAATGGTCCATGTCTTCACGGACAAATATCCCCATGAAGGCAAATGCCAGCGCGCCGTGATCAACTTCGACATCCAGAACCCGGAACTCACCTACGTTGGGCGAAGATTGCGTATTCCGGCAACATCACTCCCTGTGATTGCCGCCAAGCCACTGCCTTTGAAACAGCCCAGCACCGAGGTTGTCTATGGCCACATCGTACGGTCCGGCGAAACGCTCGCCAGAATCGCCGAAACGTACGGCGCCTCAGTCCAGGAACTGAAAGCGACCAATAACCTTGCAAATCGCGCAGAACTGGTCCGCTGCGACGCCAACGCTGGTAGTACTCGGGCGGTCGGCACAGTCCGACTGAACGGCCATCCGGTCAACGGCTACAAGGTTGCTTTCAGTTGGCAACCTGACGGAGAGGTCGTGGCCCGAAAGAGCTCGTCCGAAGGCGGACATTTCACTCACATCCTCAAAGCTTCCGGAACCAGGGAAGGGAACTGGTGGTTCTGGGTAGAAAACAGTGACGGCCATCGCATTTCAGAGATGGCATTTGTCCACACCCAGGACGATTTCCATCCAGGCAGTTGCCAGCAAGCAGTGATCAACTTCGATATCCAGGACCCAGGTCTCACTTACATCGGCCGCAAACTCCGCATTCCTTCCACCGGTTAGAAAGTGCAAGCGACACGTGCAGAATCCTTGAGGACTGAAGTCAAGTGTAAGAACCCAATTGCAATAAAGTAGCGAGCCCGAGATTCTGCAGTTCGAAGCCAATGAAGGGAGTGACATGCTCTTGTCACTCCCTTCTTCGCTCGCTGGAAGAAGCTTCCGGAAAGGGGCGCGTGACAACACTTTTCGCCGATTTCCACTCCATTTCAGACCATGTCTCAAGGCTGCAACAAAACTCCTGGACATCCTCATCTTGCGCCCTGTGAACGGAGACCCCGCCTCAAACTTTCTCGAACCTTTGACGAGAAATCTGTGGTATAATTGCCCAAATCAACCTCACTGAACTTCGACTGGAAGACTCCTGGCTGGCCTGAAACGCATCTGCCCTGCCTCAGTGGCCAGCCAATGGTGTGGAAGGTCCTATGATTACCCGCATCGAACTCGATGGCTTCAAAACGTTTCAGGATTTCACACTCGATCTGTCGCCTTTGCAGGTCATAGTAGGCGCGAATGGAGTGGGTAAGAGCAATCTCTTCGATGCCCTTCACCTGATCGGGCGCCTGGCAGACTCAAAGATCCTGGCCACGTTTCACGAGTTGAGAGGTGACGTTGGCGAACTCTTCTCAGCCCGAGCCGGTGGTGGGTCAGCGGACTGTATTAAGTTGGCCGTCGAGATTCTTGTCGATCAGAAAGTACAGGACGATTGGGGGACAATTCACGAGCTCAGATTCCCCCGCATGCGATACGAGTTGGAGATTGCACGGCGTCAGGACGCTGAAGGGCAGGACCGGCTGATTCTTCAGCACGAATTCCTTACACCCATCCCCCGTCAAAGGGATCGATGGACGAAGTCCAACAGACTCAGGACCGGTGGCCCCTGGATTCCGGTGATGACCGGCGGACGTTCCTCGCCCTACATCTCCTCGCAAAAGAGCCGAAAAGAAACGATCTTGGTCTTACACCAGGACGGCAATAGCGGCAGGCGAGACATCGTGGCCATGGAGGCAGAGCGGACTCTCTTGAGTGGAGCAAGAAACACAGAGTTTCCACATGCATTCGCCGCCGCCGAAGAAATGCGCGCATGGCAATTCCTGCACCTGGATCCGGAGATCCTGCGTCAGCCAAGCCCGGTGACTGCGCCCGCCAAGCTAGGCTACGGAGGCAGAAACCTGCCAAACGTGCTGGCACGAATGAAGGCCGTCGATCCGGAACTGCTGACCAGAGTATCCAGCGATCTGGCCAACCATGTGCCTGGCGCCATGCAGGTCGACACAGCCGTGGATCCCGAAGCTGGCCGAGTTGCCATCTGGGCCAAGTCGGAAGACGGTCGGAAATTCTCATCGCGAGTTCTTTCCGACGGCGCATTGCGCGCGCTTGCCCTGGTTACATTGAGGAACGACCCAGAGCACCGCGGCCTCCTGTGCTTTGAGAATCCGGAAAGCAGCGTTCATCCCTCCCGTCTAAAGGACTTGACGCAGATTTTGAAAGACTTGACCACCGATTTCTCATCGTCGGACCAGGAGGGTGCCCCTCTGCGTCAAGTGATCTGCAACACACATTCCCCCGTCTTCATCTCTCACCCTGAGATTCTGTCCCATGTCCTGTTTGCCCACCTAACGTCTCGCACCAACCTTGAGAACGACAGCCGGCAAACAGCCTCAACGCGCATAGTGCCGGTCATCCCAGATCCATTGCAACCCGCACTTCCAATTCCCGAAGACGTTCAGAGCTATACACTAAGTGAAGTTCAAACCTACTTGGAGAGCGCTGATTTGGGCGCTGCGCGGTCACACTTGGGGACGCGTCTGGCCCGCGACTCCGGCTTAAACGCCGCTGACAGCCGCGACAAGGGTCCGGCCTAGGTGCCGTCGGACGGCTACCGGCGCCGCACCCAAACGCCAACTCGTTTCCTTCATGTCAGCATTCGTTCAGCAGTTGAAAAATAGAGTAAAATAGGAGCATCATGCCCAATATTCAGCCCTCCACATTGCGAGACATCGGCTATCAACTGTTCGAAGCGTCAGGCTGCACGGCCGAAGATGCTCGGGCCGTAGTAGACCATCTTGTGGAGTCGAATCTCTTCGGACACGACTCACACGGCGCAATTCGCTACTACGAATACACGCGCGCGATTCGGGAGGGACACTTCCAACCGCAAGCAACCCCTACAATTGTGCGTGACTATCCGAGTACTGCGGTTGTGGACGCTGGCGGTGCTCTCGGTCAGGTCGGCGCCACTTTCGCAATAAATCTGGCGATTGAGAAAGCCCGACAGCACGGTCTGGCCACAGTTACCCTTCGCAACACAAGCCACGTGGGTCGCGCCGGGGCCTACCCCCTGATGGCGGCTCGCCAGGGAAACATGATCGCCCTGGCATTCGTGAACGCCGGGCGGCTCGGCTACCAAATTGCCCCGTTTGGCGGGCTGGAGGGTCGCTTAAGTACGAACCCCATCGCGTTTTCCGCGCCTCGCCCCGACACACAACCGATCCTTGTTGACATGACAACCTCCGTCGTCGCCGAAGGCAAAGTTCGTGTCGCAATCAATCAGGGCAGCCAGGTTCCCGAAGGATGGCTGATTGACGCCAAAGGAAATCCAACGACCGAACCAAACGACTTCAGGGCCGACCCGCCCGGCGCCATCCTGCCACTGGGAGGGGTTGTAGCCCACAAGGGCTTCGCTCTCGGTCTTGTGGTAGAATTGCTTGGCGGTGCGCTCAGCGGTGAAGGATGTGCAGACGGCTCCCGGACCATGAGGAGCAATGGCGTTCTCTTCACCGTATACAACATTGAGCACTTTACCGAGCTCGCTACCTACTATGAGGAAGTAGAGGGTTTACTCCGCCACGTCAAGTCAAGCCGCCTCGCACCAGGTTTCAATGAAATTCTGGCGCCGGGCGAGCCGGAGTTTCGTAGCGCAGAGCGCAAAGAAAAGGAAGGCATCGAAATCGATGAAACTACCTGGGCCAACATCTGCCAGGAAGGACGCATACTGGGTCTCGATCCAGACAGCTGGTAAAGTACGCCCTATCTCACCAGCCGCATCTCTGGTGCACGAACGGATCCGAAAGCAACGCTGAAGGGAGCAAGCCATGGAAAAGATGACTTCGAAACAGCGTTTTTTGGCTGGGCTGAACGGCGAGCCTGTAGACAGGCCGCCGGCGGCCAGCATTGTTTCCGTGATCACCTACGAGTTGATGGACATTACTGGCGCCCACTTCCCCCATGCCAATGTTGAGCCCGAACCCATGGCGACCCTGGCCGCGGGCGCCCATGAAGTGATGGGTTTCGACAGCGTGATGCCTATCTTCAGCATCGCACAGGAGGCGATGGCACTCGGATGCCAGGTCGATTGGTCCGATACCGATATGATGCCCAACCCGACCGATTCGCCTTGGGCCGATCGCGATGTGGAGATCAAGTTGCCTGACGGTTTTCCCGACTCGTTCCTGGAAGACAAATACGTCAAGTGCTCCATTGACGCCATTCGGCTTCTCAAAGAACACTTTGGCGATGAGGTCATGATTCTGGGCAAGGTCATGGGTCCCTGGACACTTTCCTACCACTGCTACAATACACAGGAGTTCCTCTTCGACACGATTATGGACCCGGACCGCGTTCGCAAATCGCTGGAAACGTTGGCGCCTGTCCCGCTGGTCTATGCCACGGCACAACTGGATGCTGGCGCAGACGCCATCGTCTGGGCAGACCACGCCACCGGCGACCTCGTTCGTAACACAATGTACCGGGATTTTCTTCTTCCCCATCACCAGGAGCTTGTTCCTCAAGTAGACGCGCCTGTCATTTTGCACTGCTGCGGGAGGACACTTGATCGGGTCGAATACTTCAGCGAAGCCGGCTTTACCTGCTATCATTTCGAGTCGGCCAACGCGCCCGATCTGATGGTCGAAAAGACCGCCGGTAAGATGAAGTTGACTGGCAATGTCAACAACCCCATCACTCTGTACGCTCGAGGACCGGCGGAAGCACGCGCCGAAGCGCAAGCTGCCATTGACGCCGGCGTCGACATCATCGCCCCTGAATGCGCCGTTCCATTGCAGGCGCCGGTCGCCAACCTCAGGGCAATTGTGGAAACCTGCGTTGACAATCCCCATTAACAGGAGCCCTGTACCATGAGCCGCGAAGAAGAAATCAAAAAAGGGCTGTACGAACACACCTTAGTCGGTGAAGCTGCTGAGGTGGTCGAGTTGACCCAAGAAGGTATCGAACTCGGAATGGATCCGCTCGATATCCTCTTCGGCGCACTCATACCTTCTTTGCAGGAAGTCGGCCGTCTCTTCGAAATCGGCGAATACTTCGTCCCCGAAATGCTGGTCGCGGCGCGAGCGATGCAAGGGGCGATGGCCCTGCTGCGACCCCTGCTTGTCGATAAAGGCGCGGAGCCGATTGGCAAGGTTGTCATGTTGACTGTTAAGGGCGATGTGCACGACATCGGTAAGAATCTCTGTAATATCATGTTGGAGGGCGAGGGCTTCGAAATCGTTGATCTGGGCGTCAATGTCAAGCCGGAAGAAGTGGTCGCCGCCACACAGGAACACCAGCCCCAACTCCTGGGATTCTCCGCCTTCCTGACGACAACAATGCCCTTTTTCAAGTCCAACCTGGCCGCGCTGGCCGATGCTGGTCTGCGAGACTCTGTCAAAGTCATGGTCGGTGGCGCTCCCGTTACACAGGAATACGCCGATAGCGTTGGCGCCGACGGTTTTGCTCCCGATGCCAGCGCCGCGGTACGCTTGGCGAAGCAACTCATGGTCGACATGGGATATGACGTCAGCATGGGAGGCGACGACAGTGAGGGCGCTTCAGCTTTGGCACGAGGAGTCCAGGCCGTCGAAGAGCTTATGGTCAAGTCCGGACAGCACGAAGAGTAAACCTGCATGAATACAGTGATTTCGTCCGCGAAACAGACTGTCGTCATAGGCCCCGAACACCCCTTTGTAATCATTGGCGAACGCATCAACCCCACCGGCCGCAAAATCCTGACCAAGCAGATGATTGAACGCGATATGACAATGGTCTGCCGCGACGCGCGCCGGCAGGTAGAGGCGCACGCCCATGTGCTCGACGTTAACGCTGGCGTACCCGTGGACGGAGTTGAACCGGAAATCCTCCGTCAGGCGATTCAGGCCGTCCAACAGACTGTAGACGTGCCGATTTCCATTGATTCATCGGTGGTAGAAGCGCTGGAAGAAGGGCTCGCGGTCTATGAAGGCAAGGCCCTCGTCAATTCGGTCACCTACGAGGATGAGAGGCTGGAAACGGTGCTGCCACTGGTCAAGAAATACGGCGCGGCGGTCGTAGGCGTCGCCAATGACGATACAGGTATCTCCAACGACCCGCAGGAGCGGCTTCGTATAGCAACAAAGATCGTAGAGCGCGCCGCTGACCACGGCATACCATCCGAAGACGTTGTAATCGACCCACTTGCTCTGACCGTTAGCGCCGATGACAACGCCGCCCTTATCACACTGGAGACGATTCGCCTGATACGCGAGAATCTTGGCGTCAACATGACTTGTGGGGCTAGCAACATCTCGTTCGGCCTTCCCTGGCGCCCAACCGTAAATGCTGCGTTTCTCTCGATGGCGATCGCGGCTGGATTGACCTCAGCCATCACTAATCCCCTCGAAGCCGAAATCCGCCACACCATCTACGCCGCCGACCTGCTAATGGGGCACGACGCCTATGCGGGCAACCTGATTCAGGCATTTCGAACGGAACGAAAGCGCCAGCAAGCATTGGGATAGCCTTCGCTCCGTTCACAACGCACACGCATTTGCGTTCGCTGCCATGACAACCACTGCGCCCTCAGGCACAACGAAGATCTCCATCGAGTTCCGTCCCCACGACAAGGTGACCCGCGTTCCACCCGGAATGACGATATTCAACGCCGCCAATTGGATCGGTCTGCCTATCGATAGCACCTGCGGCGCCAAAGGGACATGCGGCAAATGCAAGGTCCGTATCCTCCACGGCAATAACGGGGCCACTGCGGCCGACCGCAGGATTTTCACCGACGCAGAACTGGCAGACGGCTGGCGGCTCTCCTGCCGCAGCGAAGCCAACTCCGATGTCGTCTGCCACGTTCCTCGGCTGATGGGGAACCCCAAAGCAGCATTGATGGGCTTTGACCGCCACGTAATCCTGAATCCCAACGTCAACAAGGTTCCACTGACACTCGCCCCGCCATCGCTTGAGGACCAGCGCAGCGACTTCAGCCGCATCCGCGACGCACTAGAGCCGGAAGGCTATGCCGTGGAAGCCTCTCTGAACCTGCTGCGTCAGTTGCCTGGTGTTCTGCGCCGCAACGACTGGCATGTCACCGCAGTGGTGGTTGGCCACGAACTGGTCAGCGTCGAAGGAGGCGATACCACCGACCGCCTTTTCGGTTTGGCCTTCGACATAGGGACAACGACGGTCGTTGGCATGCTGATCGACCTGAATAGCGGAGCCCCGGTTGCAGTCCGATCCGCGCTCAACGGCCAAGCTGTACAGGGGGCCGATGTAATTTCAAGAATCAGCTATACGATGCTCCACGAGGACGGATTGTCCGAACTCAATCAAGTCATCCTGCGCACGCTTAACGGCCTGATCGCACAGCTACTCAATGAAGGGGAAGTGGCGCCCTACGAAGTATATGAAGTGGTGACCGCTGGCAATGCCACGATGCAGCACCTGTTCCTGGGCGTGGACCCGGAACCTATTGGTCTCGAACCATTTATTCCCGCTGTCGAGGATATGGTTCAGGCATCGGCGCAAGAGGTTGGCCTGGAAATCCTACCCCAGGCCCAGATTCACTGCCTACCCTATCTCGGCGCATACGTAGGAGCAGACCTCGTTGCCGGGCTGTTGGCAACCGGCCTGGCGCAAAATGAAGGCGTACGTCTGCTGGTCGACGTAGGCACGAACGGCGAGATCATCCTGGGTTCTGCCTCCCGCACTGTGGCGACGGCCGCGCCCGCCGGTCCGGCCTTTGAGGGCGCACAGATTCAGGACGGTATGCGTGCCAGTACCGGCGCAATTGAAGCCGTGACGATCAACCCCGATGGGCTGGAGCTCCAGGTGATTGGCGATGTGCCTCCAATTGGGCTCTGCGGTTCCGGCCTGTTGGATGTTGTAGCTCAACTCCGGCTGAGCAGTCTGATGCTTCCGTCAGGCCGTTTCGTGAAGGCCGAAGAGGCGAACGAACTGGTGTCCCCAGAACTGGCGCGCCGAATAATTACCGACGAGGAGGGGCGGCGCTCCTTCGTCCTGGCTTGGCCTGAAGAGTCTGGTAGTGGGAAGTCGATAGTCCTGACGCAGCGTGACGTACGTGAACTACAGTTTGCTAAGGGGTCGATCGCAGGAGGAATCGACGTGGTGATGCAGGAGTTGGGCGTGGAGGCAGATGAGCTTGTCGAGATATTCCTGGCCGGTTCTTTTGGCAGTTATATAAATCCCCAGAGCGCCCGCATCATTGGGCTTGTGCCCCCTGTTCCCGTTGAAAGAATCAAGGCCGTCGGCAACGCGGCCGGGGAGGGCGCCAAAATCGCGCTTCTTTCTTTCCGCGAGCGGCAGGTCGCTCGATCACTGCCACAAATCGTCGAGTATCATGAACTTTCCGGGAGGGGCGACTTCAATGATTCGTTCCTGGCCGTGCTTCAGTTTCCTGAACTGGACGACCTTGGAATAGAGCAAATGGTCGAGACTGATATGCGATGAGGCACTGTCCCTACAGTATTCAACCCTGGCTGGGCAATCGACAGTTCTCCTGGTCCAGCACCTCTGTATTCACCAGCGTCTTGGGAACGCCCCCGCGCAGGACGGTGACAACGTTCTCCGCCGCTTTGCGCGCCAGTTCAGCCGTGGCCGCTACCGAATAGAAGGCGGCATGCGGCGTCACGATCACATTTTCAAGAGACAAAAGAGGGTTTTCTGCTGCCGGCGGTTCCGGATCGGTGACATCGAGAGCTGCCCCCGCGATGCGCCCTTCCTGCAGCGCACGGATCAGCGCCTCCTCGTCAATGACACCACCCCGACTCGTGTTGATCAGTATGGCCGAGCGTTTCATCCGGCCTAGCGCGACATCGTCAATGAGTTGATCCGTTTCCTCGGTTAGCGGGCAATGGATTGACACATAGTCAGCCTCAGCAAGCATCTGCCCAAGGTCGTTGGTCACCTCAACCCCGTCCGGCGCGTCTTCTGGTTGAAGCCTCGGTGTAAATGCGATTACCCGAAGACCGAACCCCAGGGCCTTGGGAACAAGAGCGCGGGCGATATTTCCAAAGCCGATGAGCCCCAGCGTCTGGCCGCTCACCCGCGGAATCGGACGGGGCGTTTCTCGTGTCCATCCACTTCGCTCAGGCGTGCGCGCCAATGGCAAGATCTGACGTGCGGTCGCCAGCAAAAGGGCCATGACGTGATCGGACACCTCCTCCAGACAAAAGTCGGGAACATTGGTCACCAGCATGCCAAGTTCGGTGGCGCGTCCAATCGGGATGTTGTCCAGCCCTATCCCATACCGGCTGACAACCCTGCAATTTGGCGCAATATCCAGGGCCTCGGCCGGCACATCCTTCCAACATGTCAGGATGGCGTCTGCCTGAGGGGCAAGGGCGATGATTTCATCCGGCGATCCTCCTCCGGCCACCATAATCTCGCCCCTAACGGCGGACAGGACCTCTTTTTCTATATCAAGGTCCGGCCATGCATAGTCGGTAATTAGTATGCGACTGGTCATATCTCAAACTCCACACTGTTCCTGTCGAAATAGCTACGTTAGGCCCGGACTAGACAACCGGAATCGAGTCCTGGCATTGTCGAATCTTTCGGTTGCACTTAGTAACTGCCGGCCATCTCCGCAGCAATCTTTTCGGCAATCATCATAACCGTTGCGTTGATGTTTGCGCGCACGCTGTCCGGCATCAGTGAGGCGTCGACGATTCGAAGGCCATCGATTCCATACACCCGCCCGGTCTGATCGGCAACAGCCATTGGGTCCGATGGCTGCCCCATTCTGCAGGTACTTGAACTGTGGTGACCCGTGTCGGCGTTGGCAAGCATCCAGCGATCCAAGGCCTGGTCATCCTGCAACGCTTCGCCCGGTCCATCCAAAACGCCTCCGCGGATGCCGCGAAATGCTGGGTGCTCCTCTATCAGTTCGGTGCAGAGCCGGATGGCTTCCCGCTGACGCTCGCGGTCGAACTGCTCCTCGAAATACCGGTAATTGAGCCCAGGCTGGTCTCCGATGCTGTCAGTGCGCAAACGCAACTCTCCATTTCCTACTGCGAGGTTGAGGGTTGGGCGCACGAAAAGATGATCTGCGCTGCCTCCAGCATAGCCCGGCACAGCACCGACATAGACGATCATATCATTGTATAGATGCGAATCAGTAGCCGTGAATCGCAAGCCGGCCTGATGCCAGTGAAAGAGGTCCGTAGGCTTGAACAACAGATTCCAGGTCAGAT
The DNA here is from genome assembly GCA_009840225.1 of Caldilineaceae bacterium SB0662_bin_25. Lineage (GTDB taxonomy): Bacteria > Chloroflexota > Anaerolineae > Caldilineales > Caldilineaceae > Bin5. Next base: position 29,007 of record VXOE01000254.1, on the reverse strand, counting down.
TTACAGTCGGGTGGTCGCGTAGGTTCGCTCCGACACCCGGAAGGTGATGAATGACATTTATTCCAACTTCCTGTATGTGTTGCGCCGGGCCGATACCGGAAAGCATCAGAATCTGTGGTGTCCCAATCGCACCCGCGCAGAGCACAGTCTCTTCTGCGTAAAACCTGTCCACCATACCATTGCATTCCACCTCCACGCCGACGGCCCTTCCCTTCTCCAAAAGGAGCCGTCGCGTCGTGCAGTCGGCCGCGACGTGGAGATTGGGACGGTTTCGGGCGGCAGCCAGGTATGTCACAGCAGTACTCTGGCGCACACCCGCTATGTTGTTGAGAGGATAGGGGCCAATGCCGGTCGAACCCGGGAGATTGGCGTCGGGACACTCCGGGAACCCGGCTTGCCTGCAGGCTTCGGCCCAGGCCCGTTGATCCGGACCCCACTCCTCTTCAGGGTACCGGCGCACACCGATGGGCCCGTCGCTGCCGTGGAATGCCTCCGAACCAAAATCGTGGTCGTTCTCAAGTTTGCAGTAGTAAGGTAGAACCTGTTCGAAGCTCCACCTGTCGTTCCCCATTTCGGTCCAAGCGGCGAAATCTTCTGGTATGCCGCGCAGGAATATCTGCGCATTCACGGCGCTTGATCCGCCCACCAGCTTGCCCCGGGGAACCGGCATGTCGTCGCGCAGCGGTGAAGCCACCCCTGTATAACCCCAGTCGTGGCTCTCTGCGATTATGCCCGATGTCGTTCCATAGCCCAGTCGAATGTCGGCTGGCAATGCATCAGTTGAGGTGTAGTCTGGGCCTGCCTCGAGGAGAAGCAATTGACGGGTTGAATCTTCCGTCAAGCGGGAAGCAAGAATGTTTCCCGCCGACCCAGAGCCAACGATTAGAGTGTCATAGATCACGCGGCAACTGTTCTCTAGAGTATGGGGCCCGCAGGACTATGTGTTGGCAGCCTTCGTCGGCCACAATTCATCGCCCTCTTTGCGCTCGCGGTAGCCGCTTACGATCAAGCCGGCCCGTTCAACTCTCTGCCCGGCAACCTCGCGATTCTGCGGATCACGGTACCCCATGCGCACGAGCCGGCGGGGCTTCCTCGTCTGGTTGATGTAGGAGCCGTGAATCGTATCGATGCAGAAAACAACTACATCCCCGGCCTCTGCCGGAACGGCCACGGTATCTTCGAGGTAAAATCTGTCGGTGGGCAAATGAGGCGAGCAGGGGCCGTCCTCGGTCTCGGTGATATGTTCAAGGTGGCCCATCTTGTGCGAGCCATCCAGGAATCGGATCTCCCCGTTTTCATGACAAGTGTCGTCCAGGTGTACCAAGACGTCGATGAAGCGGCCGTCCTGATGTGGATAGAACGGGTTGTCCTGGTGTAGCGGGAAGGGATGTCCAGTCTGCGGAGGCTTAATGTGGAGAGTGGTATGGTGAAGTTCCACATTGGGGCCCAGTAAGTCGCTCAGTGCCTCAGCGAGCCTGGGATTCGTCGCCGCCCGCATCCAGGCGACCGAGTAGTAGTGCAGGTCTTGCATCGCTGTCAGCTTGGACTTTCTTTCGGTTTCCGGGTCCATGTAGGCCTGACGCCAGGGCCCGGACCAGCCGGGGTTTGTGAAGGCCCAGTCTTCGACAAGTCGGTCCAACTCGTCGGAAAGCTCCGCCGTTTCTTCAGGGGTAAAGACGCGCGGAATGCGCAAAAAGCCGTGCTCGTGATAGAAGTCGATCTGTTGTTGCGTGAGCATTGGGTCCTCTCCTATGCCTTTGTAGAGAAAAATGCGCCCATGCAGTAATGCGGCCCCGAGTTCCTCTTGATGCCCAGTCTGGGGATGAGGCCGCTGCTCACGTCCCCAATCAAGGACGGTATAGTCTGTCTAAGTTCTATGCAATTGGCAGCAATTCGTCTCCCTCTTTGCGCTCACGATATCCGCTCACCATTACGCCTGGCCGTCCCATGCTTTGACCATACTCTTGTCGGTTCTGGGGGTCCCGGTAGCCCATTCGCACCAGCCGCCGGGGATTCTTGGTCTGGTTGATGTACGATCCGTGGACCGTGTCTATGCAGAAGAGAACGACATCGCCAGCCTTGGCTGGCACGGCCACCGTATCCTCCAAGTGGAACTGGTCAGTCGGTAAGTGGGGCGAGCAAGGTCCGTCTTCTGTCTCGGTGACGTGATCAAGATGGCCCATTTTGTGGGAACCGTCCAGAAAACGGATCTCGCCGTTCTCATGGGAGGTGTCATCTAGGTGGACAAGAACGTCAATGAAACGGCCGTCCTGATGGCCGTAGAACGGGTTGTCTTGGTGCATGGGGAAAGGATGCCCCGTCTGAGGGGGCTTGATGTGCATGGTGGTGTGGTGCAATTCTACGTTGTCGCCCAACAGTTGACTGAGCGCTTTGGCCAGCTTGCGATTGGTAGCTGCCCGCATCCAGGCAACAGAGTAGAAGTGTAGATCGTGCATAGCGGTCAATTTGGATTTCTTTTCTGTCTCTGGATCCATATACGCCAGGCGCCATGGTCCGTTCCAGCCTGGGCTCGTGAACGCCCAGTCTTCGACAAGGCGATCCATCTCTTTCGACAGTTCCTGTGTTTCCTCTGGCGTGAACACCTCAGGAATTCTGAGGTAACCGTGTTCGTGATAGAAGTCGACCTGTTGTTGAGTCAGCATTGGTTCATCTCCTTTGGGCGCGTGTACAGAGGTCACACTCTTCAAGATCGTTGGCAATGGCACGTGGCGGCCGCAAGTGTTGCAGTGCGGTCGCAAGTTTCGAACTCCCATGAAGTCGCTGCAAGCGTGTCACGTTAATGAATCTGTAGTTCAATTTCCTGAGTCAAAGGCGCTAACTTTGTAGACGAAGAGAGTGAGCACGCCTTCTTGCCGCCTAGTTTACCGAAATCAAAGTGGAAAGCGCAACCACAACTGCAGGCTCTATCACAGTTTTTCGTCTCAGCTAGTTGGACCTCATGGCCCTCCTTCGGAGCCCCTAACGTTGTACTCCAGTTCGCTTCGAATTCGCTGAACCGTAGCTTCAATGAGAAGGAAGTAGTCCAAGGGCAATGATTCCTTCAAGAGTGAGAAGGTCTCACAGTAAAGCAACAGGCCGGCCGTCACTTCTTTGCGTAACGTATAGGGCTCACCATCGGACTCGGTCGCTATGCCAAAGGCCTGGTGCAAGAGCCTGGCCCACCTGGTTTCCGGACCGACTGCGCCGATAACGTCGCTGAAGAAAGTGTTGTCGCTGGTAGAAAACACTCCCCTGTGCAGCCGCATTACCCAAGCCAGTCCCCAGGACAAACCGAAGCGGGAATTCAGCAGGCGCCCGGTGTCATTGCGTTGCAGTCCTTCCAACCCCTTGTGAGCCTCTTCGATCCAGCCGACCAGTTCTTTGCCCGCCAGACGGTCAGCCTTTTTCTGTAGCGCCTCCGTCCACTTGAACTCCTTTGCACGGTACTGAATGGCCGCAAATTGACCATTCTGATCCCATAGAGCGCGTCCGTCGCGAAGACCGGCGATAATATTCAGAGCTTGCTCAGGCTCGGAAAACCAGCTCTCCACTTGGCTTGGGGTGACTGTGCTGCGCACGACAAGCCAGCGTTGGGGATTGTGCATGGCGCTTACGTATTCGTGCCGCCTCGTTACGCGTTCTCTGCTGCCGAGCAGAAAGGTTTGGGCTTCGTCTTCGTGCTTGTCGTCATCAACGAAGCGCACGACATCTACGTCGCTGTGAGGCCCGGCATCACCGCGTGCGTAGCTGCCCAATAGGGCGAAGGCTACCGTGTGTTCTGTCTTCCAATCTTCAAGATAGGTGGAGAGTTCAGCTGGGAGGTCCATATTGAGGGACAGATCACGGTTGGTGGCGTCGCACCAGGTCCGGCCAGATGGGAGCCAACTTGCCCTTGAAATTGTGTTCACCTACGTCCAGCGCCGGTCCTTCAACAGGAGCACAGTGCTCAATCAACACATCGAAATACGGTTCGCGGCTATCTGCCAGGAGTTTCAGCAATGTTTCGCGCATCTCCGCGCATGTCGTTGTGTCCGTACCAGCCAAGTCGTGCATTTCAAAGGGGTCGTTGTCAAGGTCGTAGAGCCGCTCGTGCCCCGTCTCGTAAAATGCATACTTCCAACGCGGAGTTACAAGCCCGCGCCAATCGAGAAAGTCCAGATTCCAGCGGGGGTTGCCAGACATTTCAATCAGAACAGCGTCCGGCCCGGCAAAGTCCTGCTGCCCGCGCAATGCCTCGCCGAAGCCAAACCCCTGGCAGTGGACAGGAATTTCCAGACCCAACAGACCTAGAGTGGTCGGGAGAAGGTCGACAAGACTGAAGAGGAGCCCTTCCCTCCTTCCCTGGGCTGGAATCTGCTCCGGCCAGTGAAATATGGCGGGAATACGAACGGAGTTCTCGTGAGGGTTTTCCTTCCTGTTGATGGCCCCGTGCGTCCCCATATAGTCGCCGTGATCAGAAAAGTAGACCGTCAACCGGTTGCTTCTGAATTCCGGCAGGCCGTCAAGCGCTTCCCTCAGGCGGCCGATATTCCAGTCAAGGTTTTCCACCATGGCGTAGTACGTAGCGAGTTGGGCCCGCATCTCCGGCGAGTCGGCAAAGCTGGGCGGCGTCTCCAGCGCGGCAGGGTCAAATCGCTCGAACGACTCAGGAGCTTCGAGGGGAAAGTGGGGCGGTTCTACGCTGAGAACAAGGAAAAGCGGCTCATCACGATCATAGGACTCCAAATAGTCGATGGCCAGATCGGTGAGAAAGTCCGTCTGATAGCCGTCCATCTTACGCGGATTGGCCTCGTCTTCGTGATAATAGAAGCCCTTGAATGGGGCGTTGTTGATCTCGAAGCCGTACCAATCCTGGAAGCCGGCCCGGTGGTATTCCGGCGTGCGGTGAGGCCAGCGCGTGTACTCCTCCCTTTCCGCCCTCACGACTGGCGGCTCCTGATCCTGCACTACACCGCAGTGCCACTTGCCAAAGTAGGCAGTGTGGTATCCGGCTGCCCTCAGAGCCGTTGCAGTGCTCGGCGCCCCCGCCTTGTACACATCGAAGAAATACTGCACGGGGCCGGAATGCGCGTGCCGACCCGAAAAGATCGTGCCCCGAGAAGGTGTGCAAATTGGGCAGTTTGCGTAGGCGCGGTCGAAGCTCACCCCTTCGGCAGCCAGACGGTCCATGTTAGGCGTGCGTACATTGGAATCGCCCATGTGGCTCATGGCGCCGCCAAAGTGCTCGTCGGATAGTATGTAGATTACATGGGGCTGACGAGGCATTTCGGCTCCTAATTGGGCTGGAAATGAAGATATGTGGGTGCAAGTCTTTTCGTCCGCTAACGTGGACAAGGGACGCGCTGACGATCAGACGTTGCACAGTTCGAAGGCTTGGCGCAGCGCAGAGACGACATCACCTCGCGGGTGAAATTCGTGGCCGACGTAGCCGGCGTAGCCTGCGCTGCTAAGAGCCCGGCAGATGCCGCGGTAGTTCAGTTCCTGGTTGTCATCCAGCTCATTGCGTCCCGGATTGCCCGCGGTATGGATGTGGCCAATGGCGTCCAGGTTTTCCGTCATCGTGCGGATCACGTCTCCTTCCATGATTTGCATATGGTAGATGTCATAGAGGAGCTTGACGTTGTGACTCTCTGCCTGTTGCAAAACAGCCAGCCCCCATGCAGTGTGGTCACACTGGTAGCCTGCATGGTTCACCTTGGAGTTCAGCAGTTCCAAATTGAGATTGACTCCTTTGGCCTCGGCATGCGGGGCAGCGCGGCGTAGACCGGCGGCTGTGTTGGAGATGGCCTCCTCCTCACTCATTCCCGGTATGCGGTTTCCGCTGAAACATATCAGTCCGTCTACGCCATTCGCGGCCGCTACGTCAATCGACTCGTGCAACTCAGCCGCGATCCTGTCATGGTTGGCAGCGTTGTTGAGACCGTCCGGTAGCGAGTCGTGCCCGCTGAAGCTGACCACGCGCAGACCGTGGTTGGCGGCGGCCTCGCAGAAGCCAATGAAGTCGTCGCCTCGCCCCCAGATTTCTATCGCTGGGTAGCCGATGCCGGCGATCTCCAAGAAGAGTTGGTCCTGTGACATGGTACCTTGGGGAAAGATCGGGATACAGACTGACTGTTTGATGGGCATAGGACCATTCCTCACTTGCAGGAGCGAACTTTTTTCGGACGAAAATCAATAGATCACTTTATTCAGCGGATATTCGATTATACCTGTGGCTCCTGCCTGCTTCAGATCGGGAATCAGGTCGCGAACGATTTTCTCGTCGATGATCACCTCTAATGCGACCCAGTCCGGGTCGGTCTGGTTTGTTATCGACGGGGTGTGCAGCGCCGGAAGTTGAGCGGTGATCGCCTCCAAGGAGGTTCGGGGCAGGTTCATCTTGAGACCGACCTTGGCGCCGGCCTGCAGCGCGCCTTTGAGAAGCATTGACAGGTTCTTGATCTTTTGACGCTTCCACGAATCGGCCCAAGCGTCATGATTGGCGATCAGCTTCGTCGTGGATTCGGCGACGGTGTCTACAATGCGCAGCCGATTCGCCCGTAGTGAGGAGCCAGTCTCTGTGCCTTCCACGACGGCATCGACAAGCAGTGGCGCCTTGACCTCGGTCGCGCCCCACGAGTACTCGACTTCGGCTTCGACCCCGTGACGTTCCAGATAGCGGCGCGTAACCTGGACAAGCTCGGTTGCGATTCTCTTGCCCCTCAGATCATGAGGACTGTGGATGTCGGAATCGTCCGGAACCGCCAGTACCCAGCGGTAGGCCTGATTGGTCGCCTTGCTGTAGACCAGATCTTCCACTTCCAATACATCAGCTTCGTTCTCCTGTACCCAGTCCTTGCCGGTAAGACCGACATCGAGAACGCCTCTTTCGACGTAGCGCGCTATTTCTTGGGCGCGGAACATCAGGCAGCCAATTTCCGGATCGTCAATGTATGGAGCGTAGGAGCGACCGCGTACATAGACCTGATAGCCGGCTTTGGCAAACAAGGCAATTGTCGATTCCTGCAGGCTGCCTTTTGGGATTCCAAGTGTCAAACGACTCATTGTGGTCCTCAATCAAAGTGTGGGGTCAGATTCAAGCTACGGTGCAGGGCCGAGACCTGGTGAAGGCGAAAAGTGCCTGCCGTTAGGTCATACAAACGAAAGCTGCCAGGAGTGGGGCATTCCCTCTTCTGGTCCCGCAGTTTTGCTAACGTTCCGTTCGATGCGCCGATAGTAACAGCCACTACGCGCTCTGCCTTCCGCGTCCCTGGTGTGGCAGGCGCCTGCTCCCAGAGGGCGTACAAGAAATAACAGTGAATTCTGTTCGCAATTGACGCGGGCGTCAACCAGTTCCAGCATGTCGCCGGAGGTCGCGCCTTTCACCCAGAGCTCGTTGCGGGAAGTGCTCCAAAAGGCGGCAACGCCGTGGGTGAGCGTATAGGCCAGTGCTTCCCGGTTTACGTAAGCCACGATCAGGACTTCCCTTGTTTCGCAATCCTGTACAGCTACAGGGATGACAGCAGCATCCCCTTTGCCAATGGCCTGCAACTTGCCGAAGTCCAGCCTCAATTCGGACCCCTCCTCCAAGTCGGGGGGCGAAGTGGTGACGTTATTGTCAGATCTGTTCATCGTGTTTCTCTTATGGAAATCTCGTAGTTGTCGGCTTCATTCGAGCTTATTTCAGTGCTCCTCCCCATACTTCCATGTCTAACTCCACATCAGCACGGTTGAGAACGTCATCCAAGAGAAGGTGGGCGTCGGGCAGGTCTTCGATTCTTTCGGCCACCAGGATGAGATCTGCGAGCGTGGCGTCGGTAACGTAGGCCTTTTCGAAGATCTTCCTCGGATTCAGCCAGTAACCGCCGGCCGCCAACCTGCCCCACTTCGTGAGCAGATAGAGGATAACATAGTCGCGTCCGCTATTGCTGGTGTCAACGATTCGTGAACCGCTGACACTGATTGGGTAGAGAAACTCGATTCCGGAGCGCGTACGCTCCGCCCGAAAGTAGCGAATCTTGGACGTGCGCGCAAAGCGGTAGATTGCCTTCTGAATCAGCCCGCTACGAGACGCTTCCTCCATCTCTCTCCTTTGGCGCCAGGCATTGCCCTCTCGATGCCTCGTAGCCTAGCAGCCTTGTCGCATCTTGTCCAGATGCGCAGCCTTTCGTCTCACGTTGAAAAAGTCAGGAACAGTTCGGAATCCTTGAATCTCTCTGACCTGCTGCCGGAGCCATAAAGGCCACGAATGCGACCCGGCCAAGCGAATTAAATCAGTCTGAAGGAAGACTGACGGTGTGGACAGTTCCGGTAGTCGATCGGCACCCTCAACCAGGAATCCGCCAGCTATTCTCGATGGGTGCTTCGGTCAAGGCGCTGACATCCCGACGGGCATGTTTGTGGATTTCAGGGCAACTGCCATACCCTTGACAACAGAAACCTGCGTTGTTACTATCCTTGACACTTACCAGAATCGAACCAACCCAGGCCAAGAGGCAAGTCTCTGGAGACGCAGTAGGGCGCGGGCTGCCAACCATTCCGGGTCGAGTGCAGGTAAGGCTCTTGTGAGGGGCTTCAGGGTCCCGAGCCGGGGACTTCAGTGACGAGCAAGAAGAGACCAACAGGAGGCAATTGCACGATGTTAGACAGTACAGGTCAGCCCACATCCACTTCTTCGACGGCCGGGCCACTGGTTACAACAGTTCTAGCTCTAGTCGGCCTTCTGGCTATACTCTCATTCACTTCCAGATTGGGAGACTATGAAATGTTCGGCTTTCTGGTGCCGTACGAGAATGCCATCTCAGTAGTCATAGTCGCCTTCCTGGGGCATGTCGCCGTTCAGTCCGGTACAAAGTGGGTGTACACAATCTCCCAAAGGCGAACATCAGAAGATGTTGCTCGAACACTGCGGGTCATAGCACGCTTGTTGGGATATGGGCTGATTTTCTCATTCCTGATTTCCGTGGTGACTGACAACGCCGTGGCAGCGCTGACCATGGGAAGTTTTGCGGGATTGGTCGCCGGCTTTGCCTCCCAGACCGTCATGGGGCATACCGTGGCCGGCGTATTTCTGGCGATATTCCGACCTGTAGGACTGGGCGAAAACGTTACCATTGGCAGAGAAACCGGGGTCGTGGCCGATATCACGCTAATGCACATTGTGTTGGACTCGGAGGAAAAGCGAGTGCTGATACCGAGTTCAACCGTTGTCGGCTCGATCTTGATCAAGAATAAGCCGAGCGAATAACTGGGCATCTGTCGTGACGGTCTGGCGAGAAGGTTGAGGAGCCTGGACTCTAATCTAACTGCCAGCAAGGTTTCTGTCTCAGGGAATGCAATTTCGGTAAGAATCGCTTGGTCCAAGTGCATGCTGGCAGACGCTTAAGAGGGTTGCCAAACTGACTTGCCTGTCAGAGAATTCGCGACGCCAGGCTTGTTTGCCACGGTCCAACTCCAGCTATACCTTACACTGTTCTGACCCCTCAGAGTTGCCCTCGTGCAATTGAATCTGTGCCGCGATAGTGTCTCGCTTCGACTGGTGTGAGAGACACCTTTCACCTTGTGCTGCTGCAAATCCGTTCCGGCTTGTCCAACGTTCCTATGCCCCTTTTCGATTGACAGTGCAGTATCAGGCCATTACAATTCAAGTTATACTGTGAGCACAATCTTACAGTTCAGGTTTTGCCAGAAAGTCCGGATCGAGACTTTTCGTATCCGAGAGTGAAAGGAGTTTCCCCAATGGATATATCAAGAACAGTCGCTTCACAGTTTAACGCCGCCCTGTCAATGATGGAGCAGACAGTTAAAGCCTGCCCCGAGGAGCTGTGGAATGTTCCGGGAGAGGCCAATCCCTTTTGGCGTGTGGCATACCATGCGCTCTTTTACGTGGATCTCTACATGCAACCCTCAGAAGACGAAATGAAACTGTGGGAAAATGCAAGAGACGGGTACCAATTTCTAGGTCCGACGCCTTGGCCTCCGCATGAGCAGCCACAGGCTGATCAGCCATACAGCCCCGAAGAGATTCTGGCCTATATTGAACATCTGCGTTCGTTTGTCGCCAGCACGGTACCCACGGTCGACCTGAGCGCACCGTCCGGATTCCACTGGCTTCCGTTCGATAAGTTGGAACTGCAGATCTACAATATTCGCCATCTGCAGCAGCATATAGGCGACCTGAGCACTATCTTGCTTACGCAGGCGAATCGTGAAATCGATTGGGTAGGCATGGGGTAACTGTGGCCGACCGAGAAGTTCTCAATCCGTCTCTCTTTTGAGCGCCGCCTTCACCTCGACACAATTCTGGGAGAGAATCCATGCACCTTTCGATGCACAATTGGATGCGCGCAGAACCGATCGATGTAACGGTTCGGCGGCTGGCCCGCTATGGCTACAAGAGCATAGAGATCAGCGGGGAGCCGAATGTCTTCGATACAAAGGAACTGCGAATGCTCCTGGCAGAGAACGGAATCGCTTGCTGGGGGGCAGTCTCACTGATGTTCGAGGGACGGGACCTGATTCACGCTGATGAGTCAGTGCGCGTTACGTCCATCAGATATCTCAATGACTGCATAACAATGGCGAAAGAGCTGGACGGGTACGAGATGACAGTCGTGCCATCGCAAGTTGGTAAGGTTTCGCCCATGGATACGCCTGAGCAGGAGTGGGACTGGGCCGTTGAGAGTTTGAAAGAGGTTTACGACCACGCCCAGAAAGAAGGGATTCGCATCGCGTTGGAGCCGCTCAACCGATTTGAGACGAACTTTCTCAACCGCGCCGACCAGGCCGTGTTGCTGGCCGAGGAGGTCGGTCCGGACTGCGGGGTCTGTCTCGACACCTTCCATCTGAACATTGAAGAGGCCGATATGCTCGAGGCGATCAGGAATTCGAAGGAGCGGCTCGTAGACTTCCATGTTGCCGACAACAATCGCATGGCTTGCGGCATGGGTGCACTGGACTGGCCGCAGATTGTCAGTACTCTGAAGGAGATCGGTTACGACGGCGCGCTTACGGTCGAGTTTGTCGCCCCGCTGGATAGAACGCCCGCCAACCCGTACCAGAATGCGGTAGCTGCGGCCGAAGCCGAGCTGACCGCGGAACAGCTGCAGTTCATCCAGGACCATGGCAGCGGTGTTCTGTCCGAAGAGTTCTACAGCTGGCTCGTTGAAGAGACGGCGAAAGTACTGCTGCCCCTGATCTGAAAACGTCCATATCCAACGCAGCCTCTAAAGAGAGATCCGTCGGCCCTCGCGCGCCGAACGGTACGCCCCCAAAATCATTTCAACCGACTTGCGCCCTTCCTCGGCGCTGACGTGCTCGTCGCTCAAGCCCCGTACGTAGTCTATAAACGGCCGGGGCACTGCCGCTATCCGTTCCCCCTGGCTCGCCGGGATCGGCAGATGGAATTCCTGCCAGTCTGCGTCGCCCTGCCGAATCATTCGTAAGGGGGCCGCACCGGGCAGCCTGGGCACGGAGGTGGACGGACCGTCCCCGTAGTCCTGGATGATCGTCCCTTCTGCACCGTAGATCTCTGTCGTATTGACGCCTGCAACTGTTGTTGAGCCGTTGAAAAGAGTGCCAATAGCACCGCTTTCGAAGCGAAAAAGAGCAATACCGTTGTCGTCCGGCGCAACATTCGTAACGACATTGTCGATCTCAGCCATTACTCTCTTGGCAGGTCCAAAGGTCCAGTAGAACCAGTCAGCGGCGTGGATGGCGTCATCGAAAAACATGCCTACGTTTGCGACGGGGTCGACGTGCCAGCGGGTGGGCCCGGTGAAGAAACCTTCGCTATTGAGGACGCCAATACAGTGCCGTCGGCGCACGACGGCGATTTCACCGACAGCCTTGGCGTCGACCAACTCCTTGATCTTGCGGTTGACCGGGTCTTGGCGCATCTGGAATGCGACACTGAATTTCACACCGGTGCGTCGAACCACATCGATAATGCGGTCGCAGTCTTCCAGCGTCGTCGCCAGCGGCTTCTGACAGAGGATCGCCTTGCCTTCCTCCGCGGCCTGCTCCACGAACTCAGCGTGGCGGTTCGTTTCAGTAGTGATGATAACGGCGTCGATGTTAGGATCGGATGTGACGGCCTGGGAGTTGGAGCGGTATTCCATGCCGTATGCGGCAGCGGCCTCGCGCCCGCGTTCCTCGTTATCGTCCCAACAAGCAACCAACTCCGCATCATCGAAGTCCTGCACCATACGGCAGTAGGCATTGCTGTGTCCGTGGGCGTGGCTCAAGACGCCGATTCGTACTTTATCCATGCTAAGACCTCAAGATTGGAATGCGGGAGGCTGTTGGGGCTAGGCTTTCAGACCACCGGCGGTCAGACCCCGCACATAGTGTCTCATGCCGAAGGAAAACAGGACGATCAGGGGAACCGACGCCAGGATGTAACCGGCCATCTGCGGGCCGAGATCGGTGACGCCGATCTCGGAGGTGAACTGGGTCAGGGCCACGGCAACGACCTGGCGTTTCGGGCTGGAGATAACGACCAGGGGCCACATGAACTGATTGTAGGTAGTGACGAGTCTAACTACTGCCACCGTCACCAGGATCGGCGCGGAAAGCGGTACCGCGATTCTGGCGAAGCTCTGAAGCTCACTGGCGCCGTCGATGCGCGCGGCATCGAAAAACTCCTCCGGCAAGGTGGCGAAAAAGCTGCGGCATAGCAGCAGTGCAAAGACCTGGCCGCCCGATGTCCACGGCAAAATGAGCGCCCAGTAGGTGTTTTCCAAGCCCATATTGAGGATGAGAACGTAGGCGGGGATTAGTGTCAGAATCGGCGGGATCATCAGCAGGGCGAGGATTCCCGTATAGATCATCTCCTTGCCGGGAAACCGGTGCCGTGCAAAAACATAACCGCTGAGGCTGGCGAGCACGACGGTCGCAGCCGTCGAACTTCCGGACGTCAGAATCGAGTTCAGAACCGCCCGCCAGATGGCCAGCGAGCCCAGCGCGAAGTTTTCCCAGCGGTAGGGATCGGGCATAGACCAGAAACGCCCGTAGATCTGACCGTTGTCCTTAAGTGAGAGAGCCACCAGATATACGATAGGGATGAAGGTAACGATCAGTAGAACGAGCAAGACGGTATAGAGCAAGAACTGGGTGCCGCTCAAGCGGAGAATTGCAAAGGCAGAGCCCGAGGAGAGAATTGGCTGGCCGGTCCCTTCGCCGCTTTCGGCGCGGGTTGCGACTGACGCGTTTCTCTCTGTCCCCTGACCTTCTCGCATCGTCACCATGTCAGGCCTCATACTCGGTCGCGGAGCTGACAAAACGCATATTAATCACTGTGCCTGCAAGGATTATGATAAATAGAATCATTCCAATCGCTGATGCGATTCCCATGCGATCCATTCGCATCGCCTTGTAGTAGAGTTCAAGAGCGGGCGTGTAGGTGGCCGCTCCGGGACCGCCGCCGGTCGTCAGGAATACAAGCTCAAAGGTCTGGACAGCGTTGATGAAGTTGAGGATGAGGAGCAGCTTGACCTGGCCCATGAGCAGGGGCAGATCGATACTCCAGAAGCGCCTCCATGTGCTGGCCCCGTCGACGAGACTTGCGTCGATGATTTCGTTGGAGATGGAGATGAGGCCGCCGTAGAAGATGAGCAGTGCGAAGGCGTTCACCCAGGGCACGCCGATAAAGATAATGGAGCCAAGGGCGACGCTGGCGTCACCGTACCAGACGCGTGTGAACTCTTCCAGACCCACCAGCTTGAGGCTCTCGTTAAGGAGGCCGATGGCGGGATCGTAGATGTTATTCCAGACGAGGATCTCTACTACTGCGGGCAGCACGATTGGCACGACAAACAGTGTGCGAAACCAATACTGGGAGAATCTGTTGCGCAGGTTAAAGATGAATTCCGCCACAAGAAGCGGCATGGTCATCGTTTTTGCAATGGATACGACGACCAGGATAGCGGCATTGCGGAAGCCTGAAAGGAAGAAGCGATTATCCATCAGTGACTGGAAGTTTGCCAAGCCCACCCATTCGGTGCGTACGCCTGGGCTCCAGTCGGTGAAGGCGTGATAGAGGCCGGAGAAGGCGGGGTAGTAGTTGAAGGTAAGAAGGAGGGCCAGAGTTGGCAGGATGAGCAGATAGGAGAGACGGGCGCTCCACATTGTCTGCAGCACGCCGACAGGCCCGGCTGCACTGCGCTGCCAGGCCTGCTGCCCAGCCGCGGTGTTGCGAGCGGCCCAGACCGCTGCAAGGATGAGCAACACGATCGCGCTGATAACCGCCAGCAGCGTTCGCTGGCGCTGGGCTGATGAACGGGCGGCCCCACTCAACGCCGCGGCTCGATCGTAGACTCTCGCCGAACCGGAGACTGCCCCAACGGAAAGGCTGTTGCCGTCGCCAGCCAAGCTAACGCTCAGAACCTCGGATTCTTGCCTGAACTGGTGAGTCAGGTTGCCGTCGCCGTCCAGCAGATATGCGCTCCCGTCCTCTGAGCCGATCAGGGCGCTGGACCCGTCACCGGCCAGCGAGACGCTGCTAACAGAGTCTTCGGCCCTGAATCGCCAAATCTCCCTTCCATTTGCTCCATTAAGTAGAATGGCCGAGCCATCACCTGTGCCAGCCAAGACGCGGGCGCCGTTTGGGGTCACGGAAACGGAAATCACGTTGTAGTCAAGCCGTATTTGGAGCAGGTTTCTGCCTTCGCGGCTGTAAATCGTGATGAGCCCGTCGTCGGAGCCCAATACAAGACGGGCTTTTTCGGCGCTCCCGTAGATGTCGACAGCCCGAACTCCGATGCCTAGTTCCTCCTGCCAAAGCAGGTTGCCGTTGTTGTCGAAAACGTAGACCGTCCGGTCATCGGAAGTGGCTGTGACCAGTGACCCGTCTCTGGCTACTGCAGCATTGTTCATTGGGCGGGCTGCTTTGAACTTCCACAGTTCGGAGCCGTCACCGTCCAGAAGAAAGATATGGCGATCTTCTGAGGCAACCGCGATCCACCGCCCATCCGGCGACATGTCCAAGCCGAGAATGCTGTTTTCGGCCTCGAACGACCAGAGCAACTGGCCGCGTGCGTCAAACAGTCGCAGAGAGTTGTCACGGCTGCCAACGGCAACGAGCGACCCGTCTTCCGAAACGGCGACGGCCTGAACGCGACTGTCTGCAACATGCTCCCACAGCAACCCTTCAGGAGACTGTGCCGAAAGGGGCAAAGTGATGGCCAGCAAAATTGCGGCGGCGATCGCGATCGCGCCGCCAGCCCGCCACAGCGGCGCTGCGGACCTTCTGAACCGCAAACCAGACAAGCCGCTCCCTTTCGAGAGCGGCGTGCCTGATCTAGTATGAAATGTTCGTCTCTTTCTGGACGTCCGGTGTCTTGACAAACCCATATACGTTGGTACTTGAAGGCTTGTACATCGCCTCCGTCTCACTGGGCGGAGACCCAGTCCAACACTTCAAATTTAGTACGGTCCGGCCGCGACCCAACCGGGGGGTCGTTTCTCGGGACTGTCGAGGTCTTCGTGTGTCAGGTTGAGATACTCCAACAGGCCGTCAAAGTTGTCTTCGAGAAGGGCCTGGTAGCTTTCCGCGAATTGTTCGGCAGTAATCTTGCCTTCGAAGAACTCCTGAACCATGATCGACCATTCTCGTTTGGTCTCTTCGTACTTGAAGAAGCCGCGTGCGACGGCGTCTCCGGGCGCGCCTGGCTTTTCATAGTTGCCGACGAAAACGCTCTGGGCGAATACTTCTTCCCATTCGCCGGGAAGCGTCACGTTCCTGATCAACGGCGGACCGGCGATACCACCCTGCAGGTTTTCGGGATCAAGCTTGTTTTCCAGGAAGATCTGCATACCCTGGGGGCTGGTCCAGAACATTACAAAGTCAACTTCCAAGTCGTTCTGGGCTCGGTCCTTCAGGGGCAGAGCCAGGTAGCCCTGAGTCAATTCGTTGGCACGTGCGGTTCCCTGAACACAGGGGCCCTCGATGTTGGGAAATGCGAAGCGACCGTACTCAAACTCGACTGCAGCGGCTGAGTCCTCTTCTGTAACTTCGGCCTGACCGCCATACTCACCTTGGGCAAGTGCACGAATGTCCTTGGGCAGGCTGGTGTAGATGCCGCCGTGAACCATACGCATTGCCGCCTTCTGCGTCAGGAAGAGAGGATATGCGTCGGTCATGCCCGTCCAACCTTCGGGTACGAATCCGTTTGCCGTCTGGAAGACGCGTCCGATGTTGGTCATCATTTCAACGGTACAATCGTTATTGAAATTGATTTCGCCGTCGCGCAAGGCGGCCAGATGGCGAGCAATATTGACGGAGACGCGGTCGGGATCGTCATTGCGCACGTCGGTGGGATCGTATGACCATGTGTCATCAATGCCTTCGCGGAAGCACCAGTCTCCTTCCTGGCATTGTATGATCTGCAGTTCATCACGATGGTACTGGTCCATCGCTGAACGCATCAGCCAAGGCATGCGACCGCCGCCCCAGATCTGCTCGGTGGTGCCTTCCATTGCAATCGGAATGACGCCCGAGTCTCGCAGCTTTTCGTTCCACTCGACAAACTGATCCCAAGTCGGCTGCGGTGGTACATCAGTGATCCCGGCCTGTTCGAAGAGAGCCTTGTTGTAGAGCCAGAAAGTCTGGACGGACATGTAAGGCATCGTGAACATCTGGCCCGTATTGGGGTCGCGCACCAGATTCAGGCCCCACGTTTCAAAGCTGTTCTCCCATTTTTCGCCCGTGTAGGGATTCACCTTGTTGAGGTAGGGGCCCCAGTCTACCAGCCGTCCTTCCTGGGCAAATTCGCGCAGATGGGGCGACTCGATGATGGACACGCGCGGCACTTCAGAGGTGAACTGCGTGCGAATCCACTGCAGATAAGCATCGACGCCGGGCGCCTTGAGCTCAACCAGGACGCTCACGTCCGGGTGCAACTCCATGTAGGCGTCAGCAATCGCCTGATAGGTCTGGACGTCGTTAGAGGCGATGCTAACGACAATTTCGCCGCTCATCTCCATCGCCTCTTCCTCGGTTTCCTCGATTTCGACCACTTCGTCGTCGGCCGCGGCCTCTTCGGGCGCTGGAGCTTCTTCAGCCGCCATCCCGCCTTCTGCGGGGGCGCCGCAAGCCGCCAGGAGGACAAGTGAAATCAGAAGAACCAGGCCGAGGATAGTTCGGTAAGGTTTCATCAGTTCCTTCCTTTCGTTCTGACTGAACTGTGTCGTTAATGCCGTCATTCTTGATCGGCAAATGGGAAAGTGCCTGCATAACCCAGAGTTTCAAGAGTGAACTGGGGATTGCTGACGAACTTGATGCCGGGGAACATGGGATTCTGCTGGTAGTGGAGCACGATATTGGCGCGGATCTCGCCTTCCGGATCCGGTCCTATCTTGGCCCCCTGGTGGGGGATGTGGCTGTAGAAGACGACTGCATCGCCGGCCATCGGGTGCAGATGCTCCAACTCCTGCTCGTCGCACCAGCGCTGGAACGGGTCGCTCCGATCTTCTGTGTAGCGCAGGAAAGGAATCAACTCTTCCGGTACCGGGCGATCCAGATAGTTCTTGACGAAAGTAAGACGGGCACGCTCAGGCGTGTTGTCGGTCAGATAGAAGGTCGAATTGACGCAAAGGCCGCGCGTGGGATTCTGTGCCTCCGCTTTCTCTTCCTGATAGTAGAAGTCGTAGAAGTCCATGTGCCACTCCTGCAAATAGGCGGCAGGGTTGACGTGGGCGCGCAGGCTGCGCAACTGGCATTGCTTACCCATGACGGCATGCAGGAATGGGGCAACGCTTTCGTGCCCCACGAGCTCGCCCGCCAATTCCGGCTCCAAGGCAAGCAACTTCTCGAAGGCAACGTTGCCCACGCCGTTACTTATCTCGTAGGCGCCGCGGTCGTAGAGTGCGTACAGGACCGTCTTCCACTGTTCTACTCGTTCCGCAGACAGTGCACTGGGAATGAGAATGTAGCCATCACGATTGAGCCGCTCAAGCAACTCCTGAGTATCTGAGGAATTCTTCACTACAGTCCTTGCTCGCCTTCCAGTTTTACTTAGGCGCCAGTTTGATCCCGGCGGCATTTCAGGACAAGGCACTCAGGCTCATCGCACCTGCAACAATTCACAGAGTCCTCATACGGCCGGGACTTCCTCCGTTTTTCCACTATGGTGAGAACGGATTGCCGCTTCAATGATTTCCTGTACGGCCAGCCCCTCGCGGCCTGAAGCCTCAATTTCCTCCCTCGGTACGCCGTCGTCCACCTGCTCGATCCAGCGATTGATGCGGTTGGTGAATGTAGCGTCGAATCCGCTGAGGCCGCCCATGATGCTGTTGCGGACGACGGTCAGTTCTTCGCTCTGGCGGGGGTAGAGGGTCAACTCCTGGTAGAGATTGTCGAGAACAAATCGGCCGGCGGTGCCCATTACCTCGCACCGTTCCAGATTGTGCCGCGGGTTGGTGTCGTAACTGCCTGTCAAGTGTCCAACGACTCCGTTCGCGAATTCCAGGTTTACCTGGGCATTCGAGTAGCAGACGCGTCCGGGGGCCTGGTTGAAGAAGGCGTGGACTCGCTTCACGTCACCACAGAAGTAGCGCATGATGTCGAGGCTGTGGGGGTGCAGTGCACGAATGTGAAACCAGGGCGAGGTGTCATTTGGATTGCCGATCCACATCGTCATGTTCATCAGCAGCAGATCGCCCAACCTGCCTTCCTCGACCCACTGTTTGGCCTTGGCCGCCGGCGGCACGAAACGATGGTTTAGGTTGATGCCGAAGTAAAGGCCGGTCTCATCGGCCTTGGCAGCCATTTCGCGGGCATGCTCTATGTTGTTTGAGATCGGTTTTTCGCATAATACGTGCAGCCCTGCATCGAAGCACTGCATAACCGGCTCGTAGTGATGACCGCCATTTTCCGGCCCGGCGGTGGCGACACTTACGGCTTCCAACTCGACTGTGTCAAGCAGTTCCGTGACGCTGTAATAGGCTGGTACGCCAAAGCGCTCGGCGGCTGCGTCCGCAATGCTTGTGTCCATATCACAGACTGCAACAAGCTGCGCGCGTTCGCTGGCCTGGTAGACACCGGCATGCGTGCGGCCGATGTTCCCCATTCCAATAATTGCTACGTTCAGCACGGAGCCTCCTCCTCAGAGTGGAGTATATTCGTATAGTCTACGGACAACGGGTGGGAAACAAGAATGACGGGCATGCTAGCATAGCAGGAAAAAACTGTCAATCGACACCGGGCTGGCCTCCAGTGTAATCGTACTCAAGGCGCGGGGGCTCAAAGGACCCACAAGAGGCAGACTTCTCGGACTCAGGCAGCACTTCGCAGTCTTGTACAAAACCGATGCTTGTGTCCGTGTGCAGGTCGCGTTATGTCGCGCCAAGTCTATAAATGTCGCACAAAGTCTACAGAAGTCGCGCCAAAACCGGCTTTTTTGTGACGCGACTTCCGTATCAGATTTGCAAACCTTAACTCAGTGACACTTCCGGAGTACGGGCAAATGCAATACTTGCAAATCGCAGACTTTCAACGGTACTCCTATGCCTTCAGATTTCAATTGGCGAGAAAGACGTCTTTTTCACTATGATGCTCTTAAATCAATGCTTCCACGATTTCCGACACTATCAGTCCCATACTATTCAGTTCAACCAAGTTAGCAAGTGAGTACTGAGCGGTAATCTGGATGATCAGCGCTGGGCCGAGGTCACGACCAGAAGTTATGCGTCTGCTACTATTGAGCGAATCGTTCGGCTAGTTTCTCCTCATAGGGTTTGGAGCGGTGGAAGATTAGGGGGTTCTGCCGGTCGTCGTCGAGCAGGTCGCCAATCTCATAGCTGGCGAACTGTTCATCATTGAGGATGTTCTGTATGCCGTTGAAGGTGCAGCCGTCTGGCATGAAGCCACAGGTCATGGCTCGCCGCCAGCCCGGGGTCATGTTGGCACCGGCGCCGTGGGCGATGAGTCCGTTGTGAAAGGAGGCGGAACCGGCCTTCATTTCGGCGGGGGCCGCCATGATGTCTTTCCACTGCGGGTAGACGCGAAAGATGTCGCCGATGTTTTCGCCGATGCTGGCGTTGTCGTAAGTGGCTGTCTTGTGGCTGCCGGGCAGGAAGTAGAGGCAGCCGTTCTGCAACGTGGCGTCGTCGAGCGCGACCCAGAGACTGAGCGTCTCGCGGGACGAGTAGGACCAGTATGGATTGTCGAGATGCCAGCCGGTGGGGTTGGCCCACGGTTGCTTGATCAATGCCTGGTCGTGCCAGATGCGAACGCCTTCGACCCCGGCCAGGTCTGAGGCCATTTTGCCAAGACGAGGATCCAGAATCAGCCTCCGCACGTCCTGACTGTCCTGCCACAGGTTAACACGCTGGACGAAGACATAGTCGTAGTAGGATTCTTCACGGTCTTCGTCCACTTCCTGGTTGAACATCCTTTGCTTTCCACGCCGGCGCACGGCTCCATCAACCGCCTGCCGCCAAGTCTCCAATTCGTCCGGGGTGAGGAAGTCGTGCAGGACTACGAACCCGTTTTGCTGATATGAATCAATCTGGTCCTGGGTCAAGTCTGTGTTCATACTGCTCTCTTTCGCGGCGCAGGCCTCGAACCTGTTTGATTGATCGGCGGGCCAGACTGTCCGCCGGGGTTGAAAGAGTAAGGCCGACACAGGGGTGCCGGCCCTAACTACACTTATTCTACCACAAAACTCACCCTGCCGTATCGCCTATTCCGCCGGGCCAAGCTGTCCGGTCAGAATCTGGATGACGACGAAGGAGTCGGCGTAGGGGCTGTTGACGTAGATCGGGTCGCCTTCGGGCAGCCAACCACTGGCAAAGCGACTGGGGACCGGGTTATTGCCGTAGCGTTCCCAAAGGGGAATCTGCGGCAGCAGCTCGTTGTAGGCCATGGCGATCTTGTCGAGCGCCGCGATCTGCATGGCGGCGTCACCGCCGGAGCCGGCCTCCTTGGTCAGCGCCCACAGGTCGACGTCGCCAACGCTGCTGGTGCTGACGTTCAGGTCGAAGGACATGCCGGGCAGTTCGATGCTGCCAGCGCCCGATGCGCCCACGCCCGTGGCGGCGGCGTTGTGTGTGCTGAAGTCATTCTCATAGGAGAAGGACGGGTGCGGATTGCCCGCGCCCCAACCGCGAATTGCGAGCTGGAACTTGCCTTCATTCACATCGATCGGATGTTGCTGGAAGTTCACGCCGCGGAAACTGGTCTGGAATCCGAAAGCAGTCAACTGCTCGGCCACGTTCTCAGCAGCGGCCGACCAGTCGGCGTACTCGGCCGGCGCGGTCAGTTCCCACTCCATGCGGGCGCCGGTGTCGTCAACCCAGACACCGTCGTCGGCGCGAGTGAAACCGATGTCGAGCAACATCTGCTCCGCCTTTTCCAGATCTTGGGTGTAGGGATCCAAGCTGGCGCGCGCATCGTCACTGAGCCACAGGGGCGTAATGTTGTCTGAGAAACCGCACATGCACTCTTGGGCCACGCCCGATTCGGCCAGCGAGATATAGGCGTTCTCTTCAAAGTTGATGGCGTAGGCCAAGGCCTGACGCACTTCTCTTACGTTGAAGGGATAGATGGTGTGGTTGAAATAGAGTGCCGGGCCGCTGTAGATGGGGGCGCGGATGATGCGGTAGCCCAGAGACATGAACTCGCGCTCGGTAGCGGGCGGGAAGCCGTGCGTAGCGTAGTCGACGTCGCCGGAGAGGACGAGCGGCGTAACCACCGGCGTTTCACCGTTGTAGTTGACCATGCGTTCGAAGCGCACAGTATCAGCCCAGTAGGAAGTCTCGACCTTGTTGAGAATCATCTGGGACTCGGTGATGCTGGCAGGGTCGATCGCATAAGGCCCCAGAACGACCATTTCGTCCGGGCGCAGCTCGTTGAACTCCTGCAGCAACTGCTTCCATTCGTCGTCTTCATTGGTCATGCCGGCCTCGACCAGATCGCGAGTGCGCTGGGCAAAGTCGCCATAGACCGAGGAGGCCGTGATATGTACCTCGCGCAGTACACGTCGGGGAACGGTCGTGGAAGGACCGCTGAGAAGGAAGTCGACGGTGTGATCATCCACGGCCTGCACGTCGTCGAGGAAGCGCCAGACCGTCTGGCTGAGCAGGCGGGAGATCGAGAAGGTGTCGACAACGTCCTGTGAAGTGAAGGCGCTGCCGTCACTCCACTGGGCCTCCTGGATCAGGTTGACGCGCAAGGTGACGTCGTCGACCCATTCCCAGGACTCCCCGGCTACCGGCATCCAGCTGCCATCGGCCCACAGGAACATGAACAAGGGCGGTTCCATCAGGGCGCGGTAGATGCCAAGGGTCATGCCGTTCGTAACCCAGGTGTTGAAGTGGCCCGTGGGGGGTGGCGCGTAGGGCCAGGCCGGATGGAACTCAGCTACGCCGGTTCCTGCCGGAGCTGCCTCTTCCTCCGCAGCGGCCGGAGCGGCCTCGCCGCCGCCCATATCGGCCGCCGGCGCGCCGCACGCGCTGATGGCCAAGGCCGCAATCAGAGCAATTACAAGCCAAAATCTTCGGTTCATTCTTTATCCTCCTTAGGACAATTGAGAATGTGAGATAGCAGGGAGATGAAGAGTGAGCCACGCGCAGGGGCGCATCAAATACGCTTGCCTCTATTGCTTACCTCTCTCTTTTCTTCCCCCATTGCACAAGAATTACAACCAACAGTAGATATACAAGCCCAATCCCCAGTGTAAACTGAGTGATGACGTATTCGGCGGTTCCTTTCTCCAAGAAGATCAGTAGCGCGCCGGCAACGAAGGCTATGTAGAACCCGATGTGAAATGCCGCCCTACCAAGGAAGGGATCCATGTCGTTCCTGCTGTGCCTTTAACCACCAAAGCGGAGCGGGTCGGCGGCGATCCTTCCCTTCAAACAATCTGGCTCGGCTCCGCCATGCGAACGGGGCAGGCTACACTGCCCCCATCTGAGATCTGTTCCAACCCAGGGACGGCTAAGTCGCATTCCCCCGGCACAAAGTAAGGACAACGCGGGTGAAAAGTACACCCTGTAGGCAGATTCAAAAGGCTGGGAATTTCGGCGCTGCGCAGTTCAATATGGACTTTCTTCTTTGCCAACTCCGGATCGGCTTCGGGAACAGCTCCCAGAAGCGCCTGCGTATAAGGGTGGCGCGAATCGGTGATGAGACGGGGCGTAGGCCCTTCTTCCACAATGCGCCCCAGGTACATGACAGTGATTCGCCCTTCCCAGGCAAAGTATTTCGCCAGCGCCAGGTCGTGTGTGATGAAGAGGAAGGTTACGTCAAACTCGTCTTTCAGCCGGTAGAGCATGTTGAGCAGGCTCACTCGAATTGACACATCCACCATTGAGACGGCTTCGTCGGCGACGATGAACTTAGGCTCCACGGTCAAAGCCCTGGCTACCGAAACGCGCTGGCGCTGACCACCGCTCAGCTGGTGAGGATACTTGTCGAGAAAGTCCGAAACCGGCGTCAGATCGACGATTTCCAACAGTTCGGCAGCCCGCCGCCCTGCGTCGCGGCGGCGACCCCTCCGGCCAGCGCTCGCTCCATTCTGACCCGTTCCCTGTGTTTGATGGCGCAAGAGTGGCGTCGTGATCATCTGGCGCACTGTCTGGGTTGGATTGAGAGAGGCGTAGGGATCCTGATGGATGATCTGGACCGCGCGCCGGTACTGCTGATAGTCGGCCTTTTCCATTGACGCGATATCCTGTCCCTGGTAGAGAATCTGTCCTTCGGACGGTGGCAGCAGGCCGACGACCATGCGGCCGGTGGTGCTCTTGCCGCAACCGCTTTCACCGACGAGGCAAACGATTTCGCCAGGTTCAATGTCGAGGGAGATCGAGTCAACGGCCGTCACGCGCTCGCGGCCGCTGCCAAAATATTTCGTTACGTTCCGAAGTTCGAGAATCGGCGTCATCTAATGCGGCCTCCACTGGCCGCGCCCCTGTTTCCTCACGGGATTACAGGCCGGTAGCACGTTCCCTTTGCGTACTCCTCTTGCCTCTCAGCCCGCTGCGCTCGATGTCCTCCTGCACTGCATCGGTGTGCCAGCAGGCCGCGTAGTGATTGTCGCCGACCCGCTCCAACCCCGGTTCCTCGCTACTGCAGCGCTCGCTGGCAAAGGGGCAGCGCGGATGGAATTTGCATCCAGTCGGCAAATTGATCAGGTCGGGAGGAGAACCGGGTATCGAGGAGAGTTCCTCAAAACCACCAGTTACGGTCGGCACGGCCCGGATCAGACCCAGGGAATAGGGATGACGCGGGCGATAGAAGATGTCCTCGACCGGCCCCAGCTCGACGACCTGCCCGGCGTACATCGTGGCTACTCTGTCTGCCAGCTCAGCGGCGATGGCAAGGTCGTGCGAGATGAAGAGCATTGTGAAGTGCAGGTCTTCCTTCAGCCGGCGCAACAGATCGATGATCGTCCTCTGCGTGAGGATGTCCAACGCAGTTGTCGGCTCGTCCAGAATCAGAATCTGGGGGTCCAACAGAAGTGCTATGGCCAGAAGCGTTCGCTGGCGCATGCCCCCACTCAACTCATGGGCGTAGGCGTTGATAACACGGTCAGGATCCAACTGCACAAAGCGAAGCAGATCGAGAAACCGCTCGCGGACCTCCTCGCGATTGTTCCACCTGTGGGCTTTCGCCGTATCCCAAACCTGGTCCCAAACCTTCAGCACGGGATTGAACGCGTTGAGGGCCGACTGGAATACCATAGCGCAGTCGCGCCAGCGGAACTCGCGAAGGGGACCTTCGGCAAGGGAAAGCACATCCAACTCACGGCCATCGCGGCGATAGATAATTTCCCCTGGGCTGACTTCCGCGGTTTCGACCAAGAGACGTACGATTCCCAGTCCCAACGTCGTTTTGCCGGAGCCGCTCTCTCCGATCAGGGCCAGGCTTTCACCTGCCTGCAAGTCGAGCGTGACACCTCTGACCGCCTGGACGCTGCCCTTGCGCGTACGATAGTTGACATGAACGTTCTGCAGGCTCAGCGGGGGCAGGCTGTCGTTTTCTTCAATTTCCTGATGCCAGGAAAGATCAGTGATCTGACTCATATGTATCCAGGGAACGGATTCCTATTCACTGGCCCGCAGTCGAGGATTGAATACAAGCTCAAGCGAGCGGGTCATGGAAATGATTGCCAGCTGAAGAATGGCGATGGCGACGATCGGCGCCATAATGTACCAGACACTGTCCTTGTAGAAGATCGCTCCTCGTACCCACGCCAGTTGAATCATCACGCTCCAGTTGCCAGCGCTTATCGGCACGAGGCCGAGGAAGACGAGTCCCGCCTGCTGATAGACGGCAAAGGTCATGCCCAAGGCGAAGCTGACTACAATGTAGGGCATCATGTTGGGGACCATTTCGCGCAGGACGATATGCATAACGCCCAGATCCAGCGCCCTGGCCGCCTCAATGAAATCTCGCTGTTTGAGGGAGAGTGCCTGGGCCCGCAACGCGCGCAAGAGCGTCGGCCAGTTCAGCAGACCCATCAAGACCCCCAGCAAGGTCAAGCTGTTCAGAGAGATAAAGGCCGCCAGGACCGCCAAGAGTGGGAACTGAGGGATCGTAAGTATTATATCGGTGACAGACATGATGGCGCTGTCCAGCCAACCGCCTATGAAACCGCTAAGCGTGCCAAAAACGACCGCGATTACGGTTGAAATAAGGGCAGCCAGAAAGGCAACGTAGATCACGTCTTTGCCGCCGTTGACGATCTGGGACCAGATGTCGCGGCCCTGATGATCGGTACCCAAAGGATGTTCAAGTGTCGGCGTTATATAGATCCTGTCGATCTTGGTCTTGGTATCCAGTTCGATGATTAATGGGCCCGCGTAGGAGAGGAGGACCATGAAGACCACGACGAGGAAACCGATAAAACCAACCCGATTGTAGGCAAGGAGGCGTACCCCAGTTCGGAATCCTTTCCATGCGCTGACCAAGATGCTATCGGTTTGCTGGCCATCCGCCACTTGGGCCGTCATCTATCAGCTCCTGCGCTTCGTGTGTATTCTGGCACTTTGGTCAGGCTCAATTGTCCTGCAGCTTTATACGGGGGTCGAGCCAGCCGTACAGGACGTCGGCGAAGAAGTTGGCGAAGATCACTGAGAAAGTAATGATGAGGAAGATACCCTGCATCAAAGTATAGTCGCGCTGGTTGATGGCCTGGCCGAGCATGCGCCCGATACCGCCATATTCAAAGATCTGCTCCACCAACAATGAACCTCCGACGACAAAGCCGATGCGAATTGTAAGGATCGTGAAAAGGGGCAGGATGGCATTGCGACCCACGTAGGCGGTGGTAATGCGCCACTCCTTCAGGCCGCGCGCTTTGGCAATCGTAACGTAGTCCTCACCAAGAGTGCTGATCGTGTTGCTCTTCATGCTCAGCATCCAAAAGCCGACGCTGGTGAGCACATAGGTAGAGATTGGCAAAGCTCCGTGGAAGAACGCATCGAGTAAGAATTCCAGATTCAGACCAGGCACCATGCCGGATGAGTACGCGCCTCGCATGGCCGCGATCGGCAGGATCTTCCACTGGACTCCCAACCACACAACGATGAGAAGGCCGATAAGAAAGTCTGGGACGGAGCTGATCACAGAACTAATGACAGTGAGGCCGTGATCAAGATAGCTGTCGCGGCGGTAGGCCATGATGACACCGAACAGAACGCCGATTGTGAAACTGATCAGGAGACCAAGGCCAACGCTAAAAAGTGTCCACGGGAGGAATCGCAAAATCACCTCGGTAACGGTCGTTCCCGGCGACAGGACTGACTGACCGAAGTTTCCCCTGGCCAGATTTTGCAGGTAGGAGAAATATTGGAGAATTACCGGCTGTTCCAGGTCGATGGCGAACAGAGCGGCGGCCTGGTCCTTGGCCTCGTGGACGGGCATGCCGTAAGTGACAATTAACTGGTTGACATAGATTTCAATGGGGTTGCCGGGCAGAAGGCGCACCAAAAAGAAGATTATGGTGGTAACGATGAAGATGGTGGCCAGCGCGCGCAGAAACTTGCGGAAGAAGTAGGATCCCCAAATCGCGCCGAGGATGGAAAGCGGGCTGGTGATGCGCCCGGTACTGACGTTGGATACGTCAGCCGCTGTCGCCATAGGATCTAATCTCAGTCGTAAGATTTGACAGTCGTTGGGAATGCACCCGCCCAGGAAAGAGCAAATCGCCATGAGTACCACTCTAGCGGCAGCTTTACCGGTCTTCGGGGGCGAAGGGGCGGCGGGGCGTAACCGGCGTGAGTATAGCATGAAAGGCACGCCAGTCAAATTTTTCTGCTTTGTGTGATCAGTTAAGGAAGCAAACGCCACGGAGCCCAGATTCGCGTAGTCAAGGCCAGGAAAGTTGGCCTAATTCTGGTCAGAAGAGGGTCAATTTCGGCACCGCTTGCCCAGGGCAATTGCACCTCAATGGGGTAGAACTCTCCGGAGATAGGCAGTCTTCCAAGCGGCTTGGTAACGTTTGGCAGGAATGCCGGTTAGGGGGCATGTCCGTTTGCGCAAGTGTCTGAAGGTGGAAGTCAGGAGCATATCAGCCTGGGATGAAAAGACGAAACTCAGATGAGATGCATATGCCTTGGGGGCCGATGCGAACCTTGCTTTCAACGTGGACTGTCAGTCTTCAAGGTGGGTCACTGGCTTCCTCGTCTGTGTGTTGGGCGAGAGTTTATGAGCGTTTACTTGTTGAGTGACCTGCAACTAATGCAGTCTATGTGGTGGGCTGCGATAAGGGCCTCGCCGGCGTGGTGGGTCCGAACAAGTGTCAATGTACGTTGTACTAGAGTTGTACGAGTTCTGAAATGGCGCGACGTGTATTGGCGGGAAAATGGCGGAAATATGGCGGAAATGGCGGAAATAGCGGAAAAGACGGGCAAAAGCGGGCGGATTTCTATGTGGTTCTTGTTGTCGTTATGCTTTTGCATTAGTTTTTCCGTTTCTGCCGTCAGTTCCTGATGCCGGCAAGATCCCTACGATGCTCATCCACTACTCCAGCTGACGACAGACTCATGCCGGACAGCCGGCGGTGGGAGGGCATGGTGTCGTGTCTGGACCTTTAGGGTTGGGTTGAGTCGGGTCAGACCGGGCAGTTATCCATGTTTTGGACTTTTGCGCTCGACTTCGAGCACAGTTCCTCGCTGTCTTCGTTAGGTTATGGGCAGATTGATAAAGGGCAGTTACCAGTCTTGGGAGGGGTCCCTCCTCGCTTTCAGATTCCCTGCCAGCGAGAGTCGTGGCTTGATGTTAGTACGCTCTCAGTTATGCCTATTGCATAATAGTAGGTTCGGCAGGAAGTGAGTTGTTTGGATATGCACTTTTCCTCCTGCCTGCCCGCGAACCGTGCGTGCGGCTTTCACCGCACACGGCTTTCCATTTCGTCTTGGTAGGTTCCCACTCTGACCTATCACCTATGGCTTTGAGAATCGACTACCTTTCCCGATGGTCATAGCTTATGCCCGATGGAGACCAGGATGCAAGCAGTATAGCTTTAGTCTCAGGTAGCAGGTCTCGCGGGAGCGGTTTCAGTGTAGTTCATTCACCCTCCCGCTTTACTTCGCTGCTTTATGACCTTTCCTTTTGTGCAAAGCCACTGAAGCTGACTGACGTGATATCCCGCTTCACGTGCCCACTTTGTGAGCAAGATGCTGTGCCGTTAGACGGCGCGCGTACAAGGCTATTATATCACTGATATTGGTGCATTTGCGCTGGAATTTCGGAGTTCGGTCCACATTGGGGATGAAAACAGTATAGCAGGTGGAATTCATGGCAACGGCGACCGAGAAGGTTTTCGGGCTTTGAAGAGGGCGACGGGCAGGCCTGGGCACCCACAAGGGGTGCCCCTACCGGGGGTATGGCTGGTTGGCGCATATGAGGGCGACGCGGGGCTGGGCACGCACAAGGGGTGGCCCTACGGGTATTTGGTGGGACTGGCGGGACGTGGTCTGGCGGAACCCCTTCGATTGGGGACCTGTTACGAATATCGACACCAGGTCGGCGAGGCATGTTGTTGGCCGGGGGCGTTGCGGGGGCGGAGCCCCCGCACAAGGGAG
>VXOE01000020.1 GCA_009840225.1 Caldilineaceae bacterium SB0662_bin_25 | reverse complement strand
CAATGGCACCCCTTGTGGGTGCCCAACCCGCGCCGCCCTGCCGCCTCCCCCCTGTAGGGGCACCCCTTGTGGGTGCCCTCTTCAGTACTTAAAATAGAAGACACCCGCACATCTGCGGGTGTGTCTACACCGTCTGTATTCGAAATGTTGACCGTTCGCCGTTAGCCGTCCGGGACCCTGCTCTTCCATTCCCTGAGCATCAGCACAATCCAGACCTGCGCGCCGCCTAGCACCAGAGCCAAAAAGCCTGCGAAACCGGCAAATATCACCCGTGTCGTCTGTACCGCTGCATGAATTTCAGATCGTAAGGCGACCACCTCGGTTCGTACACTCTCTACCTCGGTCCGTACCCTCTCTACCTCGGTTTGTACCCTCTCTACATCGACCTTGCTAGCCAAATGCTCGTATGCGCCTTCCAGTCGAGCAATGCGTTCACCATCAGTTAACCCCTCTTGCGCGGCAACCGGTGTACAAAACACAACAACCAGCAGTAACCCCAGCACGACATGATACAATTTCATCGCTATTCTCTGTTCTCGATCTCGATCCTTGGCCCCCTGCCCCTTTCTGGTACCTGTGTAGTACAAATGTATCACTCTCTACCTATTTTATCAAGGCCTTTTCAGAGAAACTGTGGACCAGTTTCGGGGTAATCTACACCATCCGTCCCTCTGCCACTGCCCGTAGGGGCACCCCTTGTGGGTGCCCATCCCCGCATCCCCAAAAAGCGCTTACCTGCCGAATCCCCCCGTAGGGGCACCCCTTGTGGATGCCCTTACTCCTCGCAATCGGCAGTTCACCAAAAACTAAAAACTAACCACTAAAAACTGCCCTTCAAACGCCCTCCAACACCCCCAAACACCGCTCAATCTCCTCCACCGTGTTGTAGTGCACCAACCCCAGCCGCAGCCAGCCGCCGCTCTCCTCCATGCCCATCCTCTCGCGCAACGACTGCGCATAAAAGTCCCCATTCCACGCAAAAATATTCTCCTCCGCCAGCGCCCGCGCCAGCTGCTCCGGCGTCGTCCCCTCCTTCCGCAGCGACACCGTCGCCACCCTTCTGTCCAAATCCTCCCGCTCCGTCAGACCGTAAACCCGAACACCCGGCACGCTCATCAGCCCGCTGACCAACCGCACCGTCAACATCCGTTCATACGCCCCAAGTACCCCCCAGGCCGCAACCAGCTTCTCTCTCCGGCTCTCCGCCGACGCGACCCCGCCGTACTCAACCCCCAGCCCGGCCAGATAATCGATGGCCGCCGTCACGCCCGCCATCCCTTCATGATTCTGCGTGCCCATCTCCCACTTGCCCGGCGGCACGTCCCCGGCCGGCCGCACTCTGTATGCCTCCAGCCGCTCCAGATGTTCCCGCTTCCCGTAAAGCTGCCCGCTGTGCGGCCCAAAAAACTTGTACGACGAGCACGCCAGAAAATCGCACCCCAGTTCCCGCACGTCGATCAACCCGTGCGGCGCATACTGTACCGCGTCCACAAACGTCAGCGCCCCCACCTCCCCGGCCCACCCGACAATCGTGTCCACGTCATTGATCGTCCCCATCGCGTTGCTGGCGTACCCCACCGCCACCAGCTTCGTGCGCTCCGTAATCTGCCTTCGCACATCCTCCATATCCAGCGTCCCGCTCTCCACGTCCACGTCCGCCCACCGCACGCGCGCCCCCCGCTCCTCCGCCGCCAGCACCCACGGCATCACATTCGCGTCATGGTCCAGCCGTGTTACCACCACCTCGTCCCCCGGCCCCAGCTCCCGCGCCAGCGACCGGCTCACCTGAAACGTCAGGCTCGTCATGTTACTGCCGAAAACAACCTCATCCGCGTCGCAGCCGAGCAGATCCGCCACCGCCCTGTGCGCCGCCTCGATCACCGCATCAGTCCGCCGGCTGGTCTCGAACAACCCGTGCGTATTCGAATTGCGCCGCGTCATGGCATCGACCATCGCCGCAATCACGCTCTCGTGGACCTGCGTACCACCGGGATTGTCGAAAAAGATCGCCGGCCTGCCGTTGAACGGCTCCTGCAACGCTGGAAACTGTCCTCGGACCTTTTCAACATCGAACATGGCTTTCTCCAGGCTCCCGCGCCGCGTCGCGGCGCGGCTTACTCAACCCTTATCTGATCTTCGGCAGACCGTCGGCCAGCATCCACACGCGTTCCCGTCCCAGCAATGAGGAAACGTCCCCTTGCACAACCGCGCATAGCGTCTCTGTCAGATCGGCCAGGCTTTCCCCTCCCACCGCCAGGTCCAGACTGCCTTCCGATACCGGCGGACGCGGCCTTTTCTCGCTCACCTTCACAGGTACAACCGGTACCGTCCCGTCCGTCGGCAGGCTCGCCAGTTCGCACAGCCGGTCGACCGCCGTGGCAAAACTGCCGATCTCATCCACCAGCCCGTGCACCTGCGCCTGCCTGCCTGTCCACACCCGCCCGCCGCAAAGCTCTTCAAGCGAGTCAGGCCCCAACTTCCGCGCCTCGCCAACCAACCGCTTGAAATTCCCATACGTTTGCGCTATCTGTTCCTCGATTTTCTCACGCTGCTCTGGCCGCCAGGGCCCGTCGCTCGCATAAAGATCGGCATTCTCCCCCCGCTGAACCGGGGAGCTCTTCGCCCCTATCTTGTTGAACGCCCCGCTCGTAACCAGCTTGCCCATCACCACACCGATGCTCCCCGTGAGCGTCGCCGCCTGGCACACAATCCGCCGCGCCGGCAGCGCCACGTAGTATCCTCCGCTGCCCGCCACATCCCCCATATAGGTCACCACCGGCTTCTTCCGGTTTAACAGTGTCAGCTCCCGCCACATCAGATCGCTTGCCAGCGCCGATCCGCCGCCCGAATCGATGTGCAGCAGAACCCCTGCCAGGCTCTCGTCCTGTATCGCCGCCCGGACCGTCTGCTGAACCGTTGAACTTCCGGCTGTGCTGCTGCCAATAATCGGCAGACCTCCGGGATAGCGCCGGCTCTTGCCCGTTGTGATCATCCCGCTCAGCGAAATTACACCGATCCCCTTCCGCTGCCGTAGCCGGGGGCGCCGGTAAAGTGTCCGGCTAGCCTGATCGTAGGGCAATATTCTCGCCTCCTCCTTCGGCCCGCCCAGGACCTTCGCCAGCTCGTCTTCGTAGACCGTGGCGTCAACCAGACCCAACTCCACGGCTTCGTTGGCCGTCAGCGGAGCGCTATCGATAGCCGCGCGTACCTGCTCTTCATCCTTGTCCCGTCCCTTGCTGATCGCCGCAACCATCTCACCATACCAGCCGTCCAGCAACCGTTCCATCTGCTCCCGGTGTGCCGCACTCATCTCACTGCGCTCAAAAGTGTCCAACGCAGTCTTCCAAGGAGCTACCTTCACCACCTCCGCCTCGACGCCAATGCGCCGCAGCGTCTCAGCCAGAAAGATCGGCTCAGCACGCAACCCGAGTACCGACCAGTCCGTCTGCGGCGAAACGAACACGCGGTCGGCCGCCGCTGCCACCACGTACTCGGCGCCGGCGCACGTCTCCAGATAGACCACGACCTCCTTCCCCACAGCCCCGGAACTGTGCTCGCCGCTCCAGCCTCGGAAACGCGCAAAAAGGTCGGCCAGGGACTGCGCCTGCGCTAGGCTCACCTGCGCCCCCTTGACCAGGAGCACCACCCCCCGCACATCAGGGTCCGCCGCGATTCGCCGCAACGCATCGTGCAGCGCCTCGACCGTCAGCGCAGGCTTGCCTCGCGAAACAATGCTGAGATACCGCGGCCGCTGCGGCGTCCGCTCCAGCAGCGGACCCGAAAGCTCGAACAACACATAGTCAGCCCAGCTCCCCTTGGACAGCCGCCGCACGCCATTGGCCAGCACGCACCCGCACGCTTGCCACAGCCACGCTATCCCCCGCACAAGCCCGATGAACCCTTTGCCTATGAAATTCATTTTGCTCCCCCGCCCATCTGCCTGCTGTCGGTACCCGAAACAAGCCCAATATGCCTCTACTCATATGAGTCTGAACCGCAAAACCCATACTATACCCGCGCGATATGCTGGAGAAAAATCGACCCCCGGCAATTGCCTGTAGGTGCCCCCTTGTGGGTGCCCTTGCCCCCCTCCTGGACTGCACTCGCGCGCGAAAAGGCATTGATCCCCACACCCCTTTCGGGCTATGGTAAAATGCACCGGCAGAACTGTCCCGGCACCGCACAGCCCCAATCCTTGCCCGCGCAGTCCACCGCGCCCAACTCTCCAATCGAGGCACACGATGCCAGCCGCCGTCGAAGTGCGAAACCTCAATAAGCGCTACCGCAGCGGAACCTGGGCCAATCGCGACATCACCCTCACTGTCGAGCGCGGCGAACTGCTCGCCATCCTCGGCCCAAACGGTGCCGGCAAGACCACCCTCGTCCGCCAGATCACAACCGAGCTCCTGCCCACCTCCGGCGAAGTTCGCGTTTTCGGGCTCGACGCCGTCTCGCGCCCCAACGATGCCAAGGCCCGCATGGGCGTAATCCCCCAGGAGACCAACTTCTACTTCGGCCTCTCCGTCCGCCACCACTTCCGCATCCTTGGCAAGCTGCGCGGTCTGCCTCCATCGACCGCATCCAGCCGCGCCGCACAGCTTGTCTCCGACCTTGGGCTGGATGAACATCAGGACAAGCCGGCCGAACATCTCTCAGGCGGGCTCCGCCGCCGCCTCCTCGTCGGCATCGCCATGCTCGCCGAGCCCCCTCTCCTTGTCCTCGACGAGCCCAGCGTCGGCCTCGACCCCGAGTCCCGCCGCGACCTCTGGGATCTCCTCCGCGACTACCGCCGCAGGGGCGCCACCGTCCTTCTGACAACACACTCCATGGAGGAGGCCGAAGCCCTCAGCGACAGGGTCGGCATCATCCACGACGGCGCACTGCTGGCCCTCGACACCATCGCCAACCTTCGCGCCGCCCACGGCTTCGACTTTAAGATCACCTACCTGGCCGACGGCCGCACTCGGGTTCTCTACGGCGCCAGCGACACCGAACTCCTCCAGCAGGTCCAATCCTTGGGCATTCGTGAATACGCCGTCTCTCGGACAACCCTGGAAGACGTCTACCTGGGCCTGACAGATGGCAAAGGACGGCTCAACGAAGAACAAACCGCCGATGACTGAACCGAACGATTCTGTATCCAACCTCCCCGTATACCCCTACGCGACCGGCGGCTTCCGCAAATTCATCTCCGATTCGGTCAGCGTCTTCGAGCTCAACTTCATCCCTTCCCTCCAGCACTGGTACTTGACCGTCCTCCTCGCCGTTGCCTTCCCACTGCCCTGGTTCTATGTCACCAAGGCCATTGCCCCCGACGATCCCCAGGTCCTCCGCCGCCTGCTTGCCGGCACCCTCATCTTTGGCGTCGCCTTCTCTGTCGGCATGCTCGTCGGGCAGAACTTTGTAGGCCAACGGTTTACCGGCACGCTCCGTCTGCTCATCACCATGCCGGTCTCCAAGGGCGCCTATATCCTCGGTTCGCTCGCCCACTCCGCAATCTCGGGCGTGATTACCGTAGTCATTCTGCTCGGTTTCGCCCTGGTGGCCGGGATCGACATCCAATTGAGATGGGGATTGGCCCCCTCTCTCGTCCTCACCGTGCTCGCAGTCAGCGGCCTGACGCTATTCTTCGTCAGCTTTGCCCCGTCAGCACAGGCCGGCAACATCGCCACCGGCCTCCTGTCCCTCGTCCTGGCCGCCCTCTCGCCCGTCTACTTCACAATGGATCAGGCTCCCCTTCTGATGAAGCTGATTGGCTACGTCTCGCCTCTGCGCTACGCTGCCGACGCCATCGAAAAGTCGCTGTCGGGCCGGGCAGACGTCTGGGCCGAAATAGTAATACTCTCTGTTATCGCCCTGGTCGCCATGTCCCTCGGTCTCTGGAGAATGCCGTGGAGAGAAAAATAGCCAAAGAAGCCCTGACTCGCGATCATTCCGTTCTGGTCACTGCTAAGTCCTTGCCCAAATGCGCTCATGATTCAACATGGCGAGAGATGTTTCTCGTTCCCTATCAAACCTATCGCCCTTCAATGGATGCTTTCACTGACCACTGACTACTGACCACTGCAGTTATGGGCGGTCGGGCCTATTCGGCCCTCCCTTGTGCGGGG
>VXOE01000007.1 GCA_009840225.1 Caldilineaceae bacterium SB0662_bin_25 | reverse complement strand
ACCCCCACAACCCCCCAACCCACAATCCTCAACGTCTCGGCGTCACCGACATGACAATAAGACACAGCCCCCGAACCGCCCCCTGTAGGGGCAGGCCTTGTGCCTGCCCTCGCACGCGCGGACCCGTCGTCCAACTCTTCTCCTCAGCGCCCCCGTAGGGGCAGGCCTCGTGCCCGCCCACGTACGCGCAAACCCGTCGCCCTCCCCATCCCCCTGAACCCCTACGGTAGGGGCAGGCCTTGTGCCTGCCCTCGCACGCGCGGACCCGTCGCCTTCCCCGCTCCCCTGAACCCCTACGGTAGGGGCAGGCCTTGTGCCTGCCCTCGTACGCGCGGACCCGTCGTCTAACACTTCCCCTCAGCAGTCCCGTAGGGGCAGGCCTTGTGCCTGCCCTCGTACGCGCGGACCCGTCGTCTTCCTCTTCCCCTCAGCGACCCCGTAGGCCCACGCCTCACGCCTGCCCTGTCCCTCTAAACAGATCCCATACCTTCCCCAACCTTGTCCCGCCCCCCTTCCCAGTGCAGTTGCGCTCACCCTCGACATGTCTTAGGATATGTATCGTTGGGTTCAACGAGGTAGCCCCAACCGATCCCGAATTTCATCCGGACAAAAAGGCCGCAAAATGAACGATCTCCACCTCCTGCAATACCTCTTCGACGTCCAGGGCTACCTCGTCATCGAAAACGCCCTCACCGCGTCCGAAGTCCAAACCCTCAACCGCCTCCTGGACGCGCAACAGCTCCCCGCCCCCGGTCAAACGCAACGCTTCGGCAGCGCCCCCGACGGCCCCGGATTCCTCGAATGGGGCCAGCCCTTCGTCGATCTCCTGGACCACCACCAAATCATGCCAATCCTGCGCTTTCGCCTCGGCGACTGCTTCCGCCTCGACAGAATCTACGGCATGTACATGCAAGAAGGCATGCCCCGCGGACGCCTCCATGCCGACTACGGAGCCACCTCCCCAACAACAGGCGCAAACCCAGGCGAATACGTCCCATTCCGTGACGACCAGATATACAACGGTTTCGTTGTCGTAACCTGGTGCCTCACCGACACCGGACCGGGAAAGGGCGGCTTCTGCTGCATTCCCGGCAGCCACAAAAGCAACTACAAGCTCCCCCAACAGATCGACGAAGCCCCCGAAGACTCTCCCAGCGTCATCATCCCCGAAGCACCCGCCGGCTCGGCCATCCTCTTCACCGAGGCCCTGACCCATGGCACCGCCGCCTGGCAGGCGCAGCACGAACGCAGGGCCCTCCTCTACAAGTACTGCATCTCACACGTAGCCTGGACGGCCCGGCGCGTCCAGCCCCCGCCTGATGCCGAACTGACACCTCGTCAGCAGATCCTCTTTCGCGATCCAGGCGATCCCTACAGGCACTTTCCCTCCCTGTTCGAAGAAGCCGTTGCCGTCTGACTCTGGCCAGAAAACACATCTCACAGAAATTCAGCCAACAAAAAACGGTGCAGCATCCCTTGGCTCCTTGGATGCTGCACCGTTCTGAAGTTGTAGAGTTAAGTCGCTGCTTCTCTGCTGCTATCTGCTGATTTGCCGGCTGCCGTAGCGTTCCCGCTTTGCCCTGTCGGCCTTGCCTACCCGTCGGGCCCGCTACTACGCCTCCTGCTCCTCAAGCAAATGGGGCGGAATGGCATCCCCCTCCGGCCTCGGCATGGGCTGCCAGTAACCGTCCGGGTCAACCCCGCGCGCAATGATCCCATGTCCTCTCTCCGGCTCCGGTCCCCGAACGTCCGCCGGAAAATAGCGGATCGTCAGACCACAGCGCCGGCGGTTCGAAGGATTCGGCTGCGACCCGTGCAGAAGCATGTCGGTATGCAGCGAGATCTGCCCCGCCTTCAACTCGACCGAAACTGGCTGCCCGTATCGCCACGGATTGTGGACGTGCTGGCTGAGCACACCCTCCTCCTCGTCCGTCACCCATTCAAACGGAATGCGGCCCAACAAATGCGTTCCCGGAAACAGCTTCATCGCACCGTTTTCCACGTCCACGTCATCGATTGCCAGCCATGCCGTAACTACCTTGCTCGGCGTCAGCGCCCAGAACGAGGCATCCTGGTGCCAGTACACAGACTTAACGTCACTGGGCATCTTCGAAAAGTAATGCGTCATTGTGCAAACGATGTTCGGCCCCAGGATATCTTCAACATAATCGAGAATCCGGTCGTCCATCACCAGATCATAGATGCCCTCGCAATGCGTATGCCAGGCATTGACCGAATAACTGTCAAGCCCGGCGTCCGACGCCATCTTCAACAGCTTATCGAAATAGCGGCGGTTGGCATCCGCCTCTTCCTCCGAGAAAAGGTCAATCGGAAACACGTACCCATGCTCATTGAAGTAGTCAATCTGCTCCCGGGTCAGCTTCTTCGGCTCCGTCGTCGTCGCGGGGAAATACCTTAGATCCCGCTCCATCGTCGGATGTGCGTCATTGACTGCCATGATTAGTTTCTCCTATGGCCTTGTTGAGTCGCTTCAAGCTTCTTCACGCCGGGTCGAAACGGCGGGGAGGTAGATTTTTTCTGTCTGGGAACAGACCGAATCCTATCCAACCGGCAAGATTCTGTCAACTTCCCTGCCAATTTCACAGTCGGACAACCGCTCCCGTCTGCATCGACTCGGCAACGGCATCCAGTACCCGCATCTGCGCGATACTGCTTTCTGGCGAAATCCGATGGGTCTGACCATGCTCTAGACAGTCGCACAGATGATCCAACTGGTGCGTGAACTGATGCGTAGGTGGGAAAGCAATCGTCTCCACACCGTTCGCCGAATGGTACTCCAGCGCTACCTCCTGGTTCTCGTTATTCCATGCCTTGTCAATCCGCACAAGGCCCGCATCCCCGCAGATCTCCACATACTGCGATGCCCAGCTGTCAAACCCGACCGACAACTGCGCCGTCCGTCCGCCGCTGAAGGCCAGCAGAATGTACGCCGCGTCGTCGACCTCGACACCCTTGGTCTGCACCGCGTAGACGGTCTCCGGCTCCTCGTAAAAAATGAAACGTGCCTGATGAACGTTGTAACAGGCCAGATCGTAAATCGCCCCCCCTCCCTTGGCCCGGTTCCAGCGCCAGTTGCTCTCGGGCCGTCGATTCCCCACCGGAACGTTGGTACAGAACGTGCTCCGAACGTTCAGCACTTCCCCAATCCCGCCCTGGCGAACGATCTCCTCCGCCTTCAGATGCATGGGGTGATGCCGAAACTTGAACGCCTCCGCCACAAAAACGCCCCGTTCTCGACAGGCAGCCACAAATGCCCTGGCCTCCGCTGCACTTTGGGTGAACGGCTTCTCACACAGCACCGCCTTCACGCGGCCCGATGCCGCAAGTTGGATGCCGGCCTCTGAATGCATTGCGCCCCACAGGCAGATCACAGCAATATCGTATTCCCCTCCATCGATCATCTCCTCCATTGAGGAATAGACATTGGGTACCGAAAACTGCTGCGTAAAGCGATCAAGAGCTTCCGGCGAAACATCGCACACTGCCGTAAGCTCCGCCCTTTCCAGGTTTTCGCAAGCAGTTGCATGCCCGCGGGAAATCCCTCCGGTCCCCACCAGGGCGACACGAAATTTCCTCTGCGATCCGTTACTCATCCTCTGCTGTCCCTTTCATGTGGCGCCCGCGATTGATGCGATGGGAGGGCCAGGTTTCATCCGGTAACCGTCTCTACGCGCGGGCAGAAAATACGCCGCAACGGCCAGATGTGCTAACATTCCCCTCAACTGCCGAGTCGGAGGTCCCGTGCCTCCAGCTCGCAATCCAGGCAGTAAGGCTGCAAGCATTATCGCCCCAAAGAAAGGTTGACGCAATGAAAGTATTCGCAGGCGGAATCGCAACCGAAACAAACACCTTCTCCCCCATGCCGACAGGAATGCGCGACTACACTATCATCCGGCCCGAAGACGATGTCGAGAAAGGCACTAAGCCCGCCTTCGACCAGTTCCAATCGGATACAGAGGCCCGCGGATGGGACTACGTCTTCGGTTTGTCTGCCTATTCGCAGCCCGCCGGCATCACGACCCGCAGCACTTACGAAAGCCTGCGCGATGAGTTACTTGAAAGACTTGAAGCTGCCATGCCCGTTGACATCGTTCTCCTGGGTCTCCATGGTGCCATGGTCGCCGAGGGCTATGACGACTGCGAGACCGACATCATCGATCGCGTCCGCAAAATCGTCGGGCCGGACGTAAAGATCGGCGTCGAGCTCGACCTCCACTGCGACGTCACCCAGGACATGATCGACACCGCCGACGCCATCGTACTCTACAAAGAGTATCCCCATACCGATGTCGCCGCCCGCGCCTCCGACCTCTTCAACATCATCGCCGACGCCGCCGAAGGCAAGACCAATCCCACGATGGCCCTCTTTGACTGCCGCATGATCGGTCTCTATCTTACGCCCTACGAACCCCTCCGCAGCTTCGTCGATGAGTTACTCGATATGGAAGGCAAGGACGGTATCCTCTCCATCTCGCTTGTCCACTGTTTCCCCTGGGGAGACGTCCCCACCTGCGGCGCTCAGGCCTTGGCAATTACCGACGGCGACCCCGAGCAGGCAGCACGCGTGGCTGAAGAGATCGGGCGCAGGTTCCATGGCATGCGCCGCGAACTTGACCAGACGCCTTACTCCATAGACGAAGCCCTGGAACAGGCTCTGGCAGATCCAACCGGCCCCGTCGTAATCGCCGACCGCGCCGACAACGCCGGCGGCGGCGCCCCCAGCGACTCCACATTCATGCTCAAGGCCATGCTCGACAGAGGAATCGACAACGCCGGCATCGCCACCATGTGGGATCCCATCGCCGTTCAGGTGGCCATGTCAGGCGGCGTCGGATCGACCCTCGATTTGCGACTGGGCGGCAAAATGGGCCCCATGTCCGGCGACCCCCTCGATCTGACCGTCAAAGTGACCGCCATCGCCGAGGACATGGTCCAGGAATGGCCCCAGCAGGGCGACCCCATGCGCATCCCCTGCGGAGATTCCGTTTGCCTCAACTGCAACGGCATCGACATCATCGTCAGCAGCAAGCGTGGCCAGCCCATGAGCCCGGACGTCTTTACAAACCTCGACGTCGACGTGAAGAAAAAGCATATCCTGGTCGTGAAGTCTTCCCAACACTTCTATGCCGGCTTCGCGCCAATCGCTTCCCAGATTATCTACATGGCCGCGCCCGGCGCCGTCGCGCCCCGCTACACAGAAATTCCCTTCAAGCGCGTCGACCTCCACAAGTACCCCTGGGTCGAAGACCCGTTTGCCTGAGGCCGCGTTTCCTCCGCAACAGCAACTGGAAGAGATTTGGACGAACACCGGATGGCTGAACTGAGCTACGCAAGAGAGTCCCTGGTCGCGGCCCTCCGCGATCGGGGTATCTCCTATCTTGCCCCCAGCGACGCAGTCGCCCGCGAAGTACTCGAAACGCCCGAGCAGCTCATATGCGCGCTGCTGCACCAGGACGATTCAAGGCTGCAGCTTGCGATTGTACCGCTCCTCCTCCGGCATCCAGGAATCTCGGCGTCTGTCCCCGATCTGGCTGCCAGCCTCGACGAAGTAGCCTCGCTGGACCTGCAAACCCTGTACATGGCTGCCGTCTACCTGCAGCGAAACTGGCGATCTCGACTGAGCATCTACCTCGACGATATGACTCTGCTACCCGACCTGTTTTCCCACCAGATGGGTCTGCCTCTTCCCGAGGAACGATTTGGTAAGACCGGGCTGGTTGAACTGGCAGATGCGTGGCAAGCGCGTTCGCAGTACCCTTTTGAAAGGTTGCAAGCGATTAACAACACGTTTGAACTGTTTATAGGGCAGCTAAAGCTGGAGAAAGCGAACCAATCGAATGCGCCAAAGATGTGATCGCCAAAGCATTGAACGGTTCCTACAAAGCCTGGGGCGTCGATTCACGAGACCCGGACGACTATACCTGGTGGGGGGAACGACGTTGGTCTATGAAGGACTCCGCCAGCAGACTCTTGACATCGACATCAGCTTCGAAGTTGACGACCGGGATCACGGCGCGTTTATTGAAGCAGTGCGGGACTTGAAAGAACGACTCGCACTGAATATCGAAGAAGCCTCCCCCGCTGATTTCATCCCGCTCCCGTCGGGCTACCGTGAACGAAGCCCCTTCATTGGCCGCTACGGACAATTGGAGGTCTTCCACTTCGACCTCTACAGCACCGCTCTCAGCAAGATCGAACGGGGCACCGAGGGTGACCTTGATGATGTGCTCTCGTTACTACGAAACGGGCGGATGGAATTCGCCGACCTGGCAGGTTGCTTCGAGGAGATAATGGTCCGCTATGCAACTGAGAGTATCAAACAGGATCCCGCAGAATATCGGAGGAAATTTGATATCCTGACAGACATGTGGCTGACCGGTTCTTCTCCCGGATAGCACAAAGTTAACCCATCGAGTTGCCGGCACTGGAGTCTATAGGCAAGTCCCGCAGTGGCCGCAGACGAAACGGCCGCTTCTCCAACGCCTGTTCGTCCAGGTCAATCCCTAGACCAGGCCTCTCCGGAAGCGTGATGTAACTGTTCTCAACTTCGAACGACTGAAGCGAAATCTCCCTACCTACATCCTCAAAGTTGACAAAGTACTCCGTGATCAGGAAATTCGGCATCCCCGCCGACGCGTGCAGCGTGGCGGCCAGCCCAACCGTCGTGCTGTTGTAATTGTGCGGTGCCACCGCCACATGATACGCCTCCGCCATCGCCGCAATCTCTCGTAGCTCGAGAATTCCCCCGCAATTGCAAACGTCCGGGT
Source organism: Caldilineaceae bacterium SB0662_bin_25 (assembly GCA_009840225.1). Taxonomy (GTDB): domain Bacteria; phylum Chloroflexota; class Anaerolineae; order Caldilineales; family Caldilineaceae; genus Bin5. The sequence continues at coordinate 37,549 of VXOE01000007.1, read as the reverse complement.
TGAGAATGTCCGCCGCTCGCCTCTCAAAGACCTCTCGAAACTCGTTCTTGGTATAGAGCTCCTCGCCCGTCACAACCGGCAATCTGATCGAGTGCCGCACCTCTGCCAGTGCGTCCAGGTCTCGCGCCGAAACCGGCTCCTCGAACCAGAAAGGCGCGTACGGCTCCATCGCCCGCGCCGCCCGCACCGCATGCATCGGCGCCAGCCTGCGATGTACCTCGACCAGAATGTCCACGTCGGGCCCCACCGCCTCGCGCACAGCACGTACCCGCTCAACCGCCTCATCCTCCTGCTTTCGGTCAATATATGCCCGCCACCGACCAGGGAATGGATCAAACTTCAGAGCTGTGAACCCTTTCGCAACCACGGACCTGGCCTTTTCCGCCAGCTCTTCCGGGTCCTCTGCCCCGCCCCAGCCATTCGCGTAAACCCGCATCCGCCTCCGTGTTCGTCCGCCTAGCAAGTTGTAGACCGGCTGCCCCGTAGCCTTCCCCGCGATATCCCACAGCGCCTGCTCAATTCCGCTGATGGCGCAAAACAGTTCCACGCTACCGCGCTTACCCGCAAAGTCCGAGTACGCCGAAAAGACAAACTGCTTGATATCGAACGGGTCCCGCCCAATCAGGTAACGGGACAGTTCATCCATCTGACGCTTGATAACCCGGTCCCGGTCCAACTGTGTGTACGCCTCGCCCCATCCGTGGATCCCTTCGTCCGTCTCTATCTTGACGAACAGCCAGTGCTTCGCCGAACCCGAATCCACCAGGAATGTCTTTACTGAATCGACTCTCATCTTAAGCGCCTTCTTCTGGTACGTGTCGGATAGCACTCGACTCCAGTGCCATCGCCCATTCCCCGTAATTCTTTCCCCGTATCGTCGAGAAGCGGCAGCCGTTGCCGGTCGGAGTTCCCGAGCGCGCGAGCGAATCGTCTGCTAGCCCGCGTTTCCAGCAGAACCAGACCTTTGCTCAGCTTTGTAGCCTCAATCGCAATCCGACATTGGACTAAACGACGGCAACTGTGTCTGGAGCAATTTGCCACCGCCTTAAAGGCTAAACATATTGCAGCAAGAACGATTCTAGGGCATCGGCAAAGGGCCCGGTCAGGTTGTGTTCATGTACTTCAGCCCGAAAGTCCACCTGCTCCTCTGCCCCATAGAATCGATACACCTGCCGCGTCAACCTTTCGAGTTCGCTAAACCCGCTCATCGGCCACCACTGGTCGCCCAGGTTGGCCCGCACCAGCAGCGGGCGCGGTGCGATCGCCGCATGCAGGTGTTGAATATCGCAAACATTCAGGATGCCGAAAGGAAACGGCGACGAGTCGGCATTCGCGAAATACGACGCCATCTCGACCATATGAATCTCAAACGTAGTCGCCGCGCACAACGGCGCCGCCGCGCAAAACCGTTCATCCAGCGCCGCCACCAGCCAGGTATCCATGCCGCCTTGGCAAAGCCCGGAAATGGCCACCCGGTTTTCGTCGACGTCGGCTCGCGCCCTTAAGTACTCCCCGGCCCGCATCGTCTCCGCCGCCCGCAGGCCCAGCTGGCTCACTCCCAGCACGTCGCCCATGCCCATCAGCAGCGACATGCCCATATCAGCCTTGTCCTTCATCGGCGAAGTCTCGCCAAAAGGCGCGTGGTCCAGGACCAATACGGCAAACCCCTGCTCTGCCATCCGCACCCCGAAAGCCTGGTACGCAGGCTTCCACTTGTCCTCCGGCCACCCCGGATTCCACACCAGTCCCGGCATCGGCGTCGCAGGCGGATTCGAAGGCAAAAACACAAATGCTGGGATAGCGTAGTCCTCATCGACATAGACGTCGACACGCTCACAAACAGCGCTCGAACCGACCTGAAAATAAGCGCGAACCAAACTGTCTCGTAACGGCGGAAACTCAGGAATACCTATCGTCCTTGGCAATTCGGCCCTGAGCCCGTCCCGAAAAGTCTCCCAATCGGTTTGGCTCGCGAAGTCCTTGGGCAATTCTCCTGCCTTCTCCATCACCTTCTTCTGAAGCCAGCGGATCGAATTCGTTTTCTGACCCAGCGGCTCCCCCAACTCTCTGGCAATATCCAGCGAGCCATTCTCTGACACTGTCAGTTCTTCAATAGCCGTGCTGTACGCAGTCATGAAGTTTTCCTTTTCTTATGGAAGGCAGAACTGGTCTGCCTTGAGGTCGGTAACAAACCCATGTCCCGGTGCATGCGTGATCATCAGTTCAGGTTTCGCAAGCAATGCAGCCTGCTGCGGCGTTACGCCGCAAGCCCAGAAGACCGGCATCACACCATTTGGAATGTCCGCCACAGGCTCCCCAACCACTGGGCATGCAAGATCGGCGCCGATCTCGCCCGGGTCGCCAACATGAATCGGCGCCCCATGATTAAACGGAAACCGGCTCGTCAACTGTGTAGCAATGATCGCCTCGCTCGGCGTCATCCAGCGCATCGTCACCACCAACGGGCCCTCGAATCTCCCTGCTGAAACGGTCGGCAGATCCGTGTTCAGCACCCAGACCTCCTCCGACTTCGGAACGCCCGCCCGTTCCAACGCATCGTCGAACGTAAGACTCGAGCCAATCAGAAAACCTACGCTGTCTTCCTTCCACAGAGCCCGGATGTCCATCACATCTTCGCACCGGATACCCTCCCGAAAGACAGCATAACGCGGCAGGTCTGTACGCAGGTCAGCTCCCGGTGCACTCAAACGCGGCTCGGGCACGCCTCTGTCGGTAACTTCAATCAGTGGGCAAGCCTTCGGGTTTCGCTGGCAGTAGACCAGAAAGTCGTATGCCTCCGACTTCTGCAAAACAACCAGGTTGCACTGAACATATCCGGGAACCTTGAATGCCGTTGTACCGGTCCACTCTCCCCGGCGCATGGCCAACCTTGCCTGCTGTGCCTCGTCCATCACGAATCCTTTAATGTTGATTCAGCCACCAATTTGCATAGGCGTCGCGTCGACATCGTCGATTCTGTCCGCCGCGTAGTGTCTGGGCCCTTCCTCAATTCAAATGTAGTTTTCTTTCCTACCACGCAACGGAGGTAGTGAGGAATTCAGCCAAGGCTCTTTCGGGCAAGTACCAGCTTCCTGTCAGGCCCACGCAGGTGAATCGTTCCAAATAAGGCAGTCGGCGAGTACGCAGGCTTATATGCAGCCCCCACCCAATGCCCACTCCGAGCCGGTCGTCCCAAAATTCATCGCGTCGATAAGGACCCGGCGCCTGCGGCGGCCTGACCTCAGCAATACGCCGAAAGTGATCGCCATCACCGCTGTACTGAAGCGTCCCACCCTCAGGGCCGTTCGGCTGAACAAGCGCAGCTACCCCCTCGCCCTGATTCGCGGGCCGCGCCTGAACTTCAGGAAACAGAATGTGCGTCAGCTCACAGGCTGCGGTTTTCCCGCGAGTACGCGAAATTCTCTCCACCGATCTGCCACACGCCCCGGAAAAGCGACCTCCGCTTGGGCGGCATCGCCTCAATGATCTCATGATCCAGGTTCAGTCGGTGCCACTGCGCCCACAATGAGTTGTAACAATTGAAGACCGCACAACGGGGATTGTCTGGGTTGGTCCAGTCATTTGCAGCGTGCAGAAGGCTTTCGGTAAAGATCACTGCCGACCCGGCCGGACAGCTGTAGTCCTCCATCATCTCCCGGATACTCTGTTCCCAGGAGGAGTCGCTGACGTTGGGTCGGTAACGGTCCGGCCCTCCGTAATTGAAATGGGACTTGTGCGACCCGCTGAGAAACGACGTGCCTCCCTGCCCGGCCTTCACCTCCTCCAGCTCCCAGACCACACGCGTCAGACCGGCAAATATCTTCCCGCCGGCCGCCTGATAGCGCATCGCGTTGGCCTGTTGCGGCGGTCGCACCACATGTGGCATTCCGCCGTCCCTGCGCTCCGTCTTGCTCCAGCCAGGCGGTCGAATCGTGATAAATGAATTCTCGCAGCGAAAAGCGTAGTAGTCGTCCGCCAGAAATGGTTCCTCTGACAGGATCTCACTCAAAATGCCAACGATGGCCGGGTGGTCAAGCAAAGTCTGCAGTGATCCTTGAAACGACTGTCTGGGATTGATTGCCTGCTGCTGACTCACCGAGTCAACTCCGTAGGCCTCTGCCTTCATCGTGCGAACTTCCTCCTGCGTAAGCACGCCCGGCAACAAGATCCAACCCCGCAAGTCAAAGAAGAATTTCTGCTCCTCAGTCATCGCAACTGGATCTCTATCAGTTTTCTTCATCGCAGATTCTCCGTAATCTCCCTGATAAGCTCTCAAGCCTGCCTGAATCACATACGGGATTCGCTCACTCCCTCTCCCGGAACACGCGGTATGCCTGAAAAGACTGTGGTTGCCGGAAGGCTATTCTCTTCATCTTGATCGACAATACGGGCGGACAGCAAACCTGGTCGTAGGGGTGCATTTGGACTGCTCGAAAGGTTCATTCAGGGGAAGGCACGTCAGATCATAGTTGTGGGCCAGGGCTGTGTCAAGCAAGAAAAAGACTGTCCCTCCTGAGGCCCCGGGAAGTCCTAACAGCGATTGCAAACCTTGGCCAGTAGAGCTGCATCCATTTGGTCAGACTCAGGAAGAAATCGCACTGCTTAGGAGACGAATTCAACCAAATCTGACCCCGAAAAACCATTTGCCAGTTTCTATTGGATAAGTTACATTCAATATGCCTCCTGTTCTTGTCAGTCACTCTGCTACTCCAGGTAGCCGCTCTCCACCTGGTAGCTGTTTGCTCCTCGAAAAGTCTGGCATAACGCAGGCAACGCCGTAAAACAATTTAGTCTGGAAATTCCCCTCTCCGGCGAATGTGCTGCCTGGCAAGGTTGTCCTTACCTGCCCAAAACCTCTAACGCCGACCTGTAACGCGGCGACCCTTTCGGCTCGATGCTGGCCTTATGAATTAGTGCAATGACTGCACTTAGCGCTGAATGATAACAATATCTTGAGAAAGGAACGTCTGATGAAAAACGCCCTCCTCACACTCCTGTTACTTGCGTCGCTCCTCTTGGTCCCTTCAACCAGCCTCGGTGCGACGCCAAATCAGGAAATTCCCTCCGATCCTGCCATGAGTGTCACTGTCCTTGGTTACGGTGCTGCGTCGACCGCGCCGGACAGTGTCAGCGTGAATCTGTATATTGGCGATCAGCCCTCATACGGCCCTGCAGGCCCTGAGCTGTCCTTCGTCGAGCCCACAGACCTTGAGGAAGTTAGCAAATTCTTGATCGAACACGGAATCGATGTAGAAACCATCGAGATAAACTACCTCAGCCGAAATTATGCCTATGGACCCTCAAGTTTCGCAGGTGAAGTTGCCTTCACTTTCAATGAACTGGACCGACTGCTTTCTCTGATGCAGGAAATCGTGGACGAAATGGAGGGTAGGCGAGGACCAACGATCCAAGGGGCGAACATGGTGTTTCGAGTCGAGGACTGCGCCGCCCTGGAGTTGGAGGCAATGCGAGCGGCACTCGAAGACGCACGACAGCGTGCGACGAGAATGGCCGGCCTTCTGGAAATGTCGCTCGGCCGCGTCATTTCAGTCTCTGAAGACGTTTCCCCTGTCGGCGCCATCCGTCCGGCTGGCGGCTGCATAGCACATGCTGGGCAAACGGCCACCGGCGGCTACTATCTGATGGGAACGCCCAGTTCACTGGCCAACTCCCCATCAGAGGTCGAAGTGGCTATCATGATTAAGGCCACGTTCGCTCTGGAGAAGTAAGGAATGACTGGGGCTCGACCAGCCTCTGCCTTTTGGGGAGCGCGGGCGAGAAGCACGCGCTCCCTCCTCCCTCAACCCCTCTTATTCATCAAAGTTCCCCCAAGAAAAGAGCAGCAACTCTCAACTAACTAACGGATTACGTGTCCGGCTGGCGTGCAAAGGAGTAGGCAATGAACGACCGCGAGAAATTCATGTTCGACCTGCAAGGTTTTCTTAAAGTCGAAAACTTCCTCACTCTTCTTGAAGTACAGGAACTTAACTATGCCTTCGACGCCAACTGGGACAAAGCGATTCCTGACCCCAATTCGCACCCCGATGGGGACATGGCTGGAGACATCCCGCGCGACTTCTTCAGCGGAATGCTGACATGGGACAAGCCCTGGTGCCAGCCCTTCCGCGAGCTGCTGGCCCATACCAAACTGCTCCCCTATCTGAACACAATGTTTGGCCGCGGCTGGAAGATGGACCATGCACCCTTTATGCTGGCTGCAACGACTGGGACGGAAGGACTTCGCCTGCACGGGTCAACCAGCCGTGTATTCGACGGCACGCAGCACTACAGCTACGCCAATGGCCAGATGCGTTGCGGCATGGTCGTCTGCCAGTTTCAGTTGGCGGACGTGAACGAAGGCGACGGCGGGCTCTGCGTGATTCCCGGAAGCCATAAGGCCAACTTCCCCATGCCTGAGGATATTGCACGCTACGAGAAAAATCGGGAGCTTGTCTACAATGTGCCCTGCAAAGCCGGCGACATGGTCATCTTCAACGAAGCCACCATTCACGGCACCCTGCCCTGGAGGGCCAAGCAGCAGCGTCGCTCGCTCCTCTACCGCTTCTCGCCCAACTACCTGCATTTTGCCGGCGGCGTCTATGAGACCTCAATGCCCGACTGGGTTGACGAGCTGACTCCGGCGCAACAGGCAGTTCTGGAGCCTCCCTACATCTACGACCGCCCCATCATCGAAGATGACAGCGTTACTATAATTCGGCCAAAGCGCGTGCGTCCGGATGGCACCATCAGGGAAGAGTGAACGATCCGCTCCCGACGCTCTACGTTTCGTGCCATGACATTCCTTCGCCGCGCACAAGTGTTGCCCGGCGTTCGTATTCGCCCGGCCACTCCGCCTCCAGTTCCCCCGTCTCAACCATGAGCCTGAGTGGATTGACACGCGTCTTCAGCGGCAGGTAGATCCGCTGCCGCTTTCGCGCCGACTCATACAGCGCCATCATCACCTCCTGCACGGCCCTCCCTCGCTCCCCGCTGCTGATGGGGGCTTCCACTCTCCCTTCGACCCAGTCAATCGCCTCCCGGCACTGCTGCGACCAGCAATCGCGCCAGGTCTCGGTCACCTCTTCCCATCCGTCCGTTGCCCCGTTCATGTAGCGGACTGTACCAATTTCGAAATTGTAGCGGGCCGAAAGCCCCTCGGGCATGTGCATCGGCGCATCGGACGGGACCATCTCGTCAGGATAATAAGTCGTGCTGAGTTCCATGATCCCCTCCGTCCCAATCACCCGGCATCCCTGGCCCAGGCCCTGAATCAGGTCCCCCATGATGAGGATCGTGGCGCCATTGTCACAAGCCGCCAGCCCAAGGCAGGCATCCTCCGCCGGCAATCCGCGCTCCAGAAGTTCTGTCGTGCGTTCGACCGCGCCCATCACCCACTCCACACGCGGTTCATCCATGAGAAATAGGGCCAGGCGGATATTGTGCGAGTTTGTATTGAGTAGATTTCCTCCCGCTTCCAGCTGTATCTGCACGACGCGGCCAATTGCCCCCTCACGCAACAACTCTCTCGCCTTCAACCAGGTGGCATGGTGTGGCCGCTGGTACGCAATCACCAACTTGACGCCGTTTCGCTGGCACGCCGTCAACATCGCCTCCGCCTCACCCAGGTCCACGGCCATCGGCTTCTGGCAGATGATCGCTTTCGGCTGGCGCGCTGCGGCCGCAATGACCATCTCCGCGTGCAGCTGGTGCCAGGAGCACACGTCGACGAAATCAAGCCTTTCGCTGTCCAGCATCTCCCGGTAGTCGGAGTACCGATGTCCCTCGGGCACACCGAAGAACTCGCCAAACTCCCTCAGTGCGTCCCCATTCGAGTCTGCAATCGCCCCAATCTCGGTTGGTCTGCCCTCAACGCCTAGCCATGCCCTGGCATGGACTCGGGCGATAATGCCGCAGGCGATGACTCCGGTCCGGTATGTTGCCATTGAATGCTCCAATTTGGGGATAAGTGAACTGATTAGACCTGCTACAAGAAAAACGATTTCAGTCTTAGCGTCATTGTCCCTGAATCAAGCCGTGCTCTGTCAGGTTGACCCCGGCTATTCTCCATTTGCCTGCAGGGCCTTCTCCAGGTCGGCCAAACTCGTAAACCAGCGTACCTGCCCAAAAAAGTGGGCCAAACTGTCGCTCTCCTCGCGAAGTTGCTCCAACATGGGGCCAATCGGGTTGGAGGATGCCGCGCCGGTCCCATAGCTGCCGTTGAAAGCAAAGTAAGCCTGATTCAACACGCGCAAGGGGTATCCCTGTGCCACAAAATACCGCCTGCGCCCCTCCATGTACACCTCCGCGGCCTCCACGTGCCCGGCTTTCAGTAACCTGTCCACATGCAGCCGTGTCTCCCGCATTTCCCGCCGGAAGTCGAACCCAAGAGGCCGCCCGTATCGCTCCCAGCGGCTCTGCTCCAACTCGTATGTCTGCGCCCAAAGATCGGCCGTGCTGCAGGCGCAAGGAATGTCGTCGTTCGACCCTGCCGCAGGATCCGCAGATGGCGCAGAGGGGTCATAGAGACGCCGCCATACCCTTTCTCCGATTTCCACGCCAACGATTTCCGCAACCGTTTCATTGAGTGTTGTCGCCTCGTCACTGCTGGCGTATCGCAAACCTAGAGGGAAAAGAAACAGATAGTGGTGCACCCACTCATGTGCAACGGTCTCCAATACCCACTTGAGCGAACTGCTCTCTACAACCATCGCCGGGAAGACGGCCATGCCCCCAATCTGTGAAATATGCGCGCTCAGGCCCGTGATGGCTTGGATGGCATGTTCGCTCTCCTCCAGCGTAACAGGATCATAATCGGCCTGTAGAACGCGTGAGTGGAGCGTGGAGATTCGGTCACGCGGGCTTACGGTCAGCTTCAGCGGGGGTTCAATGAAGGCGAACTGCACAGGGGGCCAAACGATGCCAAGCAGTCCCAGGTCAGCTTCACGTATCTCTTCGCGAATCTGCTTCTGCAGGATGGCTTCTACCAACGAACGATCCGATGACTGCTGGCGCCGCAAACCGGCCAGTTCCAGACGCGCCTCTTCAACCATCATCCCGCGTCCCGGGACAGCGATGGCATCGCCAGAAGGAACCGCCCTCTGTTTTGCCCTAACGGATGCCTGAAATGGATCTGATTCAGCGTCACCGGTTGCCGCCGAAGCCACTTCGGAAACCAGCCCGTCTAGTTCCGCCTCCTTTTCTGAGATCATCTTTGCCCGTTCAAAATAGGCTTGCACCAGCCCTATCTGGGCGTCTTCATCAAGCCCGTCTTTCAGCGGACTCTCTCCCCCAAAGACCGCCATTCCCAACGCATTCAACTCCCATGCAAAAAAGTTGAAATCAGGTAGGGCTACCGCTGACTTGATAATGTGGGCCCGCATGGGGATCGAGCGTGGAACGCTGCCCCCGATAAGCAACAGCGCCGCGAGCAGCGCGATCGCCTTCCAGGAACCACGCCACAATTGGGCCGGGTTGAGGAAAATGTAGGAGCCCGGAAGATTCAGGGAAGACACTATGAAGTCGAGTCTTTCCATGACGCCGTCCATCAAGAGAACAATGTCCTCACCATATTTCCCCCTGGCCTCGAAGCCAGGAGGCGACCTGTCAAGGCCTACTTCCCCCTTACAAGCCCTCTTATCCGCATTGCAGCCCGACCCAACTGCCTTGCCTCGGGCTGACCCACCAAGAGTAAGAAGCCAGCGTAGGTCAGGACGCCGCCGCCACCGCAGACAACAATCCGCAAAACGTCATTCGACAACGAGGTCTCTCCTCCCGGGTCCAGCAGCGACAACAACCACGCTATCACAACAACCATAGCACCCGCCGCCCCGATGACCGACCCGAAAGACCGTAAGGTCGGCCCTATTCCCCGCATTCCCCGGTCCTCCAGCTTCTCCCGGGCACTTTCAGGTCGCCTGCCTGCCGAACCAAACCCCAGCTTCCAGTACAGCAACCCCAGCATTACAACAGCATGAGCGCCCTGCTTTGCTGTGTCCGCCCAAACCAGACCAAGGAAGCCCAGCCCTTCAATCAGCGCCAGCGCCAAAACGGCATAAACCAGCACGCTGAGTACGCCCACCAGCGCCGGCAGCAGCGTATCGTTGCGTGCATAGAATGCATAAATCAGTGGAAAATCGATCGAAGCAAAAAGCGCCCCCACGAGATATACCTGCAGAGCCGAAACCACCTGCGCAGTGTCGCCCGCCGTGAACTGTCCCCGCTCAAACAGTAACCGCACCGTCGGCTCAGCCAGCAGGCCCAACCCTACGAGGAGCGGCACGATCATCACGATAACCATACGCAGTCCCCGTGTCAGCGTCGCACGGTAAGCCCCCTCATCACCCGCCGCAAACTGTTGGCTGAGGCGCGGCAATGCTGCCAGCGATATGGCAACACTGATCATCCCCAGTGGCATCTGTTGCAACGTCGTCGCTTTGCTCATCCAGGCGATACTCTGTACCCCGGTGCCGCTGGCAAGCCGTCTGTCTAACCCAACTTGAAACTGCGCCACGATCAGCCCAGCCGCGATCGGCAAGTACAGCAGCACGATGCGGCCCAGCGCCGGATGACTCCACCTCACCGTGAACTTCAGGCCAGCCCGACGCACGTCCCATGCCATCAATCCGAACTGGACCATGCTTCCGGCTAGCACACCTACCGCCAGGCTGACTATGCCCACGCGACCAGCCAGAATCGGCGCGGCAACAACGATTCCAAGGTTGTAGACGGCAGAGGCCAGAGCGGGCACACTGAATCGCTGGAGCGCAAAAAGGATCCCCGTCAAGAGTCCGGCCATGGAGATAAACCATACGACCGGCGCCATCAGCCTTAACAGTCGCGCAGTCAGCGGAAGCAATGCTGGATCAAAGTCGTCAAATCCCCCCGCAAGCAGTATGGCAATCTGGGGAGCAATGACGACCATCAGAAGAGCCAGACCCGCAAGTGACACTACCGCCAGGCTGAGCAGCGCGCCCACCAGCCGTACCAGTTCAGGATTGGGCCCAACGTTTGCGCCCTTTGGCGGCAGGTCGGTCCCGTCCGCACCTTCCTTTCCGCCGCGATCCAACCGCGCATAGTCACTGAGCACCGGAACGAGCGCCGCGCTCAACATGCCTCCGACCAGAAAGTCGTACAGCATCTTCGGCGCAGTGCTGGCCGCCGTAAAGGCGCTCACAGGCCCGGTTGCGCCAAAATAGCTGGCGATTACCATTTCCCGGGCAAGACCCAGTACGCGACTCGCAACCGCGCCAACGGAAAGTAGAGAGGCGCTGCGTGCCAGCGCCTCCGTGGATCTATCGTCGTGTGTATTTCTTGGAGGAGACGGCACTACGGTTCCGATCCTTCGCTAGGAACGATGCCTCTATGTAGAGGGGCAGTTTCTCGTAGCACCGCCTCGCCTGTGCACAAAATCTGGCGGCCCCTGAGGGGAAAATCAGTCGGCAGCCACCAGGTCCGTCTGCGCTTTGGGAACGCCCGGCGTGGGCCAGGCCCGCGGGTCTTCGCTGAGGTCTGGAAGCCCTTCGGCTTCCAATGAAGCAAGGAACTTCTCCGCCTGCATCGCCGCTGCACAGCCCTGTCCGACGCTGGTCGCTACCTGCTTGAAAACCTTGTCGGCAATCTCGCCGGCTGCAAAAACGCCCGGAACATTGGTCCGTGTAAAGGGGTCTACAATAAGATGACCGTCCTCATCCAAGTCCAACTTGCCGTGATAGAGGTCGTTGTTGGGGATGTGGCCGATGTAGACGAAAACACCGTCAGTTGCGATATCTGTCTCCTCGCCGTTCTGCGTATCACGCGTCGTCACGCCGGATACGATCCCATTCCCGTTCCCCTTGATCGAAGTCACGACCCGATTCCATACAAAACTGATCTTGTCGTTGTCAAACGCCCGGTCTTGCAGAATCTTGCTGGCGCGCAGTTCATCTCGCCGGTGTATTATCTGTATCTTGGTGGCAAACTTGGTCAGGAACAACCCCTCTTCAAGCGCGCTGTCACCCCCACCCACCACGACCAACTCCTTGCCCCGGAAAAAGAAGCCATCACAAGTGGCACAGTAACTGACGCCCTTTCCTGTATACTCCTCTTCCCCTGGCACCTCCAGGAACCGGGGTCTTGCCCCTGTACACAGAATCAGCGACTTGGTTCTGTACTCCTTATCCTGAGCAGTGCGAACCGTAAAGGGATGCTCGTCGACCACGATTTCCGTGACATGATCGTAGGAGACTGTACAGCCGAATCGCTCGGCCTGCGCCTTGAATTTCTCCACCAGGTCAGGACCGCTCAATCCCTCAGGGAATCCAGGATAGTTTTCAACTTCGTACGTAATGCTGACCTGGCCGCCGTAGTCATCACCGGTGATCAGAAGTGGCTCCAGGTTGGCCCGCGCTGCGTAGAGGCCCGCCGTCCAGCCTGCCGGCCCGCTGCCTATCACGATCACCTCGTGTAGCGTCTCTCTTTCCCCAGCCTTGACGGACTTGGCTCCCGCGCCATTTTGCATCTCTGCACCGATCTGATTTGTTTCAACCATTCTCTGACTCCCGATTGTCTGTACGCCTCCGACAACATCAAGCCACGTAGTGGTAGTCCTTTAACTGCCCAAAGAGCGACTTTCGCCAGGCTTGAATGTGAAAAACTACCTTCATGCTATGTGCCAGAATGTGAATGCAAGAAAGTTCGATCCCCTACAAACATTGTCCCCCAAACTATCGGACTTGTATGGGGGCTGGCCCACAATTGCCCCGGTCACTCCTTTTGCCCCATGCTAGGACTGCAAAATCTGAATCACGTTTCCACACGTGTCGCCAAACGAAGCGATAGAGTAACTTCCATAGTCCGTCGGTTCAACGACAAATTGAACACCCAGGGCCTTCAGCCGTTCATACTCCTTTTGCAGGTCTTCTACGTCGAACATCGTGGCCGGTATTCCCTGCTCGAAGATCGCCTTCTGATACTGTTCGGCAGCTGGGTTATTGTTTGGCTCCAGAAGCAGCTGGGTGCCGTCTTGATCGTCGGGAGATACAACTGTTAGCCACCTGAATTCACCGACGGGAATGTCCACCTTCTTCACAAAGCCAAGGACTTCTGTGTAGAATTTCAACGCCTTTTCCTGATCGTCTACAAAAACGCCGTTATATGAGATCTTCATATTTCATTCCTTTGCGATTGTGGCTGCACTTCTTTTGTCAGACTGAATCTGGAAGGGTGGCCGCAATTGCCTCCACGGCCATATCGATTTCCTCGTTACTGATGGTCAGCGGCGGCAACAGGCGCAGCACTGTTGATCCGGCCGGGAGCGCCAGTACCTTGTGCTTCTCCATCAGCGTCTTTAGAAACGGTACGGCCTTCGTGCGCAGATCAATGCCGATCAGGAGGCCCTTTCCCCGAATCTCGCGTACAACTCTGCGCGCACCGATGGCCGCTTCCAGGGCTTCACTGAGGCGTCGGCCAGCCCTCTCTGCCTGTTCGATCAGACCATCCTCATATACCCCCAGTGCAGCGATTCCCGCCGCGCACGCCAGCGGATTGCCGCCAAACGTACTGCCGTGCGCCCCGGAAAACAGACTCTCCTGAATCTCTTCCGTGTAGACGACCGCACCCATTGGGAAGCCTCCGCCCAGTCCCTTAGCTAAAGCCACGATGTCCGGCTCCAGCTCGAAATGCTGAAAACCGAACCAGCGCCCGGTGCGTCCGAAGCCGGTCTGCACCTCGTCGATCACAAACATCGCACCCCTCTCTCGGCACAACTGCTGTGCCGCGGCCAGGAATTCGGCGCTCCCTACGTGCACACCCCCCTCCGCCTGCACAACCTCCAACACTACCGCAGCGGTCCCGTCACCAACAGCTTCATCGAGCTGTTCGATATTGTTGAACTGCACATGGCTGACATCTGGCAACAGCGGTTCAAACTTGCGCCGGTATCTGGGGTTCCACGTGATCGATAGCGCCCCCATAGTACGCCCATGAAAGCTGTTGCGCGCAGCCACGATACCCGTACGCCCCGTAGCCAGCCGCGCGAACTTGATAGCGCCGTCAATCGATTCGGCGCCGCTATTCCCCAAAAAAGCCCGCGTCAGGTGCTCAGGTGTAACCGAGATTAGCCTGCTCAAAAACTCCGCACGCGTATCGTTGTGAAAGAAGTTGGGACAGGCGTGCATGCGCCCTGCCTGCTTCTGAATCGCCTCCGTCAGCACAGGGTGGCCGTAACCCAACATAGCCACACCTTGAGACGAAGTCATATCCAGGTATCGCTGTCCCTCGGCGTCGACCATCCAGCAGCCTTCCCCCGCCACCATCACAGTATCCCCGCGACGAGGTACCACGCCTGACTCATAAGCCTGCGTATTGCTCACTGCGAATTGGGTATCAACTATGCTTTCTACCATGGTCATTTGTCGTCAGTGCCAACCTAAGTCTGATCTCTTGGACTGGCTTCTCTCTGTCATCCTGAGTGCTTTGCCCTTCCCAAACATCCCCTTGGTCTTGATCTGAATCTCCGCTGCTATCCCAAAGAACGGCCTGAAGATACTTTCTGCCATTCCATCACCTGCCAACTTATGCAATCTGAGTCCCTTGGCCTTCCAGCGCCCGTACTATTGGCTTCTCCACACGGCCATCGGCAAAAATCACTTTCTGTACACCTGCCCCGACCGCCTCGGCCGCGCCCATCACCTTCTTCTTCATACGGCCCTTCGCGAAATCCATGAAACTTTCGGCCTGCCCGCGCGGTATCTCTCGAATCAGGCTGGACTCATCGGGAAACTCCCGCAACAAGCCCGGAACATCGGAGAGAATCACCAGCGCTTCAGCCCCGAATGCTGCGGCAACCATGGCCGCTGCACGGTCACCGTCCACGTTTATCGCCTCGCCAATGTCGGACGCTCCCGGAGGCGTAAGAACCGGCAAATAACCTGCCCCCAGCAACAGCCGCAGGAGTTCCACATTCACCTGCTCAACCGTGCCGGTCCAGTCATCTCGCAACACCAGGCGCCGCCCGTTGACCCGCACCCGCAGTCTGTCTTTCCTCTTGCCTTCGAAAATGCGCCCGTCCAATCCGCTCAACCCGACAGCGTTCACACCGGCTAGCTGTAACTTCTCCACCCACATCTTGTTGAGCTGGCCGCAGTAGACCATCTCGAAGATCTCCAGCGTCCTCCTGTCCGTACGACGGCTCTCAAAGCCGCTCTCACTCGTAACGAACTGAGGCGGATGGCCCAGCGCCTCGGCCACGTCGTTCGTCGTCTCTGCGCCGCCGTGAACCAGGACCAGTTCCCTCCCAGACTGCTGCAGCGCCACGATATCGTCGACGATGGCGTCTATATTCAACTCTTTGCCGCCACCAACCTTGACCACAAGCATCCTGAGTGCCCTAATTGACCTCAGACCAACCTGCCCCTCGACACGTCAACCTTGAACGCATCGGCCGCCCGCTAACCGATTTCCGCGATCTTTCTTTCCACTGCCGCCACTTCCTCAGCGTCCAGCGTCCCCAATACATAGTCGCAGCGCCACTCTCCGCCGCCTTCCAACTCTCTCACGTTGCCTTTGGCCAGTTCAGCGCTCCTGCCTTCCGGCTCCGCAGTGGACGGCAAAACCAATCCTAGAGCGTCCTTGTCCGGCGTACGGCATATCCATCGGACTCCAATCGGCAGCTGCTCTGGTCGATGACGCACATAGTCCGCACCGCCGTCCGGATGCACCTGCAGCGTATGGGCCCACCCTTTTTCGTCCGCGTCGTAGTCAATACTGAACACCAGCTCCGGCACGAAAGTCATACTCTCGTCGAAAACATGATGTCCCTCAGGCCTCTCTTCCAGGCGGTCAAGGAAGTCCAGGTAATCTGGCCCCGTGCTGATGTGGTCAGGTATGCTGCGGCGCATGCGTACCGTCTGCGGTGTGACCTTAGCGCTGTATACGATACGTCCACCTTCGACTGGCCTGTAATTCGAATGGGCCAGATACATGTACTCCATCGGTGTCTTCTTGCAGTTGCGGCAGCACAGGGAAACATGCACTTCCTTCGCCCCGGCGTAAAGCTTTACCAGTGGCCTGGCAGTATAGTTCTGTGTGAAGGCAACAGTATGCTGGTACTGCCCACCCAGGCCAATGTACGCGCCGCCTTCGTCCTCTCCCAACATCAGCCACGCGTGCTGGAAGTCGGCGTTGGGCAGCTCACCATGCAGCGGATGGTCATCCTCCTCCGTCGGCACGCCCATCGCCGTGAACCCGCAGTGGAGCAGAAACCCGCCGTAGGTCTGAAGGTAGTCGGAAGTCGGCCGCGGCTGGTCGAACATCGTTTTCATCGTCACATTCCTGCCGCCGAATATGGCCGACCAGATCTGCTGGCCCTGAAAAGGCAACATGACGATCTCGCTCACACCGTTCTCAAGCTTGACGGCCGCGACCCCGCTCTCAAACTCGAAGAGCGACGCCCTGAGAGAACCGCTCTCAAGAAACAACCGCTTCTTCTCCGAGAAAAACCGCCGATGAAGTGAGACCTTCACTGGCTGAACAGTGCTGTCAGACATACCTGCGCCCCTCTTGCATCTGTCGATGAGACCAACCCCAATCTGTCGGCTGCAAGTCTGGCGAATCGTATCACGAGATGCCCCGTTTGAAAAGGTTTAGACCCCACTACTATGCTATAATGCGCTCACCGTTCCATGCCGGCTGGACGTGCAGGAAGCCCGCTTGAAGTGGCGCCCGTTATACTACGGGCACGGAAACACGCACACGGCAGCAGACTCTCGACCGGACACCAGGCCGTTGATCTGCTCCCGAAACGTCAGTCGCCCCTGTCTGAGATCGCTCAATGCAGATTCGCCAAAGTGTAGGCCGCCTCATTCGCACTCTATCCCCATTCGCCGCCCGATCAACCCCCCCTGCGCGCAATGTAGTTGAAGACCAGACCGCCGCTGGGCCTACCCCATACTCGCCCTTCAAAAAAGGAGGCCGGGAATCGGAGTTTGTCGTCATCGGTTTGGGCCGCTTTGGCACCGCCGTCGCTACAACCCTCGTCGAAAACGGCTGCACTGTGTTGGCCATCGACTCGAACCAAAACCGCGTGCAGGCGCTCAGCGGCGAACTCCCCCACGTCGTCCAGTTGGACGCGACCAACATCGACGCCTTGCGCCAGGCCGGCGTCGAATCCTTCGACACCGGACTCGTCTGCATCGGTACCGATTTTGAGAACAATCTGCTGGCCACAGTTCTCCTCAGGCAACTCGGCGTTCAGCGCGTCATTGCCAAGGCCCTGACAATAACGCAAAGAGAGATTCTCCTAAAGGTAGGTGCAGACGAAGTGATCTTGCCGGAGCATGAGGCCGGCCGCCGCCTGGGGAGGAAAATGGCCGTCGGTCACCTCGTCGACTACCTGGAAGTGAGCAGCGAAGTTGGTGTCGTCGAGCTCCTGGCCCCGCCCAGCACGTGGGACCATTCCCTGTCCGAGCTGAGCTTGCGCCAAAGATATGGCCTGTCCGTGATCGCCGTCCGCAGAGGTGACGACCTGATTGTCAGCCCAAGCGCCAGCTTTCAGATCAAGGAAGAAGACATCGTCGTTGTCCTCGGCAAAATGGAAGACGCAGAACGCATGAGACAGTGATTTTGAACCTGTCGGCCCAATACAAATCCAGTCCCCATTACCTTGACTGTTAAGTGCACCTGCAATGACCAACCTCTTTCCTATCCTTGATGCCAACGCCGCGCGCAATTCGATTCTGCGCCGCCAGCCTTGGGACGCATTCGACCTGCCTGACGAAATGCTTGACGCCAATGAGCGTATCTTTGGCTCACGTATCGGCCCCGACGAAGCCGTTCGCCGTATCCTTGCAGAGGTCCGTTCCGATGGCGATGCCGCCGTGCGAAAATGGACAAAAAAGCTGGACGAAGTCAAGCTCGTCGATTTGCACGTTGACTCCGACACCATCCTGCAAGAGACCGCTGACCTCGATTACAAGGTCTGTGAGGCCTTGGCGCTCGCCGCCCAGCGCATCGAGAACTTCCACCGCCGCCAGCCAAACCAGAGCTGGATCCAGAACGACCATGAAGGCACCGTAGGTCAGCTCGTGCGGCCCATAGAGCGTGTAGGAATCTACGTTCCCGGCGGCACCGCACCGCTGCCCAGCACGCTACTGATGACCGCGATCCCGGCGAAAGTAGCCAATGTTCCGGAGCTGATCGTCGTCACCCCTCCCCAAAAGGACACGGGCCTGCCGGATAAGGTAACCTTGGCCGCAGCCCTGATTGCACGCGTCGATGCCGTCTACATCGCCGGAGGCGCGCAGGCAATCGCCGCAATGGCCTACGGTACCGAGACCATCCCCGCTGTCGACAAGATATGCGGGCCGGGCAACCTGTTCACTACCTTGGCAAAACGGCAGCTATTCGGCCTCGTCGGGATCGACGGCCTGCCCGGTCCCACCGAAACGGTCATCATTGCCGATGAGTCAGCCGATCCGCAATTGGCCGCCGCCGACCTCTTGGCCCAGGCCGAGCACGACATCTTGGCCAGTGCCGTGCTCCTGACGCCCAGTCGCCAACTGGCGCACCAGGTTCAGGCAGCGGTCCACACCCAATTGGAGGAGTTGGAGCGAGACCAGATCGCCGCCGCCACCTTTGGACGCGGAGCAGGCATCGTCGTCACCGACTCCATGAACGAGTCCTTCTCACTCGCCAACGAATACGCCCCCGAGCACCTCTGTCTCCTTGTCGAAGACCCCTGGCGCTGGGTCGACCACGTCCAAAACGCCGGCGGGATCTTCCTCGGCGAACGCAGCTTCGAAGTGCTGGGCGACTACACAGCCGGCCCCAGCCACGTCATGCCCACAGGCGGCACCGCCCGTTTCGCCAGCCCGATCAACGTCACCGACTTCGTCAAGCTGATCAGCCTCATCGGCCTCAATGAGCAGGCGTTGGCCGCGATTGGCCCCGCCGCTGAGACCCTGGCGCGCACAGAAGGTCTGGGCGGCCACGCCGCCGCAGTCAGTCGCCGGCTCAATCCCACTTTCCACAGACAGGACGAACCATCGTAATGGCAGCCTCCACGTATCAGACGCTTCTTAACCCGCACCTTGCCGGCCTGGAAGAATACACACCAATTCAACCTTTTGAAGTCTTGAGCCAGAGACTCGGCATTCCCGCCGCCGAAATTGTAAAGCTGGACGCGAACGAGAACCCCTACGGCCCCCACCCTGCCGTTTCAGAAGCCCTGGCCGAATACGCCTACTACCACATCTACCCCGACCCGCAACAGACCGAACTTCGGCAGGCCTTGGCAGACCATCTGCAAAACGAGCAGCAACCCACCGGCAGCACTAAAGAGAGCACCGGCTCCACCGCTGCAGCCGCCAAAGCAGTGCCAGTCGAACAGATTCTGCCCAGTCATGGCACCGACGAAATCCTCGACTATCTCTGCCGCCTGTTTCTCGGCCCTGGCGACGCAATCATAAACACGCCCCCAACCTTCGGCATGTACAGCTTCGACGCCAAGCTGGTCGGTGCAGAAGTCCTGGAGGTTTGGCGAACAGACGATTACCACATCGACGTCGAGGCAATCTGCGATCTGGTCAACGACCCAGCACAGAACCCCGAATCGGCCCGCCCCAAGCTGCTATTTCTCACTTCGCCCAACAACCCTACGGGTAACTGGCTGCCCGACGAGGACCTGTTGCGGCTGTTGGAACTCCCCGTGATCGTCGTGTTGGATGAGGCCTACGTAGAATTCGCCGTCGAAACAAGCCGCACTCCCTGGGTCCTGGACCACGACAACCTAGTCATCATTCGTACATTCTCAAAGTCCGCCGGAATCGCCGGCCTGAGACTGGGCTACGGCATCTTTCCTGAGTGGATGATGCCGGTCATCTGGAAGTTCAAGCAACCTTACAACGTCAACGTAGCCGCCACAGTAGCCGGCCTTGCCAGCCTACGCTATGTCGACGAATTGCATTCTACTGTTGAGAAGCTGCGTGCGGAACGCGACCGTCTCTTTTTGGCATTGCAGAAAGTACCGTACCTCCTCCCCTATCCTTCCAGCGCAAATTTCATCCTCTGCAGTGTCGAGGGCTTCAGGACGACCGGCAGCGGAGACGCCGCCGCCCTCAAGCTGGCTCTCGAACAGCGAGGCATCCTCGTGCGCTACTACCAGAAGCCCGGCCTCGACAACTGCATTCGTATATCCGTCGGCCGCCCGGAACAGACGGACCGCCTTCTGGCCGAACTTTCCAATCTCGCCTGACTTGGTTCGCACGCCACCAGCCGATTCCAGGGACGGCAAACACGTCACTCCCAAAAAGGGGGTCCGTAAGACATTGATATCGTTCCCACAGACAGGAGCGCAGGCTCGTGATTAAATACACGCCATGCGACGACACGAGGAGGACTCGCTTAACGTAATAGTCTTCGCAGAAGACTCGCTGAGCAGGCACGGCCTGGCGGCCATTCTTGATATGGATCCGGCCATCGTCGCGGTCCTGGTTGAGACCCCGGCCCAACTGACCAAGGAAAAAACGGTGAACGCCGACGTCCTGGTCTGGGATATGGGCTGGGACTTCTCGGCTCATGATTCAACTGAGGTCTGGGAGACAGTAACCGATCTGGTCGAGGACGGACTGCCGGTCATCGCCATGCTACCCGACGACGACTCTCCTGGGACCGCTCGTCAAATGGGCGTAGCCGGGATTCTACCTCGTGGTGTCAAGGCGCATCAGCTGCTCGCCGCCCTCTACGCCGTCGCCGAAGGTCTTTCAGTTACAGACCCCTCCCTTGCTACTCCTCTGTGGATGTCGTCGGCGCCTTCCCAACAGTCCATCCCCGAACCACTCACACCCAGAGAACTGGAAGTGCTGTCCCTGCTGGCTGAAGGTCTGACCAACCGGGCCATCGGTCTGCAACTGGGCATCAGCGAGAACACCGCCAAATTCCACGTGCAAGCGGTCCTCACGAAATTAGACGTCAGCAGCCGCACCGAAGCTGTCGTCCTCGCCACCAGGCTGGGGCTTCTCACCCTCTGACCGCCGCAACTGCTCAAATCGACCCTGGCTCTCTGCCTGCACCCGGCAAGCAGCGCCTGGTACCTCCTACCCACCCGAACTGACGGGATAAACCAGTCAGATCTGCGGATGAAATGAAGGTGACTCCGCGCTATTATTGAGAATGTACGATTTACAAACTGTTCACGGTGCTTCGCCTTTCAGAAGAAGGTTCTCAATGGAGAAGAAATATGACAAAAGAGTTAAGGGCCATGGCTGATGCAATGGCGGCCGTAGTCGAATCTGCTGGGCAAGGTGTGGTGCAGGTAAACGGCCGCCGCCGGATTCCCGCAAGTGGACTCGTCTGGTCAGCTGAAGGTGTTATCGTTACCGCTAACCACGTTGTCAGGACTGAAGATGTGAAAGTCGCCCTGCCCGACGGCGACCGACTGAATGCGACCCTGATTGGACGCGATCCTGCCATTGATCTGGCGGTGTTACGCATCGACCGCGACGGCCTTGCTGCCTCCCCATGGGCACCCGAAGACGAGTTGCGCGTAGGCGCCATGGTGTTCGCCCTCGGCCGGCCGGGCACAACTATCCAGGCTTCCCTGGGCATTCTCAGTGCCTTGGGTGAGAATTGGCGCCTACACGGCGGAGCTCGGATCAGCCATTACGTGCGCACCGACCTGGTTATGTACCCAGGCTTTTCCGGCGGCCCCACTGTCGACGCAGCCGGGCGCGTCGTCGGTCTGGCGACATCTGCTCTGAGTCGGGATGGCGGCATCGCTCTGACCCGCACCACCGTCGAGCCGGCGGTCGAAGCCATACTGAAACATGGCTCAGTACGTCGAGGCTACCTGGGCGTGGGCGTGCAGACCGTTCAATTGCCCCCTGCCCTGAGAAGTGAACTGGGTCAGGAGACGGGAGTACTTTTCAACTCCGTTACCCCTGACAGCCCTGCTGAACGGGGAGGCCTGGTCGTGGGTGACATTCTCGTCAATTTTAACGACAAACCAATCTTTAGCCCCGACGAACTTGCGGTCGTACTGCGAAGCGATCTGACAGGCGAAGAAGCAAATCTGCGAATTGTTCGCGGCGGCGATCTGCAATTGGTAACGGTCGAGGTCGCTATGGGAGGGGAGCGAACAAGACAATGAAGGGTGAAGATGCAGTTGTAGCCGTCTCTCTCTCACGCAGTTTCGGTGCCGTCAAAGCAGTCAAATCTGTCAACCTATCGATTCCCAGCGGCGAAATCTACGGATTTCTTGGTCCTAACGGGGCGGGAAAGTCTTCAGTAGTCA
This sequence comes from Caldilineaceae bacterium SB0662_bin_25, assembly GCA_009840225.1. Taxonomy (GTDB): domain Bacteria; phylum Chloroflexota; class Anaerolineae; order Caldilineales; family Caldilineaceae; genus Bin5. The sequence continues at coordinate 15,285 of VXOE01000007.1, read as the reverse complement.
GAATGCTGACCACGCTGCTGCTGCCTACAAGTGGGTCCGCTCGGGTGGCAGGCCATGACGTAGTCACGGAACCTACAGCCGTCAGACTGAAGATCGGCGCGGCCCTCCAGGAAGCGGCTCTCGACGACAAGCAGACAGGGCGAGAGCTTTTGGAACTTCAGTCGCGTCTTTACGGGTTATGTGGACCCGTCACTAACAAGCGGATCGACTACCTCGCTCGCCTGCTGACCATCGAGGAGTCCTTAGACAGGTTGATTGGCACCTACTCCGGTGGAATGAAACGAAAACTCGATCTGGCAGTTGCTATGATTCACGAACCTCAGATTCTGTTTCTCGACGAACCCACGACTGGCTTGGATCCTATCAGCCGAGTTGAACTTTGGGACGAGGTACGCCGTGTAAACGAGGAGAAGGGAGTCACGATCTTCATGACTACACAGTATCTGGAAGAGGCTGATTATCTTGCTCAACGTGTTGGCATAATCAGCCAGGGGCGAATCGTTGCCGAGGGATCCCCCTCCGAACTGAAACGCTCTGTCGGTACCGACATAATCGTCGCCAAAATTAACGGCCAAACGAGCGGGCCGGCTGAAAATTGCAGGCAGGTACGTGGCGTCGAGAGCGTCGAAGTGTCCGGGAATGAAATCACCTTGAGCGTTCACCAAGGTTCCAAGGTCATCGGCCCTGTCGCAATTGCGCTGGACCAATACGGCGCTCTTGTAGAGGACATTGTCCTGCGCACAGCTACATTGGACGACGTTTTCCTTCACTACACCGGTGCCCGCCTTCAAGTGGACGCCGGCATCGCAATAAAAGAGGTCCCATAAGAATGATAGGATCAACCAAAGTTCAAGCGCGGAATGGTGGTTTCGTGAGCGATGTCTTCGCAATATCTCGGCGGGCCCTCCGATCTGTCCTGAGGGACCCGGAATCCGTGATTCCGGGGTTCATTATCCCTCTTTTCTTTTTTGCTGTGAACACAGGTGCCCTTCAGAATTTCGTGGAAGCGAGCGGCGACTTTGACTACAAGGCATTCCAACTTCCGGTCGCCATCATTATGGCAGTCACGGGACCTCTTTCAAGGGCGTTAACACTGGTTGAGGACGTCCGCAGCGGCTACTTTGACCGACTGATGATGACCCCGGTCCGACGTCTGGCGCTACTTCTCGGACTTATGGTCGCTGACATTGCTCTGGTGTTGGCTCTTACAGTACCAGTCTTGGTTCTGGGATACGCCGTGGGGGTACGATTCGAGACTGGCCTTACGGGAATCGTCGTTTTTGTAGCACTGGCAGCCTATTGGGGCCTCGGTTTCGCAGGCTTCTCATACGCAATCGCCCTGAAAACAGCCAACGCAGCGGCTGTCAGCTCCAGTTTCATGATCTTTCTGCCACTGATGTTTCTCACACCAATGTTCATACCCCTTGAGGCAATGTCCGGCTGGATGGCGACTGTCGCACAGTACAATCCCGTGACCTATCTGCTAGGCTCGTTGCGCTCGATCATTCTGGTGGGTTGGGAGATTGATGAGATATTGAAGGGGGTTCTGTCCGTTTCAGCGGTTGTTGCCGTAAGCTTGACGATGGCTCTTCTCGCGCTAACAAGGCGCGTTTCGAGGCAATAACCAACTCCTTCCTTTCATTGGTTTTCCTGCAGAGGCGCCTGATACGCACCTTAAGCGCCGGAAAAGCCTCGAAGGATATCAATGCCGGCGCTCTGCCCAAGCATGACTGGGCGCCGGCAACTTCCTGAATTCAATTTTCCAGGGTAGTGGGAAGACGGACCGAATTGCTGCCAGGGGAGATCCGGCGGTTTGAACTAACTCGGGTATGTCACGCGATTCTGGATTCGCTTCTCCCTACCCAGGATTACGTTCCGGTCGCTGTTGAAGGACTCGGGCGGGCTTGACCGGAGCGAAACAGAACTCTTGTCAACGGGTACTTGTCTAAGTTTCCAACAAGACTTGGAGAAGCGCGGCCTCACCCTGAGAAAGAGTCAGCCGCCGAACCTCCGAAATTGCCCGGAACTCGGCGCCCACCTCGAATCCGTCTACTTCCATAGCCTCCGGGAAATAGTCCTCAGCCTCCGCCCTGTAAAGCATCTGAAGGAATTCCGGATAGGGGTAGCGGTGGCCTGCCGGCTTTGGTGTGTGGATATGGAAGTGAAACAGACCAATGAGCTCTGGTTCCCCCAGAACACTCCAGCCTGTCTCCTCCAACAGTTCCCGCCTCAAGGCTTCTAGCAGCCCTTCACCTTCATCCAGACGTCCCCCGGGCACCACATGCTCCCCGTCAGGATCTCGCATTACCATGACCTGCGGGCCTCGCATCAGAATAGCCCTGACGGACGTTACAAGGCTCAACGGCGGTGAATCCGAAGGGGTCAGCGCGTAGGTAGTTCGAGTCTGTACGAACTCCCTACCTCCACTCGACCAGTCCAGGCGTTCTTCAGCCAACTGCGTTCTCCCTCGAAGGAACGCCTTCAACTTCTGGTCGACTGTCTTTCCTTTTGAGGGTAGGCTTCTCCAGGTCATGGAGAATCTGCACGCCCCGCCATGTGCCGGAATACGGCGCTTGTCAGCCTGGCATCGTCCACTGCTCTGTGACTGTTGGGCAAGGGGATGCCGCACTGCTGACCGGCCCTCTGCAGACTCTGCCATTTCATTTTGCCGACACCCACAAGTTCACCATAGTATCGGGCGTACATCTTCATCACGCAGAAGGCCCTCCCGCCCATCTCCTCCCATGGCAGATCACGCTGCTCATGCGACTGCCGCATCATGCGAAGATCAAATTCGGCATTGAATGTGCCCACTCGTCGGTCGGCAAAGAGACGCTTCACCTCTGGCCAGATCTCCGGCCACGTTGGGGCGTCCAGCACCATATCGTTGGTGATACCATGTACCGATGTAGCGTCGGCGGGTATGCGTCGCTTCGGACGCACCAGAGTATCAAGCACTGACTGGCCGGCCGCATCCACAACACCGATCTCGACGATCTCAGCGAATCTGTCCAGACCCGTAGTCTCAGTGTCGAAAAAGAGGGGCCCACTAAGGAGAATTCTGCGTGCACTTAAGACAGTTTTTTGACTCATATGTCATCTGAGAGTTATGTGCCTTCTTAGGAAAAATGTCGAACGGTATATTCCTCAGCGCTCAGTTGGACAGGAAGCAAGTATCAACTCTTCGTCCATCACAACAATATAGGCTCGGCCCGCCTCGCCGACTCATAGGCGGCCAGCGCAACTTCCAATGCTCGCAGTCCGTCCTCGCCGCTTACAGAAGGCTCCCGGTCCTCGCGGATCATGTCAACAAAATCTGCCACCAGTCCCTCGTCGCCGCTGCTGCCCCAATTGACCCAGGAAGTCTTGCCCTCTTCCTCCGAACTCACCTGTAAGTTCTGTTCGAAAGCGTCGACACTGATCAATCCATTCTCCCCGAGGACATCCAGCTTCACGTCCCCCCAGGTCGGATAGCTCTCCGGCCGCGACCAGCTCGTGTCCAGTGTTCCAAAGACGCCATTCTTTAGCTGGAAACTCAGCAGTCCTGCATCGTCGATTCCGAGCCCTGGATGCAGCAGTTCGTCGCCGACCTCGGCGTAGACCTCCTCCACCTCCGTGTCCCAGAACCAGCGCAGCAGGTCGACTACGTGCACAGTGTGATCAATCACCGCGCCCCCGCCAGCCAGTTTGCGGTCGACAAACCAGCGGCCAGGCATAGAGCCATGATTGGTACTCTTGACGCTGTAAATCTCACCCAAGACCCCCGAGTCCAACTGCTGCTTCAACTCCATTACCGGCGGTGCGAAACGCATCGGAAAGGCGATCTGCAGTTTCGTGTCTGTCTCCCGGCAGCGCTCAATCATCTCCAGCCCATCTTCCACCGTTGTGGCAATGGGCTTTTCGCAAAGGATACCGTCAACTCGACCGGCAGACTGCAGAACCAGTGGCGCATGATGCGCATTTTCTGAACAGATGATCACTCCGTCCAACTCCTGGTCCAACAAACCCTCTACCCGCCTGAAATAGGGCACGTCATACTGAGCGGCAAATCGGCCTCCCCGGTCATAGTCATCGTCGTAGATCCCTGCAATTGCTACGCCCTCCATCTGAGAAAGGAAGTGAACGTAGCTAACCGCATGTATGTGGGCAAAGCTGAGCATGCCGATTCGAATGTCTGACATCTAATCGTTTTCCTCTTACTCTGGATTGGACTATATCGCTGCGGCAGTAGATCCAGGCCCATGTCGACTTGCAGGCTGTTGCAACACTCAAACGGAATGGGACCCACTGCAAAGACCACTGATTGAACTGTGCTACCTTATATACTGCGGTTTTCCTGACTGCAGGCTGTCGATTGCAGCCCGTGCGATTCTCACCGCCATCATCCCGTCATGGGGTGTGACCAGGAACGGTTCTTTCGCCTCGGCGCAGCGCACAAAGTGTGCCAGTTCAGCGTAGTAAGGGTCATGTTGGGGCGCCGTCGGCGAACTTCCTGACGACGCTAGGCTACCGTCCTCCTGCTCCAAGGCCACTTCCACCGGCGGCCGCGTCCGCGAGTCCCACTCAATGATCCCGCCTGTGCCGGCGATTTCGATGCGGGTCGCAAAGCGCCCGCGGGGGTAAGACCAGCTTCCCTCAATGTGGCCGACAGCCCCGTTTGCAAAGCGCAGCGTAATCAGCGCGTGGTCCTTCGGCTCCTTACCGGCGTACATCATTCCCCGCGCGAAGACACGCTCGACTTCTCCGAAACACCAGCGCTGGTAGTCGATGTCGTGAATACAGAGGTCCAAGAGTACGCCCCCGCTCTGCGCAAAATCGCCGTAGTAGCTGGTTATCGCAAGACCCTTGCGCCAGGCCGACCCCGCGTCTGGGAAACTTCCGCTGCGTACAGTGCGGATTACTCCGGGCGCGCCGATCGCCCCGCTGTCCAACACCTGCTTGGCTTTGGCAAACTGAGGGAAAAACCGGACCACCATTGCAATAAAGAGCGGCGTACCCGTGCGCTCGGCGGTATCAAGAATACGCCCGCAGTCAAAAATGCTATTGGCTAGCGGTTTTTCGCATACCGTCGGGTGCCCTGCCTCCAGCGCCGCAATGACTGGCTCAACGTGTGCCGTCCCAGGCGTACACACGTCAACGTAGTCAACGGAATCGAGCAGCTCATGCATACTCCTGAAGACTCGGCCCCCGGATCTCTGTACAGCTGCCCTGGCGGCATCCTTTACAATGTCATAGAATCCGACCAGTTTGATTCCCGGCATCTGATTCCAGCGGTCAGCGTGCGTTCTTGATATCCCACCTGCTCCGACGATCCCGACACGTTTCATGGATTTCTCTCTTCTTGAATTCTCTGCAAATAGTTCCGGATACTCATTCTATCCAATCGGAAATGACGATCAGCGCCGCTACACTCTTTCAGGCAGTTTCCTGCATTCTGTCTGCGTAGTCCTTACCCGCAGTTGGGGACGGCAATGGCTTGCCTACCTCAGTGGGGAGTGCAACTGTCTCCTCTACAATACGGCAAAGTTCAGCGAAAACCGCCTCTTCGTCTTCTCCATGGCATCCCCCATAGAATAGGCCCGGACAACTGCCGACGTAGCAGTTGTCTTCTTCTGACCATTCCACGATTCTCACATAGAGGGCGCTGGTCTTCACTTGCCCCTCACCTTCATATCAAGGCTCTGCACTCTAGCCAAGACCGAAGTGGTCATCAATCTCGCGCTGGTAACCAGACACCTCACCCGACAGCAACTCCTCCATCGACACGGTCCGCCCCAGTTGGGACGATTCGATCATCCCGAACGCGGCCGCCAGGTCCCGCAGGCCCTCCTCACCGTCCGTCTCAGGCTGGCCTCCCCGGCCGATGGCCTCCAGCCAGTCATACTGCTGAATTGCGAACGGGTCGGTAAGGCGCGTTTCGTTCGACCCCACCAGCGGAAACTGGACGTCCAGCAGCTCCGGGTCTGCTTCGGCCCAGAACGCCTCCTGGAGGTTGCGGCGGCTGCCATCGTCAAGAATAATCTCACCTCCCTTGATGCACCCTTCGCTCCCATAGAAGACCGGCGCCCCCGGGATCGGCGTCTCTTCGCCATGGCCGCCCCAGGACCACATCAGCTGCGCCAGCGCCCCGCCTTCACAAGTGACCGTCGCAAGGTAGGTGTCGTCCACGTTGGCCTCGACGCTTGGGCCCGCCGCCGGGTCACCGTGCAAGTAACGCACAGGTTCAAAGGTGCGGACAGTCCCGCTGACCGCAGCCACCTCGCCGCAGACGTAGCGCACCATGTGCATCACATGCACGCCAATGTCTATCGCCCCCCCGCCCGCGCCCTCGAGCTTGCGGTGACGCCAGGCCGTTTCACCCACGATCTTGTCGGGGGACCACAGCCCGCCTATCCCGCCAAACAGCGCCAGCTGAAGGTCGCCGATCAGCCCATTGCCAATGGCCCAGGCCGCCGCTCGCGTGCCGGCCGACTGACGCACGTTTTCGAACAGTCCCAGAGTCAAGCCTTTAGCCTTGGCGCCGTCTACCATCAGGCGCCCCGCCGCCACAGATATCGCCAGCGGCTTCTGCACGAGCAGATGCAGGAAGGCATCGAAGGCGGCCGCACCAATCTGGTGATGCATCGACAGCGTCGTGAAGTCGTTGACCGCATCCACCACACCGGCCGCTATCATTTCCCTGTAGTCGGTAAAGACCGCAACGTCGGTATCCGGCTGAAACTCATCCAGATAGATGTGGGGCGCCGCCAGCGGGTCCCCCGTCTCCGGCGCCAGCACCGCCGCCCGCGGTGTCGGCCCTTCGCCGCGCTTGCGGAACATGAGCGCATCGTCCTCGTTTCGGGCACACAGAGCCGTGATGCGAAAACCGTCATAGCCGGCCTCTCGTAGGAGCCGGTAACCTTGCAGATGTGCGTTGAGGATGCGGCCGCATCCGACAATGCCGATTCGGACCATGTCATGAGTCTCCGCTCAACTGTGGGCGTCTCTGGAAAGTGAACACGCGTGCGCGCAAGCCCCTCCCCCCTCGGGGAAGTCACTTCCGCCGGATAGTTTCCATTCTGGCCACCTAACTCTTCGGGTAAACCTGTGGAAAGTGCTCTCCGCGCAGCTTTTCACCGTCATCCACTTCGACAAACTCTTTCATCACGTGCTCGCCGCTGGCAACATAAAATGTCTCGTTTGTCATGTAGTGCAGTGCGATGGCGCGGCGGGGACGGTCGCTGTTGTTGTCGTGGGAGCCGTGCCATGTAAGCGCGTGATGGAAGTGCACCTCCCCCTTCTTCACCCGGCAGCTCGCCACGCGCAGCGCCTGTCCTTCGTACTCCGTTGGCATCTCCTGAATATCCTCCAGCTGATTCAGGTATTCGATCTTGTTGCCCCATTTGTGCGAACCACGCACCATCGACATACATCCGTTCGATTCATCGGCGTCGTCCAGCGCCACCCAGGCCGTCACCTCCGTCATCGGCCGGATGATCGGCCATAGCGGCGCGTCCTGGTGCCAGTGTGTCGTTCCCCCAGTCTGCGGCGGCTTATACTGGATCTGATCGTGCCAGATTCGCAGCTCGCTGGCCCCCGTCAACTGGGCGATCCCGGTCGTGATCTCTTCACGGCTCATCAGCTCACGGAAGGGCTCGCTCGCCTCCCAGATATTGACGATCTGCCACACCGCCTTGCTGTCGTCACGGCTCATGTTGCGCAAGAGTACGGGCTGGGCAACGTCGTCGCGTTCCCGGTCGTCGATGACTCGCATCACTTCGGCGCGCAGCGTCTCCACTTCGTCGTCGCTAAGCACCTGGCCGCCGTTCAGAAACCCGTCGGCTTGAAACTGCTCAATCTGTTCTGTCGTGAGCATAGAGCACTCCTCGTTGAAAACTGTAACTTTGAGATGGGACTGACCATCCCATTCCAAGGGCGAATTGCTGAAATGTCAGCGCAGCTCAACGCGCCCCGCACGCCTGCAGACAGGCCTGCATATGACCCCGGCTCTCAGCAGCGATTACGCAGCACTGCTCCAAACTATACTCCCTCGCGCCGATTACCTCCAGATTCAGCGGCCCCGAGTAGCCGTTTTCGTGAAGCACTCGCACGTACCCCACCAGGTCAATGTCCCCGCGCCCGTTCGCCTGCAATTCCGGCTTTCCTGGTCCATGCTGCCGCCCCTTGCAGTCGCGTATATGCACGTGCTTGACACGGCTGATCACCGCGGCAATCGCCTCAACCGGGTTCTCGTTGGCACGGTATATGTGCGACGGGTCCATGTCGATTCCGAAGTTAGGCGAGTTGATCGCTTCCATCGCTCGCAGAGTCGTGGGCGTATCGAAGATACTGGCCCCCACGTGCGCCTTTACGCACAGTGTAACCCCGTACTTCTCCGCCATCTGCGTGAGTTCGCCCAGCTCGTCAATGGTCTGTACCAGGCTTTCCTCGTTGCCGCTCTCACCACCCGGCCCGCAGTTGACAATCGGGATTCCGCACGATACGGCTGCCTGCATCGCCTTCTCCATCAACTCCCGATCGCGACTGGGCTGTTCCATCGCCAGCAGCTCAAGTTCGTAGGTCTGGGCCAGCTGTCTGATCTCCGGCGCCAGCTCTTGCCAGCGGTCCAAGACCAGGTGCTGGGCCATCGCATCGATTGCGGCCATCTCGATGCCGTCGTAACCGGCCATCGCGATGCAACGGAAGGCGGTCTCCATGTCGTAACCGCCGAACAGGACTGAATTTGCGCCAAGTTTCATCTATCTCGCTCCATTGTGAGCCGACCGGTCGGGCCAGCCAGTCTAACAGTTTTCACCCGCCCCCAATTCGTCTTGGATTATTCCTTCTTTCCTGCTGAACTCGCCTGCGACCGCTCCCGTTCCAACGCCTCCTGACTGGGCCGCCCAATTCGCAGATTGTCGTAAGCCTGCTGCGAACTCGTGAAATAGTCGATGCCCTCGATATCATGCCACCCCGGCTGGTGGTGGATCGGATTGGGCATCCCCGTCGCCGCCTCCCGCATGCTAACCCAGTCCTCCATCCGCGCCGTGAGCGCCGACACGACCTCCGGCATCTCTTCAGCCAGGTTGCAGCTCTCCCCAGGATCTTCCACCAAATTGTATAGCTCGACCGGCGGCATGAAATGAAAGTCCGGTTCGAGCGCACGAATCAGCTTCCACTGCGGCGTGCGCCAGCCATGTTTGCGCATCCACGCGCACTCCGTAATGTAAAACTCGCTCTCGTGCGACGCCGCCTCCCCCTCAATCATTGGCAACAAAGAGCGGCCGTCGAACTCGATACCGGCGTCGATCTCCGCAAGCGCAAGCACTGTCGGGACCAGGTCTTTGTGCTGGTTGTAGCCGGCAATGCGCCTGCCGCCGGGCAGCTTGGGCGGGTAGCGCAGCATCAAAGGCACGTGCAGCACAGTTTCGTAAAGGCCATGGTGATCGTACCAGTATCCGTGTTCGTCAAGCTCCTCGCCATGGTCGCCGTTGACCGCCACGATGGTCTCGTCGAAGATGCCATGCGCTTCGAGCGCGGTGAAGATCGACTGAATACATGCGTCCATATACGCGATGGCCCCGTCATACTGCGCGTTCACGTACTTCCGGTCGCTGATCCCAGGCGGCAACATATCGATGAGCGTATGCTTAAACGGTTCGAACGCAAAGACCGGTTCCATAGATCGGTTGTCAGCGTCGCACTCATCGCCATGATAGAAAATGCGCTCGAAGGGCTGCGGCGGCAGGTAGGGCGAGTGCGGGTCCATGTGGCGCAGGAACAGGAAAAATGGCCTGTCGCCTGCCACCAGGCGGTCTAGCGCCGGCAGCGCTAACTCGTTAAGCCGCTGCGCCTTGGGCACGCGACCATCCGACCAGCTGCCCATCTGCCTGAAACTCAGATATTCGTCGAAGCCGCGCGCGCTCGCTCTGCCTGTAAATCCGACCGAGACCGTGGTGTAGCCGTGCTCGCGCAGAATCTCCGGCAGAGTCTTCACCTCAGGCCGTAGCGGGCCCTTTGGGCGATGCGCGACCAACTGAGAAGTGAAAATATCCATCCCGGTCAGCATCATGCAGTAGGCGCTGGTCGTCGGAATGTGGGGGCTGAATGTGTTCTCGAAAAGGACGCCTTGCGAAGCAAAACGGTCAAGATGGGGCGTGGTCAGACGGTCGTAGCCGTAGCAGCTCAGATGATCGGCCCGCAACGAGTCGATGCCTAGGATTACGATGTTCGGCTTCGCAGTCGCAGCCATCGTCCCTTCCCTGCCCCTATTCCTTTTCCTCGACTTCACGCGACTTTGCCTGCAGACGCCGGGCGGCGCTGGCGTCGCCGATGTAGAGCGAGTCGTAGGCCTGCTGCGAGCTGGTAAATGGGCCGACCCCTTTGAGACCGTGCCAGTCACCCTGATGGTGGATCGGATTCGGCAGCCCCGTTTCCGCTTCCCGCTTGCCCACCCAGGCCTCCAGCCGGTCCGTCAGGGCCGCCGCGACGCCGGGCAGTTCATCGGCGAGATTGCAGTTCTCCAACGGATCTTCGATCAGGTTGTAGAGTTCCACCGGCGATTTGAAATGAAAGTCCGGCTCCAGCGCCAGCATCAGTTTCCACTGCGGCGTGCGCCAGCCGTGCTTTCGCATCCACGTGCACTCGGTGATGTAGATTTCGCTCTCGTGCGAAGCCACACTGCCCTCGACCATCGGCAGGAGGGATCTCCCGTCAAAGTCGATTCCGGCGTCGATGCCGGCCAGTTCAAGCAGCGTGGGCACGAGGTCCTTGTGCTGATTGTAGCCCGAGACGCGGCGGTGGGCCGGCAACTTGGGTGGGTAGCGCAGCATCAATGGAACGTGCAGGACATTGTCATAGATGCCATGGTGATCGAACCAGCACTCATGATCGTAAAGCGTCTCACCGTGGTCCCCGTTGATCGCCACGATCGTCTCGTCGAAGACCCCGTGCTCCTCCAGCGCCGTGAAAATCGACTGGATGGCAGCGTCCATGTAGGCGATGGACCCGTCATATTGAGCGATCACATAGTCCTTGTCAGTGATGCCCGGCGGCAGCCAGGAGGCAAGAAAATCCCGGAAGGGCTTGAAGGCCAGCACCGGCTCCATCGAATTGTTGCTGGGATCGCATTCGTCGCCGTGGTAAAACATGCGCTCATACGGTTCCGGCGGTAGATATGGCGCGTGGGGGTCCATGTGCCGCAAAAAGAGGAAAAAAGGCCTGTCTTCCGCCACCATGCGATCGATCGCAGGAATCGCCTGCTCGTTGAGAAGTTGGGCCTTTGGAAGACGCCCCTCCTCCCATGAGCCCCAGGCCGGATAGCTCAAATATTCGTCAAAACCGCGACTGCTGGGATTCCCGTCGAACCCGACGCAAATGGTGTGATAGCCCTCCTCGCGCAGGATTTCCGCAAGCGTCTTTACCTCCGGCCGCAGCGGGCCCTGGTGTCGCAGCGCCACGACCTGTGTCGAAAAGACGTCCATGCCGGTCAGCATTGAGGCGTAAGCGCTTGTTGTCGGTATATGCGCACTGAATGTGTTTTCGAAGAGGACACCCTGAGAGGCGAATCGGTCGAGGTAGGGGCTGGTCAACCGTTCGTAGCCGTAGCAGCTCATGTGATCTGCATGTAACGAGTCGATCCCGAACAGGACGATATTCGGTTTTGTGTTCGATGTCATCGCGCTTTCCTTAGCAGTTGGTGAACTGGCGGGTCACAAAAAGTGGAGCGCTGCTGCCAATACGGGACTGCGATCTGCCCGGGAATCTCTGTAAAGAGGTGGAGGAATCAGCAAATTCGGTACAACCCGATTGCTCAAGGCTCAGACCGGTTGAACCGTACCACAACCGCCTGTTCGCCGCAAGAATCTGCCCCTATATTCTTGTCGGATTCCGATTGAAACGCAGAGCAGGCGCGTGCCCCCGAACTGCAAGTAGTGTGCGCAATTGCTCTTTGCAGGATGTCTGTTTACAATGTAGCCCACACCACTTCATGCAAAGGCACTTCCCGGGTCCGGTCTGCGAAGCGCTGGACAGGTCTCGCGTGTAAAGGTTACTGGCTTCATGGTCCAAATGTCCCGCGTGCAGCGGCGGCTCATCATCGTCCTTTTTTTGGTCAGCAGCCTGAACAGTGCCGCGATGATCGGCAGTTTCGTTCTCACGCCGATCATCTCCTACTCCCTGAGCGGCAGAGTACAGCTTATCGGCCTTCCCAACGCGCTCTCGATGGTGGGCCGGGCGGGCGCGGGCTATCCGCTTGGCTGGCTGCTGGACAAGGCGGGGCGCCGCATCGGACTCGCTGTTGGCCTTTCTTTTGTGATCGCAGGAATGCTGGTGTCTGCTTCAGCCATCAGCGCGGGCTCGCTTGTATTCTTTCTTGGGGGGGCGATCCTTCTCGGCATGGGCCGGTCAGCGCTGGAACAGACACGGTACGCCGCCGCCGAAATCTTCCCGCTCGCACAGCAGGCCAAAGTGATCGGCATGATCGTGTTTGCGGGCACGGTCGGGGCAATAGGCGGCCCTCTTCTGGTTGAGCCGTCGGTCGAAGTAGCGAGGGCCCAGGGCTTCCATGAGCACGTGGGCCCCTTCTGGTTCGGTGCGGGGTTGATGGCCCTGGCCCTCATCCTGCTGCTTGTCGCCCTTCGGCCCGATCCAAAGGAGCTGGCTGCACTCCTGACTCGACAAGGGGAAGAGTCCAGGTCTGCTGATGGATCGACTGACGGCTCGGCCAGTGACCGGACGTCCGTTAGCGCCGCGCCCAGGGGGTTGACGCAGGTCTTGGAGCTTCTCAAGCTCCCCGACGTGCAACTGGCCATCGCGGCCATGGCAATCGGGCAACTGGTCATGACACTGCTGATGGTGGTTACGCCGCTGCACATGAACCGGGCCGACTACAAAGCCGATGCAATTTCCTACGTGCTCATGGCGCATACCCTGGGAATGTTCGGTCTATCTGGGCTCAGCGGATGGCTGGCGGGCCGCGTAGGCCGCGTCCCAATGATCTTTGGCGGCGCGCTCGTTCAAGTCCTGGCCGCCATGATGATGCCGCTCTCGACCGAGCTGCCGGTTCTGTTCGTCTCGCTCTTCCTTTTGGGGCTGGGCTGGAATTTCAGCTACATCGCCGGCTCGTCGCTACTGTCTGCGGCGTTGGAGGGCTCGCGGCAACGTGGTCGCGTGCAGGGCATCAACGAGACGATGGTGGCGATCGCCTCAGCAATGGGGAGCCTGGGCACGGGGGGCATCTATTCCATCAGCGGGGTCGTCGCCGTTGCCGTTAGCGGCGTGGTGATCTCTGCCACTCTGGGCGCTCTGGCTCTGTGGCTTGGCCGCGCTCACCTGTTTCCCGTCGCAGCCGAGCGAGGTTAGCGCCGCGAGATTCTACCCACTATCAGCCTGGAAGCTTAACCAAAAAAGGGCCGTGCGCATTTCCTATCGCGCACGGCCTTCTCTTACTGCCTTCGCGACTGCCAGGCCACAGCCAGGTCCACTCTCCGCTTCAACGACTCGAGGCGCCCTGACTCGACACACTCAGGGTCGAAGCAGGGCCTTATCAGGTCGAGTCCCTTCCAGTTTGTTGGGTCAGTGTCGCCAGGTGCCGGCCGCGGTCGGATGGTCGTAGGGCTCGTCGGCCACGCGAGCCTGCAGGCGATGTAACTCCTCGGTTAACTCCTCTACTACGCCGGCGTAATCCGGATCATGATACACGTTGTTTAGTTCGTAGGGGTCGGCATCGAGATCGAAGAGCTCCCACTCGGGCTCCTTGGACTCGTCAATGACTCCAGGTTGACCCAATCCGTCTGCGTAGTAATAGATCAGCTTGTACCGCAGCGTGCGCACACCATAGTGGGCATAAACGTGGTGGTGTGCCAGGTGCATCCAATATCGGTAGTACATCGATGTTTGCCAGCCTTCCGGCCTTTGGCCAGCCAAAAGGTCGCAGAAACTGGTCCCCTGGAAGTGCTCCGGGATGTCGACGCCCGCGTACTCGAGCAAAGTCGGCGTAAAGTCGACATTGAGTACCATCTGTTCGTTGACCGTTCCCCCCTCGACCGCACGCGGATAGCGGATAAGCAGCGGCATGCGCAGCGACTCCTCGTACATAAAGCGCTTGTCATACCAGCCGTGGTCGCCAAGGAAGAACCCCTGGTCCGAGGTGTAGACAACGATGGTATTCTCCGCCAACCCTTCCTCTTCCAGGTAGTCGAGCAGCCTGCCGACATTGTCATCGATGGATGCGACGCATCGCAGGTAGTCCTTGATGTACCGCTGGTACTTCCACTTCTTTTCCTCCTCCGGCGTCAGCCCCTCCGGCGTCGGCTTTTTCAGATCAGTCAGCGTCATATCTCGGTCGATACGCATCTCAGCCGCTGCGGCCGCCGCCGCACGGTTGCTGTAGTCGTCGTTGAAAGTTTCCGGATAAGGAATCTCCTCGTCCTCGTACATGAGAGCGTGTTTTTCGTCCGGCTCCCACGAGCGATGCGGCGCCTTATGGTGGCACATGAGCATGAAGGGCCGCTCCGGATCGCGCGCCCGCAGCCAGTCCAACGAAAAGTCCGTGATCAGGTCTGTTACGTAGCCGGGGAATACCTTCCGCTCACCCATCTCGATCATCTCGGGGTCGTGGTAGAGCCCCTGACCCGGCAGCACATTCCAATAATCGAATCCGGTCGGATCATTTACGCCGCCGTGTCCCAGGTGCCATTTGCCGACAATTGCCGTCTGGTAACCTGCCGCCTGCAGCAGTTTGGGCATCGTCACCTGCCGGCCATCGAGCGTCGAAGCCAGCGTTGTCACGCCGTTTATGTGGTTGTAGGTGCCAGTAAGTATCACCGCGCGGCTGGGCGTACAGATCGAGTTGGTGCAGAAGCAGTTGTTGAAACGCATGCCATCCTCGGCGATCCGGTCCAGGTGGGGCGTGCGATTGATGCGGCTGCCGTAGCAGCTCATCGCGTGGGAGGCGTGGTCGTCCGACATGATGAAAAGGATGTTGGGGCGGGCGTCGGGCATATGAATTCCTCTTGGTAGTCTACTGCATATCGCTGATGGAGACGTCGTGTGTCCGCAATGTTCTGGCGTCGTCAAGCACGTTGGCGACAGGTCCGGCCATGCTATCAGACATCGAACGCGGGGTCAAGAAGTAGGGTGAAAACGGGTACATCTCTAAATGGAGGTGAACTCTCGCAATCCTCTGGCAGTGCACTGACCAGGACCTGTCCGCGCTTACATCTACGGCAGAGGAAGCGCCGTCTCTGACCACTGACCACTGACTACTGCAGTTCTGGGCGGTCGGGCCTAGTCGGCCCTCCCTTG
>VXOE01000315.1 GCA_009840225.1 Caldilineaceae bacterium SB0662_bin_25 | reverse complement strand
TAGCACCGCTCCGTTCCACCCCTCCCCCCCCCACACACACCCCCCACCCCACACCCCTCTCCGGCGGGGGGGGGCCCCCCCCCCCGCCCCCGCGTTGGGGGGGGCCCCCCCCCCCCCCCACGCCCCCGGCCATTTTCGCGCCGTAGCGAGTATGTGGGTAATATGAAGTTGTCGTCTCGCGGCGGCCGTGCTCCACCCCGCCCCCCCATCCCGCTCCCGTAGGTGCCGGCCTTGTGCCTGCCCATCTGCCACCTGGCCGATGGACAGCAAGCAATGTCAGTCACCACTGGCACGAGGCCCTCACCTGACCTCTCTCGCCCCAAATCTGAACTGCACGCCCCTGTCCTGGCAGTACTGATGCCCTGCTTAAGACATGTCATGCTAATCCATCATGAGGACCACTATCTACCTCAACGACCGGCTTGCAAAGCAGGTGCGCCGCGCAGCCGCAGCCCGCGGCCTCAGCGTCAGTGCCTTTATCGTCAAAACGCTGGACGACGCTCTGAATCGTCGCGAACCGTCCGAGCCGCCTCCCTTTCAACTGGTGACCGTGCGCGGCGTCCACCCCCGCCCGGGCATCAATCTCGACCAACCAAGGACGCTCGACGCACAGAATGACGAAGCCCGGTTCGACCACGGCAGTCGGTAGACAATGTGCACACCTTTGTAGCAAGTTGACTGCACATACTCTCCGCATACATCTCAACTGCCTGTTGGGCCAACTTGACTACCCTCAAATCACGAAACTTGCCTTTCTCAACTGGCATGTGGCCCTATAACGCAGTTATGCTTCCATATTAAAGGCTGCCTTTAATGTGGGAGCATTTTCTGGCCATGTCAAAAGCTACCGCTAATATAGCCGCTCCCGCACTGCCCTTCCTTCCCGCGCGCGAAGCCAGCAGCCGCCGGACCCGCCGCGCGGCATGAGGCTCAACCATTATGAAACTTGCTTGAACAGTGGGGTGCCCTACTAAAGTTGAGGCCGTGAAAACTCAACAGCGCGAGAACTACGCCGCTCCGAAACGCCTCTCGCCCGTCTTCACGCCAGTTCAGGCTCCGAATCCAGCAGTCGCACAACAACCTCGATCAACTCCGTCACCTTTTCGTCGCTGAATCCGTTGACATCAAAACCATGAGCTATGGCGTTTCTATACTTCATCATTTCGGCCAGATAGTCGTGGTCCTCGCGCGAAATGATGCCGTGCATGACCGCCATGTCGAGCACGTATGACGCCGTGGTGACGCGCGTGATGGAGATCTCGGCGGCCTTGATCAGATTCCGGATCGCCGCTTCGCAAGCCGACCAGACCAACAGGTAGGCGGCCTCGCCCGAACCCTTCTCAAGAACCTCCTCCGCCTCGGCAAGTCGACGGCGGATCTCCTCTTCCGCAAAAGGCTGCGAACCCTCAGGAGACTCCAGTTTCTCCGGTTCGCCTACGAGCAACAGGTCATAACTCCAGCCAGGCTTACTATAGAGAATCTCAGCAAGTTCATTCAGCCTCGGTGTCGCCGCTAAGGAAGTTCTGGACTTCACCTCGATCACACGCACTTCGTCGCCTTTGCGCGCAACTAGATCTGCGCGGAAACCGGGCAGGAAATCCAGCGGACAGTCTTCCTCCACCTCATAGCCCCGACTGCGGTACTTCGCCGCCGTCTTGGCAACGAACTTCCTTTCAAGAATCGCGATGTCCTCGATCAAATTTCTCCTCCTGATCTGGCGCATCATCGACTTGGTCGAGAATAAAGAGCGCGTCGGCGTCTCTCTCGACACCCGCCACGCGCTGGCCGCCGGCTACGACTTCCGCACGGCCGAACTCAAGGAAACCGTCGGTATCGACAGCGTCGGACGCTGGCACCTCAATCCACGTCTGCCACAACAGCCAATTGCGAAATCGAAGACCGACCGATCCGCGCAGCCCCACAAAGAATTCGCGACACGCCTCTGCCGTCCTTCGCGCCCCTTCGCGTAACTTCGCGGATCGATCGGTTTTACTTGCCACAACATTCAACCCAGATACATCCCAAACAGACCTGCAGCCGTTCCAAACCTGTTCAATCCCGAACGCCCTCCCCCAACTATCACCGAAACCTGTCACTTACCCGCCCACTAAAAACTAAAAACTACCTACCAAAAACTAACCACCACCCCTCACCAATCCACCCCCAACAACCTCACCAACTCCCCCGCACTCGTCGTCCCCCGCACCCTTACGCGCCGCAACTGAAAAAGATCGTCCGTCGAGTGCGTAGCCCCCGCGATGATCGTCACCCCGCCCCAGAATCCCGCACTCTCAAATATCCGGATCGTATTCCTGTCGTAATGCCCAAAAGGATACGTAATGAAACGCGGCCGCACCCCCAGCTCATGCTCGATCGTCTCCGCGCTCCCCAGCGCCTGCCACACCAGGTAGTCATCGTTCCGATTCCGCAAACTGGCGTGATTACGACCGTGCGACTCGATGAACATCCCTGCCGCCTGCATCTCCCGCGCCATATCCCACGACAGATACAGCTGGTTCCCTTCATCCATGTAGTCCGATACCACGAAAAACATCCCCGTCATGCCGAACTCCTTCAACAATGGAAACGCGTTCTCGTAATTGTCGCGATATCCATCGTCAAAGGTGAGGATCACCGGCTTCTCCGGCAACGGCGTGCCCTGGTTCAGATGGCCCACCAGATCATACATACTGATCGTCGTATACCCGGCGTCGGCCATCGCCTGCAGGTGGCTCCGGAACAGCTCCGGCGATACCGACAGGTCCCGCCGGTACACGTCCGACCCGGGCGGCGGCACGCTTACATAGTGATACATCAGAATCGGCACCTGCACCTTCCGCAGCAGTCCGTCAGGAAAGGGCGGCGGCTTCGGCGACACGACTGACTTCGGCTGCTCCTCCGGCCCATGATGAACCGCCGGCAGCATCAGAACGGCCGCGCCGCTGTGCACCGCCGGCAGCATGATCTCAAACTCCTCACGCTCCTTCGCCGTCTCCTCCAGAATGATCTGCGCCAGTATCCAGTCGTGGTACTGGCTCACACGCGTATAAACACCGTAAAACGCCGGCCGCGCACAGCCAATGCCAAAACTCACAAGCCCGGCCAGCTGCCAGCCGCCCTCGCCGTCCGGCACCACCAGCGGGCCGCCGCTGTCACCGTGGCACGCGTCCTTACCCCCTTCCCTGAATCCGGCGCACAGCATGTTCTCCGTGATCATCCTGCCCATCGAGCTCGTGCACTCCTCCTCCGACACAATCGGTAGCTCCACCTGCTGCAGGTCATAGGACACCAGACCCGCACTGCCGTCCTCCGAAAGCGCCCCCCAGCCAATCACCGTCCCCAACGTGCCCGGCCCGGCCAGCGCCAGGCTGTCTGCCCCCAGCAGCGTGACCAGCTCGGCGTCCGCCGGCTCTGTCAGATGCAGGAGCGCCAGGTCGTGAGCGAAGTCATGGGCAAAGTCGAATCCATAGCGAGGATGCACGACAATACGGTCAACCGACCTCTTCTGTCCCTGACCGCTGTCCAGCCTGTGAGGGCCAACCGTCGCCACAATATCGTCTGGCGACGCGTTCACGACGCAGTGGGCCGCCGTCAGCGCCCAGCTCGGCGCGACAAGAGACGCCCCGCAAAAAGTGTGATAACCGGGCTCAGTGTAGGCTTGGATCGCAACCATCCACGGCCAAGCCCCCGGCGCCGCCTTCTCACCACCCACGATCTGCCCCTGCAGACCCGCGGGCGGCGGCGTGGCTGTCGCCACCGGCGAAACGCTCGACTGCCCGTCCCCGGCGGCCTCTGCTCTGACCGCAGGCCCGGACAGTGCATCGCCATCGGGGCTAACCGTGTTGGAGCGCACCGACAATGCCCGGTTGTCCGGCGTCAAATCGGCGCCCTCACCAGCTGCCGGTACTTCCAGGGCCACCGTCCCTTCGAGCGCCGCCGGCTCCGGCACCGCAACACGGTTCCACCACATCAGAATCACTATCGGCGCCAGAATGGATAGGATGCTGAGGCCGCCGTAAGACTGAATCGAGCGACGCCAAAAGGCAGATCTGTGTACTCTCCTGCCTTGGACGCCAGTACAAAATGCGCCCCTGTTTGCGAGGGGCGCATTTGAAACGGAGTAACGAATAGACTGCCGGGGAAAGCGCAAATTCATGCCCGCATTCTAACAAATCGGGTATAAGAGCGCCAAAAAAGGTTGATAATTTCTCCCCGACGCGTATAATGAGGATGGGCCAAAAGCCGAGAGCGAGGAACCGAGGCCGCCGACCGTCCCAAACCCGCGGCGGGCCAGGAGAAACCCACCATGACGATCATGAAAATGTCCGCCGCGCTGCAACCGGCGGAAAAGATGAAATTTCTCTCTGAACTGATGGTCTTTCAGGACCTGACATCCAGAGAAATGGAAGAGCTGAACCGCATTACCACGATGAGCACCGTGCGCAAAGGACGGGTCTTCTACCGCCCGGAGGAGCCGGGCGAAGTCCTTTTCATCCTCAAGGAAGGCCGCGTACAGCTCTATCGCATCAGCCCTGAAGGCAAAAAGCTCGTCATCACAACCCTCGGCCCCCACACTCTCTTCGGCGAGATGGCCCTGCTGGGAACGAAGATGCACAACACCTTTGCCGAAGCCATCGATGACTGTCTCATCTGCGTCATGAGCCGCAACGACCTCGAAAGGCTCATCCTCAGCAAGCCCCAGGTCGCCCTGCGCATTCTCGAAATAACCGGCAAGCGCCTGCAGGATGCCGAAGAAAGCCTCGAAAACATGGCCTTCAAAGGCATCCCCGCCCGCCTGGCCAATCTGCTCCTGCGCCTCTCCGACGAACAGCAGTCCGACGAAGTGACCGGCCTCACCCACCAGGACCTGGCCGAAAGCATCGGCACCTACCGCGAAACCGCCACACAGGTCCTCAACGACCTCAAAGCACGCGGCCTCATCGAAATCGGACGCAAGCGCATCAAACTCCTCGACCGCGAATCCATTTCCATCATCGGCAGCAAACGCATAAAGCTGCTCGACGAAAACATCTGATCCGCAGTGGCCAACTGCCACGGGACAGCGGTCGACTGCACCAGTGGGCCCCATGGATTGCTGGCCGACAATCACTGATCACCGGTGGTCCACCCCCATGTACGACCGCTCCACCCAAGTCGACCGCAGCGCAGACAGCATCAACTTCGGCATCGGCCAGCCCGACTTCGCCCTCCTGCCCCACGCCCTCATGAGCGAGGTCGCCGCCGAACGCTTCGCCGAAGGCGACACCGAGCTCCTCAACTACGGCTTCCCCCAGGGCGACGGCCGCTTCCGCTGGGCGCTCGCCGAATTCCTCAGCCGCGGCTACGCCACCCCCGTCCAGCCCCGGCAACTCATGATCACCGCCGGCGCCTCGCAGGCCCTCAACCTGGTTTGCACCCTCTTCACCCGCCCCGGCGATACCGTCTTCGTCGAAGAGCCAAGCTACTTCCTCGCCCTCCGCATCCTCCAGGAAGATCACCGGCTCAACGCCGTCCCCATCCCCACCGACGAGCACGGCCTTGTGCTGCCGGCCGTCGCAGAGGCCCTGACCCGCCACCGCCCCGTCCTTCTCTACACCATCCCCACCTACCAGAACCCCACCGGCCGCACGCTCTCCCACAGACGCCGCCAGCAGCTGCTGGCCCTCGCGGAAGAGCATGACTTCCACATCGTCGCCGACGAGGTCTACCATCTCCTCGACTTCGGATCGCCGCCGCCGGCTCCCTTCGCCGCCTATGCAGACAGCGGCAGAGTGCTCTCCCTCGGCTCCTTCTCAAAAATCCTTGCGCCCGGCCTGCGCCTGGGCTGGGTGCAGACATCAGAGCAGCAGGCGCGTCAATTCGCCGACAGCGGCCTTGTCGACAGCGGCGGCGGCCTCAACCAGTTCACCTCAAATCTGGTACGGGTTGCCCTGGAGGGAGGCGGACAGAAGCAATATCTGGACAGCCTCCGCCGCGCCTACAAACAGCGCGTCGAGGCCATGGACGCCGCCCTGCACAAACACATCGGCGACCGCGCCGCCTGGACCGTCCCAGCCGGCGGCTTCTTCTTCTGGCTCACCTGCGCCGGCGACTTTCTCGCCGCCGCCGCCAACCGCTCAACCGCCGCCGGCGCCCCCGGCCAGTTCAACACCACCGCCCTCCTGGACCGGGAGATTAAACACATGACC
>VXOE01000304.1 GCA_009840225.1 Caldilineaceae bacterium SB0662_bin_25 | reverse complement strand
GGGGTGGGTGGATGGTGCGGGTTGGGTGGCTTCTCTCGTTGTCTGAATCAGGATTTGCAGGATTTTGATGGATTTTCAGGATGGAGGGGTCGCGCGGGACGAGATGGTTGAAAGGATGGAAGGACTGACGGGATGATCAAGGATGAGTTGACTTATAGGATTATTGGGTGTGCGATGAAGGTGCATAACACGTTGGGGTGAGGGTTTCAGGAGGTGATTTACCAGAGATGTCTCGCTATTGAGATGAATCGGGCCGGCTTGTCCTATGGTCGGGAGGTTGATGTAGGGATATTTTATGATGGTTATTCGGTGGGATCGCGGAGGGCGGATTTTATAGTAGGTGATCGAGTTGTGGTTGAGTTGAAGGCTTTGACTGCGCTGGAGAATGTTCATATTGCGCAGGCCCGGAATTATGTGGTGGCGTATGGTTATGAGGTTGGGCTTTTGATAAACTTCGGAGCGGAGAGTTTGGAGTATAAGAGGATATTCAATAATCAGAGGAATGCTGTGGGTTCGAAGCTGTAGTTCCTAGCTCAATAGTTGGGGAGCAGTTCAAGGTGTCCCTGCTGGCCGCAGACTGAATCTCATGGGGTCAGAAACGAGGCGACGACAGGAATTGTCCATTCGAGGTGAGCCTAGAGTCGTAGAGCTCGGAGCGCGAGTAGCCGAGGGCAGTCAGTTTTCTGAATTGGGAATTGAGGAATTGCTGTGATTAAGATGCGGGCATTTCGCCGCAATTGCTGATGTCAACCTGAGGTTTATAGAGAAGACGCAAGAGTGGTCGAACGCATATGAAAGAAGCTACAGCACGCATCAAGATCAATAAGCTGCTGGAGTCGGCGGGATGGCGGTTCTTTGATAGTGAGGATGGGCCGGCCAATATTCGGCTTGAAGCAAGTGTCACGCTCAAGAAGCCGGACCTTGACGGGCTGGGGGAGGACTTTGAGAAGACGAGCAAGGGGTTCGTGGATTTCCTTTTGCTTGACAGCAAGGGTTTTCCCCTTATCGTCCTGGAGGCGAAATCGGAGGACAAGGAGCCGCTGGTGGGCAAGGAGCAGGCGCGAAAATACGCCCGTTCACAGAACTGCCGCTTTGTAATTCTTTCGAACGGCAACTTGCACTATTTTTGGGATCTGGAGCGCGGAAATCCCTACATTATCACGACTTTCCCTTCACCGGAGTCGGTTACGGGTTATCAGAAAGTGACGCCGAACCCGCAGCGGCTGATCGATGAGCGGGTCGAGGCGGATTACATTGTTCTGAGCAAGCTGCCAAACTATAAAGATGCGGCGGCTTGGAAAAACGAGGATGAGAGGCCCGGACTTATCCAGGCCAATGGTCTGCGTTTCTTACGTGACTATCAGTTGCGGGCTGTTCATTCGTTGCAGCGTTCGGTGGAGGAGGGGAATGATCGGTTTCTATTTGAGATGGCGACGGGGACCGGGAAAACGCTGACGGCTGCGGCCATCATCAAGCTGTTTCTGCGGACAGGAAACGCGAGCCGGGTGCTGTTTCTGGTTGACAGGTTGGAACTGGAGGAGCAGGCATGGAAGGTGTTCGACGGGCTTTTTTCGGCAGACTTCCAGGCGGTTGTTTACAAGGAACGGCGGGACGACTGGCGGAGTGCAGAGATTGTGGTGAGTACGGTCCAGTCTCTGCAGTTCAACAACAAATACCAGTCGCTCTTTTCGCCGACTGATTTTGACCTGGTGATTTCGGACGAGGCGCACCGGTCGATCAGCGGCAATGCGCGGGCCGTGTTTGACTACTTTGTGGGGTACAAGCTGGGCTTGACGGCGACGCCGCGGGACTATCTGAAGAATACTGATGGCGTTGGCAGAAGCGCTCATGACCCGCGCGAGATGGAGCGCAGGCTGCTGCTGGACACGTACCGGACTTTCGGTTGTGAGAGCGGGCAGCCTACTTTCAGGTATTCGTTGCTGGACGGCGTTCGCGATGGATTCCTGATTAATCCCACCGTCGTTGACGCGCGTACTGATGTGACGACGCAGCTTCTGTCGGAAAAAGGATTCATTGTCTCCGTTACGGACGACACTGGGGAGGACCAGGAACAAACCTACAAGCAGCGCCAGTTCGAGAAGCAGTTCTTTTCCGACGCAACGAATGCGGTCTTTTGTCATACGTTTTTGAATCGCGGGCTAAGGGACCCGGTAAGCAACGAGTTTGGCAAGTCGATCGTTTTTGCGGTCAGCCAGAACCATGCGGCGAGGCTGACGCAGACCTTCAACGAAATGGCCGACAGAATGTATCCGGGCAGGTATCAGTCGGACTTCGCCGTTCAGGTCACTTCACAGATCGCCGATGCGCAACAGTTCACAGTGAATTTCGCCAACAATAATCTTATGGGGTCGGGCAATGTCTTGCCGGATTACCATACGAGCAAGGCTCGTGTCTGTGTCACGGTGGGGATGATGACGACAGGTTACGACTGCACCGATATCCTGAATCTGGGACTGTTCCGGCCGATTTTCTCACCGACTGATTTTGTCCAAATCAAGGGGCGAGGCACACGCCGGCACAATTTCCTGGAAGACCTTCGGGATGGAAATCTCAAGGATGAGATTTCCCAGCCAGAGAAGACAGAGTTCAAGCTGTTTGACTATTTTGGGAACTGCGAGTACTTCGAAACTGAGTTCAACTATGACGAAGAACTGAAGTTACCTGTCTCCAGGGAACCTCTCGACACGAACGGGGACGGAAACGGCGACCCACTGGGTGCCTTCGAGTACATGGGCCGCGACTGGATCTCGGCACTCCGCGAAGTGGAGGTCGGCCCAAAGGGAATGAAGATCGACAGAAAGTTGTTCGAGAAGTTCGCCGATAGAGTGCGTGCTGACGAAACTGTGACTCAAGCGGTGGAAGCGGGCCAGTGGGATCGGGTCATCGACTATGTGAACCGGGAAGTCTTTGACAAGCCCGAGGAGTACTATACGCTGGCAAAGCTGCGCAAGGCGGCCGCGGTAGACCGCCGCCTGACTCTACGGGAGATTCTTGAGCGCGTATTTGACCTCATACCGGGCTTCAAGTCGAAGGACGAGTTGTTGGAGGAAGAGTTCGACAAGTTCGTGACAGACCACAAGCCTGATGAGGTAGAGTCGATACCAGCGATCAAGGCATATTTCAAGGCCTACGTCACCAGTGACCTTACCCGACACATTGTTGATGCCAAGCTGTTCCAAGACCTGGCCACCAACGCAGTTTTCTCTACTCGGGACTTCAGGGAAGTGCCGGAAAAGTACAGGACGCTCGTTCCTGAGTATGTGAAGGACTACGTATCCTTTAATCAGTTTGCGGCTTAGTAACCAGTTTATCGGCGTAATAGCGCGAAGTTGCGCAGAGGAAATCTCTTGCGCCGTTCATGCATTGGATTGAAGGGGTAGCAGAATGCTGGATTCTGAAACCAAGCGCCGTATCGACACCGCACGGGATATTCTGGTTGGCAAGGTGCCCGATCCCAAGAGCCAGGTGGAGCAGATCACTATTGCGCTGATCTACAAGTTCATGGACGACATCGACGCCGAGAGCGAGGAGTTCGGCGGCAAGCGAAAGTATTTCGCAGGGGATTTCGAGCGATTTGGATGGGCCAAGCTGATGCAGCCGGGGCTGGGGGGCCATGAGACGCTCGCCCTGTACGCTGAAGCAATTGAGCGCATGGATGAGAACGCGGGTATTCCGCAGCTGTTTCGGGATATTTTCCGCAACGCATTTCTGCCGTATCGTGACCCGGAGACGCTTAGGGCCTTTCTGAAGGTGATCGACGGCTTCACTTATGACCATTCGGAGCGGTTGGGAGACGCTTTCGAGTATCTGCTGTCGGTGATGGATTCGCAGGGCGATGCGGGGCAGTTTCGCACGCCGAGGCACATTATTGACTTCATTGTGTCGATTGTGGACCCGAGGAAGGAAGATGTGATCCTTGACCCGGCCTGCGGAACGGCGGGGTTTCTGATTTCGTCATTCAAGCATATTGAGACCGCCAACAAGGACGCAGACGGGAACAGCACGCTAACACCGGAAGATAGGGATCGGTTGGCGAGGAACCTGATGGGGTACGATATTTCTCCGGATATGGTGCGGTTGTCGCTGGTCAACATGTATTTGCATGGGCTTGTCGATCCCCACATTTACGAGTATGACACTTTGACAAGCGAGGAACGCTGGAACGAGTTCGCCGACGTGATCCTGGCCAACCCGCCTTTCATGTCGCCGAAAGGGGGGATCCGGCCGCACAACCGGTTTTCGGTTAAAGCCAGGCGCAGCGAGGTCCTGTTCGTCGACTACATTGCTGAGCATCTGAACGCTGGCGGAAGGGCAGGGATCATTGTGCCGGAAGGGATCATCTTCCAGAGCCAGAACGCGCACAAGCAACTTCGCAAGAAGCTGGTGGAGGAGAGCCTAGTGGCGGTGGTCTCGCTGCCGGCGGGGGTCTTCAATCCCTATTCGGGCGTTAAGACTTCGATTCTACTGCTAGACAAGTCGCTGGCGAGAAGTGCGGACAGAATCGCGTTCTTCAAGGTAGAAAACGATGGGTTTGACTTAGGCGCGCAACGACGTCCGATTGAGAAGAATGACCTGCCCAGGGTGCTGGCCGAAATTACGGGGCATTTGCAGCGGATGCATGGTGGCGAAACGCAGGGCGAATCCCAGCCGACGTATTCTGCTATAGTGGCAGAAAACAGGGCGAAGTATTCGACTAAAGGCTTGCAGCCAATTAACGGGCTGATTGTCGAAAAAGAGGAAGTGGCTGAGGACGGGGAGTACAATCTAAGTGGGGATCGGTATCGAGCAAGTCAGAACCCAATGTCGCTAAACGAATTGACACCATTGGGTGAGATCTGTGAACTGGTCCGAGGAGTGACCTATCGCAAGAGCGATGAGGTTGGAGAACAGGGGCTCCAAGTTCTTCGCGCCAATAATATTGACAGAGACACCTATAAGCTGGACCTGACAGAGATCAAGAATGTCTCTACCGCCCTCAATTTCCCAGAAGCCAAGAAGCTAAAGAGAAACGACATTCTCATCTGCCTAGCAAGTGGTAGCAAGGAACACATTGGCAAAGTTGCCCTGTCCCTCGACGATACCGAGTTCTATTTTGGAGGGTTCATGGGGGCTGTACGAGCGAATAGTTCATTTGCCGACACGCAGTATCTCTACTATCAACTCCGACATTACAAATTCAACGACTTTCTCCGTGAGCAGATTTCTGGCGCGAACATCAACAATCTTAGTGCTAAACTGCTTTATCGATTTCAAATACCACTGCCCACATTGGAATTGCAGAAGGAGATCGTAGCGGAGATTGAAGGGTACCAGAAGGTGATTGATGGGGCGCGGGCTGTTGTTGAGAACTACCGGCCGCACATTCATGTTGATCCTGAGTGGCCGAAGGTGAAAGTAGAGGCACTTGCTAAGCCACAGTACGGCTATACTGAAAAAGCTCAAGAAAAAGGGGATGCCAGATTTATCCGTATCACTGATATTTCAGACAGAGGAATTCTTAGTTCAGATGATCCCAAGTTCATTTCACTGACTAGCAAGTCGCAGGAATCTCTGCTAGAGAAGGGGGACATTCTAGTCGCTCGGACGGGTGCAACTTACGGCAAAACAATGATCTTTCAAGAGGACTATGATGCAGTATTTGCTTCCTATTTGATTAGGCTTCGTTTCCCAACGGACGAGGTGAATCCACATTTCTATTGGGCGTATGCCCAGAGCGATGCCTACTGGAATCAGGCGAATACTCTAGTGTCCGGTGGGGGACAGCCCCAGTTCAATGGCAACGCTCTCAAGCAAGTTAGTTTCCCGTTGCCGCCGCTAGAAATTCAGCGTGCGATTGTGGCCGAAATCGAAACCGAGCAAGTCCTCGTCGACGCCAACCGTGAACTCATCCATCGATTTGAAGTGAAGATTCAAGATTGTATCGCTCGCGTGTGGAAAAACTGATAGCTTGCCCAGACTGTTAGCTATGGGTCGTAGTAGAGGGGCCGTGATTGCCGGCACGGCGTGCCGTATGTTCACCGCACTTTCGTTTACGTTTATCCATTGGGAAAGTCCCACTGCCGATACGCCGCTCTTATCTCTCAGGCAACAGAAAGTGTCACCCAGCCAAGTTGAAATTGACACTAAACGAAAGTTCGCCGTTCTGCGGCGGGGGGTGCGGGGGTTGTGTGCGCGGTTTCCGGGGGCGTATTGG